>LR134362.1:0-322496 GCA_900637275.1 [Pasteurella] aerogenes
ATGAAACCAACTTCCACGTCGCTTTGGCAAGATTGCCTTTTATTACTACAAGATCAAATGTCAGCAACGGATTTTGATACTTGGTTGCGTCCGTTGCAGGCGGATATACCTTCGGAGAATACGATTGTGCTTTATGCGCCGAATATCTTTGTACGCAGCTGGGTAGAGACTCATTATCTAGAACAAATTACGAAATTGGTTCAGCAGTTGGCACAAAATACGAATTTGATCGTGCGCGTGCAAGATGGGATCAAACCAGCGGCAAAACCGGTGGAAACCCAAGAAAAGGCCATATCGCAATCTGTTGTGACCGAAGAGACGGAAGTGAAAAACGCGTATCGTTCTAATTTAAATACCAAACAAGTATTTGAAAATTTCGTGGAGGGTAAATCCAACCAGTTGGCGCGCGCGATTGCGCAAAAGGTGGCGAATAATCCGGGTGAGCAAAGTGCTAATCCGTTGTTTTTATATGGTGGCACAGGGTTGGGAAAAACCCATTTGTTGCATGCGGTTGGTAATGGCATTTGTACGCATAATCCTAATGCACGGGTCATTTATATTCATGCCGAACGCTTTATGCAGGAATACGTTAAGTCCTTAAAATCCGATACGATGGAAAAATTTAAAAAATTCTACCGCACTTTGGATGCGTTATTAATTGATGATATTCAATTTTTTGCTGGCAAAGACGGGACTCAAGAAGAATTCTTCCATATTTTCAATTCCTTATTTGAGAGCAGTAGGCAGATTATTCTCACTTCAGATCGCTATCCGAAAGAGATTGAAAAAATTGAAGATCGCTTAAAATCCCGTTTTGGCTGGGGCTTGACCATTGCGATCGAGCCGCCGGATTTGGAAACGCGTGTGGCGATTTTGTTGAAAAAAGCGGAAGAAAAAAATCAAGAACGTCGCGAAAAAGAAGCTAAGGAGGCAATTATTTTGCCGGAAGAAGTGGCGTTTTTCGTGGGGCAAAAATTGCGTTCTAATGTACGTGAACTTGAAGGTTCATTAAACAAACTTTTTGCGATGGCAGAGTTTAAAGGTGAGAAAGTGATCAGCATTGATTTTGTGCGTGAAACCTTAAAAGATATGTTGGCATTGCAAGATAAATTGGTGACGGTGGATAATATTCAAAAAGTCGTAGCGGAATACTATCGCATTAAAGTGTCTGATTTAAAATCGAAAAATCGTTCCCGTTCCATTGCACGTCCTCGTCAGTTGGCGATGGCGTTAGCAAAAGAACTGACCAACCGCAGCTTGCCGGAAATTGGGAAAGGGTTTGGCGATCGCGATCATACTACGGTGCTTCACGCTTGTCGGACGATTGCAACGCTGCGCGAAGAAGATAATAATATTCAAGAAGATTGGTCAAATTTAATCCGTACTTTATCGGCATAAGGGGCTAAATTATGCAATTTATTGTTTCAAGAGAAAATTTATTAAAACCATTACAGCAAGTGTGTGGCGTATTGAGTAATCGTCCGAATATTCCCGTGTTAAACAATGTGTTATTGCAAATTACCGGCGACCGTTTGACCTTAACCGGTACGGATTTGGAAGTTGAGTTATCTACCCAGACCCAACTTTCACAAGCGGAACAAGACGGAACCTTCACTATTCCGGCGAAAAAATTTCTTGATATTTGCCGCAGTTTTGCGGAAGACGCGGAAATCACGGTGAGTTTTGAAGAGGATCGTGCCATTGTGCGTTCCGGACGCAGTAAATTTAATTTAACTACCTTGCCGGCGGAAGAATATCCAAATTTAGCAGATTGGCAATCGCAAGTGGATTTTAGCTTGTCGCATAGCACCTTGCGTCGTTTAATTGAAGCCACCCAATTTTCTATGGCAAATCAAGATGCGCGTTATTTTTTAAACGGGATGAAATTTGAAACTGAAGGCAATTTATTGCGTACAGTGGCGACCGATGGGCATCGTTTGGCGGTTTGTACCATTGCGTTAGAGCAAGATTTACAAACGCATTCCGTGATTTTGCCGCGCAAAGGCGTATTGGAATTGGCGCGTTTGTTAGAAAATGGCGATCAACAAGCTCGTTTACAAATCGGTACCAATAATTTGCGGATTGATTTGGGCAATGTCATTTTTACTTCGAAATTAATTGACGGTCGTTTTCCAGATTATCGTCGTGTATTACCGCGTAATGCGCAGCGCATTATGGTGGGAAATTGGGAAACGCTAAAACAAGCCTTTGCCCGGGCGGCGATTTTATCAAATGACAAGGTGCGTACTGTGCGTTTGCAGTTGAGTGAAAATACAATGAAAATTACTTCCACCAACTCCGAGCAAGAAGTGGCGGAGGAACTGATCGATGTCAATTATAGTGGCGAAGAAATGGAAGTCGGCTTTAATGTCAGCTATATTCTTGATGTGCTTAATGCTTTGAAATGTCAGCAAGTTCGGATGCGTTTAACGGATGCTTCTTCCAGTTGCTTGATTGAAGATGTGGATGATGCCAGCGCGGAATATGTGATTATGCCGATGCGGTTATAATAGTATTTATGGCAATTTCTCGTCTAATTGTTGAACATTTTCGTAATTTAACTGCCATTGATCTTGCGTTTGATCGAGGTTTTAACTTTTTGGTAGGCAATAATGGGAGTGGCAAAACCAGTCTGCTGGAAGCGATCTTTTATTTGGCCCATGGGCGTTCTTTTAAAAGTGCGGTCGCAAATCGGATTATTTCTTATGAACAACCGCACTTTACCTTACACGGTAAAATCCACGAGCAACAACATCAATGGTCGGTAGGCTTGCAAAAACAACGCCAAGGTAATACGTTGCTGAAAATTAATGGTGAAGATGCTAATAAAATTTCCGATTTAGCGCATTTATTGCCGATGCAATTGATTACGCCGGAAGGGTTAACGCTGTTAAATGGCGGACCGAGTTACCGACGAGCTTATTTGGACTGGGGATTGTTCCATCATCATGCGTCATTTTATGCCGCTTGGGGAAGCTTAAATCGCCTATTAAAGCAACGCAATTCCGCGTTGCAACAAGTGCGTTCTTACCAAGAATTGAAAATTTGGGATGTTGAATTAGTGAAGTTAGCGCATCAAGTCAGCCAATGGCGTGCTGACTATGCCGAAGCCTTGCGTCCTGATATTGAGCAAACCTGTTTATTATTTTTACCCGAACTTGAGATTTCCGTTTCATTTCATCAAGGCTGGGAAAAAGAAACGGATTATGCAGAGGTGCTGGCGCGCAACTTTGAACGGGATCGCGCTATTGGCTATACCGTCTCTGGACCGCAAAAAGCGGATTTTCGCTTTAAAGCGAATGGACTGCCGGCGGAAGATATTCTTTCGCGCGGGCAGTTAAAGCTGCTAATGTGTGCTTTACGTCTTGCGCAAGGCGAGCATTTAATGCAACAAAAAGCGCGCCATTGCATTTTTTTAATTGATGATTTTGCTTCTGAATTGGATCAATATAAACGGGCGTTGCTTGCACAACGCTTGCAACAAAGCGGCTCTCAAGTCTTTGTCAGCGCGATCACTGTTGATCAATTGCAACAAATGCAACCAGAAAATCACCGCACTTTTATGGTAAATAACGGTAAAATTCAACAAATTACCTGAAACCTTGGCGATGAGGCTTGAATTATTTTCGTAATCCAGTATGATCTCGCCCCTCACTTCGGTGAAAAATCAAGATAACTTTGGGTTCCCTCACCCCAACAAACAATAAAAAGGTAACAACATGAAATCTACACTTTCGATCTTTAGTGATCAACAAAAACGTCGTGCGCTCGTATTGTTGAGCTTGTTCCATATTTTTATTATTGCTGCCAGCAATTATTTAGTGCAAATTCCTTTCGAAATTCATCTTCCGCTGACAAAATTAGGTCTGATGCAGGATTTTTCTATCCATAGCACTTGGGGAACCTTAAGTTTTCCATTTATTTTCTTAGCAACGGATTTAACTGTGCGTATTTTTGGCGCGAAGGAAGCGCGTTGGATAGTATTTATGGTAATGTTTCCTGCGTTGCTGATAAGTTATGTGGTTTCTACGATTTTTTCCGACAGCCAATATCAAGGCTTCGTTGCACTGACGCAATTTAACCTTTTTGTGTTTAGAATTGCGCTCGCCAGTTTTGCTGCCTACGCGATTGGGCAGTTGCTGGATGTAGTGGTATTTAATCGTTTGCGTCAATTAAAAACCTGGTGGATTGCGCCAACCAGTTCTATGACTTTTGGCTCAATGGCAGATACTTTTTTATTTTTCGCTATTGCGTTTTATGCCAGTAGCGATCCTTTTATGGCAGAACATTGGGTTGAAATCGGTATTGTTGACTATTTATTCAAATTATTTGTCGGTTTAGTTCTTTTTGTACCGGCGTATGGTGCATTGCTTAGCTATTTATTGCGCAAAATCAGTCGTTTAACCGCACAACCACAAATGATCTCATCCTAAGGCGGAATATCCGCCTTTATTTTTGTCATAATCTTTTCATTGTTTGTATTATTATTCTGAAAAAATAAAAAAAATTTGGTAAAATTTAGCCGGTTTTCTATTTATTCAATTATCTAAGGCAATCTATGTCAGTTTTAGCTCGTTATCATTCCTACGAATCTTGCGGCACCGTTGATGGTCCGGGTATTCGTTTTATTTTATTTTTGCAAGGTTGTTTGATGCGTTGCAAATATTGTCACAACCGCGATACGTGGGATCTGCACGCCGGCAAAGAAATTTCAGTGGAAGATCTGATGAAAGAAGTGGTGACCTATCGTCATTTTATGAATGCCTCCGGTGGTGGTGTGACTGCTTCCGGCGGTGAAGCGGTTTTGCAGGCGGAGTTTGTGCGCGATTGGTTTCGCGCCTGTAAGGAACAAGGTATTCATACTTGTTTGGATACCAACGGATTTGTGCGTCATTATGATCATGTCATCGACGAATTAATCGATGCAACCGATTTGGTACTGCTTGATTTAAAACAATTAAACGACACAATCCATCAAAATTTAATCGGTGTACCGAATAAACGTACCTTGGAATTTGCCAAATATTTGGAAAAACGTAACCAACCGGTTTGGATTCGTTATGTGGTAGTGCCGGGTTATACGGATGCGGATGAAGATGTGCATAAATTAGGGCAATTTATTCAAGGGATGAAAAATATTGAGAAAGTGGAATTATTGCCATACCACCGTTTAGGGGCGCACAAATGGGAAGCCTTAGGCGAGAAATACGAATTGGAAGACGTCAAACCGCCGACAAAAGAATCCCTTGATCATATCCAAAAAATCCTCGAAGGATATGGTCACATTGTTAAATATTAAGCAATTTTCATGGCGGCATTCAGTCGCCATTTATTTTTTACGGGCATTGGCTTAAGTTGAGCCATGTTCAAAATCCAGTTAAAATAGACCGCACTTTTAAGCTTACCGTTCAAGGATTTTTTATGTCGTCACCTCGTTTTGTTCACTTGCGCGTTCACAGCGATTTTTCAATGATAAATGGGATTACGAAAGTGAAACCGTTAGTGAAAGCCTGCGTGAAACATGACATGGTGGCAATGGCGTTAACGGATTTTACCAATTTTTGTGGGCTGGTGCGTTTTTATGGCGAAGCGTTATCGTCTGGCGTGAAACCAATTATTGGCGCGGATGTGTTGGTAAAAAGTGAGTTGATGGGCGATGAACGATTTGAATTGACCTTGCTCGCCAAAAATAATCAAGGTTATCATAATATTACGCTTTTATTATCAAAGGCTTACGAACGAGGATACCAAGATCTTCCTTATATCGATCAAGAATGGTTGATTGAACATCGCGAGGGGATCATTGTTTTATCCGGCGGACGTTTGGGTGATGTGGGCAAAAAATTGCTTAAAAATAATCCGGCGGAAGTAGAAAGTGCGGTCAGTTTTTATCAACAATTTTTCCCGCAACATTTTTATTTAAGCCTTACCCGTACTGGGCGTTCGGAAGAAGAACGTTATATCCAAGCTGCATTAAAATTAGCGGCGGAAAAACGGTTGCCAGTGGTAGCGACCAATGATGTGTGTTTTTTGCAGCAAGATGATTTTGAGGCCCATGAAATTCGTGTTGCCATTCATGATAGTTATACCTTAGACGATCCAAAACGCCCCAAATTGTATAGTGATCAGCAATATTTTCGTTCCGAACAAGAAATGTGTGAGTTATTTGCCGATATACCGAGCGCTTTGGAAAATTCAGTCTTGATTGCGCAACGTTGCAATGTAACGATTCGTTTAGGGCAATATTTTTTACCTCAATTTCCGACCGGTGAGTTAAGTACGGAAGATTATTTGGTGATGAAAGCGCGCGAAGGTTTGGAAGAACGTTTGTTGGTGTTGTTTCCGGATGAAAAAGTGCGGTCGGAAAATCGGCAGAAATATGATGAGCGTCTGCAAGTGGAATTGGATGTGATCAACCAAATGGGGTTCCCCGGCTATTTTTTGATCGTGATGGAGTTTATTCAGTGGTCAAAAGATAACGATATTCCGGTTGGACCGGGGCGAGGATCGGGCGCCGGATCGTTGGTAGCATATTCGTTAAAAATCACTGATTTGGATCCGTTAGAGTTTGATTTGCTTTTTGAACGTTTCCTCAATCCGGAACGGGTATCCATGCCGGATTTTGACGTGGATTTTTGCATGGATGGACGCGATCGCGTGATCGAACATGTGGCGGAAACTTACGGGCGTGGTGCGGTTTCGCAGATTATCACCTTTGGTACTATGGCGGCAAAAGCGGTGATTCGTGATGTTGGGCGCGTATTGGGGCATCCTTACGGATTTGTGGATCGCATTTCTAAATTAATTCCATCCGATCCCGGAATGACCCTTGCCAAAGCTTTTGAGGCGGAGCCGCGGTTACCGGAAATTTATGAAAGTGACGAAGAAGTTAAAGCCTTGATTGATATGGCGCGGAAATTGGAGGGGGTGACGCGTAATGCCGGTAAGCATGCCGGTGGTGTGGTAATTTCGCCAAGTTTGATTACTGATTTTGCGCCACTGTATTGTGATAGCGAAGGAAAACATCCGGTCACACATTTTGATAAAAATGATGTGGAATATGCTGGTTTGGTGAAATTTGACTTCTTGGGTTTGCGTACACTTACTATCATCAAATGGGCATTGGATATGATTAATGCCCGTTTGGAAAAAGAAGGCAAAGCGCCGGTAGATATTGCCGCTATTCCGTTAGATGATGAAGCATCTTTTACGTTACTTAAAGCTGCGGAAACAACCGCCGTATTCCAGTTGGAATCGCGTGGTATGAAAGATTTGATCAAACGCCTACAACCGGACTGTTTTGAAGATATTATCGCTTTAGTGGCGTTGTTCCGCCCGGGACCTTTAGAATCAGGCATGGTGCAAAATTTTATTGATCGTAAACATGGTCACGAACCGGTAGCATATCCTGATCCGGAATATCAACATGAATGTTTGCAACCGATTTTAGAGCCAACTTATGGCGTTATTGTTTATCAAGAACAAGTGATGCAAATCGCGCAAGAATTAGCCGGCTATACCTTAGGTGGTGCGGATTTGTTGCGTCGTGCGATGGGTAAGAAAAAGCCGGAAGAAATGGCGGCACAGCGAGAAATTTTTGAAAAAGGAGCAGTGGCGAAAGGGATCGATGGTAATTTGGCGATGAAAATCTTTGACTTAGTGGAGAAATTTGCTGGTTATGGATTTAATAAATCTCACTCCGCCGCTTATGCGCTTGTTTCCTACCAAACCCTATGGCTAAAAAAACATTATCCGGCAGAATTTATGGCGGCGGTGATGACCTCGGAAATGGATAATACCGATAAAATTGTGGGGCTATATGATGAATGTTTGCGCATGGGATTAACTGTTGTGCCACCGGATATTAATACGGGGAAACATCATTTTAGCGTCAACGATCATGGGCAAATTGTTTATGGTATCGGTGCGATTAAAGGGGTTGGCGAAGGTCCGATTGAAGCCTTAATTGAAGCGCGTAATCAAGGCGGTATTTTTAAAGATTTATTTGATCTTTGCGCTCGGGTGGATTTGAAAAAAATCAACCGTCGTACCTTTGAAAGTCTAATTATGTCGGGTGCCTTTGATAAATTAGGGCCGCACCGCGCGGCGCTGGCGAAAAATTTGGAAGATGCGCTTAAAGCATCCGATCAACACGCAAAAGATGAAGCGATTGGACAGGTGGATATGTTTGGCGTGCTAACGGAAAGTCCGGAAGAAGTGGAAAATGCTTATGCTAAAACGCCGCGTTGGACAGAAAAACAAATTTTGGATGGTGAGCGCGAAACGCTGGGATTGTATTTAAGCAGCCATCCAATCAGCCGCTATTTGAAAGAACTTTCCCATTATAGTCACACGCGTTTAAACGAATTGGTGCCAAATTATCGCGGACAAACCAGTACCGTGAGTGGTTTGATCGTCAATACGCGCTTTGCTGTTACCAAAAAAGGCAACCGCATTGGCATTGCTTCGCTGGATGATCGTGCTGGACGTTTGGATATTACTTTATTTGGCGAAGCCTTGGAGCGTTTCGGCGAAAAATTGCAAAAAGACAATGTGGTGATTGTGACCGGACAAGTGAGTTTTGATGATTTTTCACAAGGGCTAAAAATGTCGGTTCGTGATTTGATGACCTTAGATGAAGCACGCAGTCACTACGCGAAAAGTTTAGCGATAAGTCTAGAACAAACGCAAATTACACCGCACTTTATCAAAAAACTCAAAGAAATTTTAACGCCTTATAGCAATGGCGCGCTTCCCATTCATGCCTATTATCAAAGCCCACAAGGGCGCGCATTATTGCGTTTCGGCATCCAATGGTCCGTCAAACCGACCGATGAATTATTGGCAGATTTAGTGGCTTTATTGGGTGAAAGCGCAGTGGAATTGGAGTTTGAGTAAATGAAAGTTGCACTACATTGAGTAATGCAGTGCAGTTTTTGGGTAAAACTCAGCAAATTTTGACCGCACTTTTATAGGATACAGGTTATTCGTCGGCGCGAATTTGGTGTAAAAAGGCTTTGGTGCGTTCGTGTTGTGGGTGGTGAAACAATTGCTGTGGGGAGCCTTGTTCGACGATGTATCCTTTGTCCATCACCACGACAAGATCTGCAACGTCCAACGCGAACTTGATTTCGTGTGTGACCACGACCATCGTCCATCCTTCGTTTGCTAATTCTTTCATGGTGTTAAGTACATCTTGTACCAACTCCGGATCCAAGGCGGATGTTGGTTCGTCAAATAACATCAATTCCGGCTGAATGGCTAAGGCGCGCGCGATGCCGACGCGTTGCTGTTGTCCACCGGAAAGTTGGTAAGGATAAAGATCCATTTTATCCGCCAAACCGACTTTACTTAGGAGCGCAATGGCTTCTTCGCGTACGACGCTTGGATTGCGTTTTTGTACTTGAACAGGACCTTCCATTACATTTTCTAATGCGGTTTTGTGCGGAAAAAGATTGTATTGCTGGAATACCATACCGGATTTTCGGCGCAACGGCAAAATCTCTTTTTTGATAGACTTACTTGAAAAATCAATGAATAATGGATTTTCTTTGTGAAACTCAATGGTACCTTGCTCAGCAAGTTCAAGGGCATTTAAGCAACGTAAAAAGGTGGTTTTTCCGGAACCGGATGGTCCAAGAATCACCACAACTTGACCTTTCTCAATATCTAAATCAATGCCTTTTAGCACGGGGTTATTGCCGAAAGTTTTATGAATATTACGAATTTTAATCATCTTTCACTTCCCATTAATGTGCCACATAGCGATCAAGGCGTTTTTCGACGCGCGCTTGAATAATAAACAAAATGAAGCAGAAACACCAATAAATCAAACCGGCTTCAATATAGACCGGAAGGAAATCGTAGGAGGAGTTGGCAATTTGTTGCGCTACCCGAAACATTTCCGTTACGGTGACTACCGAGGCGAGGGAGGTATCCTTAAATAATCCGATAAAACTGTTACTAAGCGGCGGAACTGCAACGCGAAAGGCTTGCGGTGCAATAATGCGACGAAAGGTTTGCATATAGGTCATGCCGATAGTATAACCCGCCTCCCATTGTCCTTTCGGTACGGATAAAATCGCGGCGCGCACGGTTTCTGAACCATAGGCACCAACATTTAAGGAAAAACCGATAATGGCGGCGGGAATGGGATCAATAAAAATATTGAGCGCCGGCAACCCGTAAAATACTACCGAAATTTGTACCAACATCGGCGTCCCGCGGATAATAGAAACGTAAGTTTTTGCTAACATTACTAAAGTGCGGTGAAAAAAGCCGGTATTTTGGCTAATTCTTAATAACGCCACCGCCACAGCAATGATCATGCCTAAGAAAAAAGAAACGACAGCAAGCGGTACTGAAACCAGCACCGCTGCTTTAACCATTGGAAGAAATCCGTTGATAACTAAATCTGCCCTTGTTTCGGTCATAAAGGGCAGAGATGCAAGGAAATTATTTAACACTGATATCTTTACCGAAGAATTGTTCACCTAGTTTTTTCAAGGTACCGTCGTTGCGTAATTCAACTACAGCTTGGCTGATTTTCGCTAAGGCTTCTTCATTTCCTT
Organism: [Pasteurella] aerogenes; assembly: GCA_900637275.1. NCBI lineage: Bacteria > Pseudomonadati > Pseudomonadota > Gammaproteobacteria > Pasteurellales > Pasteurellaceae > [Pasteurella] aerogenes. Next base: position 10,572 of record LR134362.1, read on the forward strand.
TATTTGCAATAAAGCCTGCACCGATTTTATCGCTAGATTCCCATACTGGTTTTAAACCAGAGTTCGGGTTTTTCTTTAAATAATCTAACAAAGCTAAAGAATCGTTAAAAGTAACATCAGCTTGTTTGTTTTGTAACAATTTCAACCCTTGCGCCATCCCATCAATTGGCACGATATTCGCTTGGTATTTCACCGCCAACTCACCATAGTTTGAACTTAAAGTTTGCGCTGCTCTTAATCCTTTCACATCTTCTGCTTTGCTGATGCGAGTTTCGTCGGCACGCGCTACTAACATCGCACCGCTCCAGCTGTAATCTTCAGATTTATCAAATGTTGCTTGGCGTTCTGGCGTTGTTAAGCCGACTTGGTTTGCTACCAAATCAAAACGACCGCCTTTTAAGCCGGCTAACATGGAGTCCCAAGAGGTTTCTTTAAAATCAACTTTAACACCTAATTTTTCTGCCACAGCACGAGTAACTTCCACATCGTAACCGGTTAATTTGCCACTTTCATCATGGTAAGTGAATGGCGAATAGGTTCCTTCGGTACCTACAGTAATAGTACCTTTGTTATTGATACGATCTAATAGGCTGTCTGCGGCGATAGCTTGTGTTGCCGCGCTAAATGCGACCACGGAGGTTGCGACTAAAGCAAATTTTTTCAACATATTTTTTCCCCTAAATGTGAAAATTAACTTAATTTAAAATTGGTTAAGTGCATTGTATGAAAAAAATGAAGCGTTACAAATAATTTTTCGTCATATGTTATAAAAAAGTAAAATTATCCGACTAATATTCGTTCAAGCGGAATATCCCAGGTTTCAACAGGCAATTTTTCTACTTGTTGGCATTGATGCGCTAATCCCACTGGAATAAAGGATTTTTGTTGCCACTGTTGCAGCGTGCGATCATAAAATCCTCCGCCCATTCCCAGACGATTTCCTTGTCGATCAAAAGCGACCAACGGGGTGAAAATAATGTCTAGCTCATTGAGCGGCAACACTTGGCGAACGTCTAAACGGGGTTCTTGAATACCGAATTGATTGATGTGGAGCGGCGTTTGAGCTTGGTAACATAAAAAAAGCAAATTACCCGCGGAAAACGGGTGCAGTACCGGCAGATAAACAGATTTGCCTTGTTGCCACAAGGTTTGGATTAATAATGCAGTAGAAACCTCTCCGTCAAAAGACAAATACAATGCGATATGCTGCGCTTGTTGTTGTTCAATCAGTTGTAATGCTTGCTCAGTGATACGTTGTTCGGCTTGCGCTTGTTCAAGTGCGGTCATTTTTTGCCGAATTTTTCGAATTTGTCGACGAAGTTGTTGACGTTGTTGTGAGGGCGTTAATTGGGAGAGGGTATTCATAAGAAATCCAATAAAAAGGAAGAGCCCCGAGATGCCGCTACGGATGGTCGGTCCTTGAACCCTACGGTTCAAGGGAATCGGTTGTCATCGTTTTCAGGTTTCTTGCTTCAGGGTAAACACCAAGGCAAGCATACACACCAACAATAGGGTACCAATTCATAAAGTTTTAAGTATCGGCTCAGGGACGTAATCCGCTGGCGAACACCTCAGGTAATCTTTGTCTTAATACTAACTGAAATTATCTCTAATGACTAGAGTAAATTTCGCAATTCTTTTATCTGGATCACATTATTTCCGCTTAAACGCTTTGTTTTTGCGCTAAAATGCTTTCCAGTGAATTGTCTAATTGTTGAATTCGGGTTGAGACAACATTTTCAATTAATTGTGTTTTTTTCTGTTCTTGCAGCAATTCGTAGCTTAAGTTTAGTGCCACAATCGACAACACTCTTTCCAATTGCAAAATGCCTGTCCGCTCTTTCATTTCGGATACGCGTTGATCCAAAATATGCGCCGCTTGACGCAACGCAGCTTGTTGATCTTCCGGGCAATTTAAACGTAAAACCTGCCCTAAAACGACAATTTCGACACTGTTAGATGACATCTTTCTCTCAACCTCGGGTAATAATTTTGGCTGCTATTATGCCATATCAAATGATTTTCGCCATAAAAAATCCGTTTGCTTGTTGGTCGGTTGCAACGAACAATGGTAAACTACTTGCTTACTTCAGCAAGGAAAAGAAAAATGACAGACGTTCTTATTTCATATTCGGATTTAAATCAACAACTCAAACAAGCCGGCATCGCACTTACCGGCAGCGAAATTCACGGTTTTTTAAGCGGATTAATCTGTGGTGGGCTACAAGATCAAAGTTGGCAGCCCTTGCTATATCAATTCAGTAACGAAAATCACGCTTATCCGACCGCACTTTTACAGCAAATTACGCTACTTTATCAGCATATTCAGCACACATTATCCGATATTGATGGATTTAACTTTGAACTTTGGTTGCCGGAAGATAATGATGTTTTTGCGCGCGCCGATGCCATGTCCGAATGGACCAACCATTTTTTACTTGGTTTAGGTTTGGCGCAAAGCAATTTGGATAAAGAAAAAGGGGAAATCGGCGAAGCCTTAGATGATTTGCAAGATATTGCGCAATTGGGCTATGACGAAGAGGATAACCAAGAGGAACTTGGTGATGCCTTAGAAGAAATTATTGAATATGTGCGTACTGTTGCCGCCTTATTTTTCGCCCATTTTCAACCGCAATCCAAGTCACAAAAACCGGTTTTACACTAAATACAAGCCGCTTATGGGAACGCATTAACGGAGAGAAAAGAATGGATTTAGCTTATATGGCAAATATACCACCGGCGGAATTTGCCGCCCGCCGCGCTAATGTTGCCGCCCAATTGCAAGAGAATTCGGCAGCAATTATTTTTTCCGCGCAAGAGCAAACGCGTAACAATGATTGTTGCTACCCTTTTCGTCAGGACAGTTATTTTTGGTATTTAACCGGGTTTAATGAACCTGATGCCGCGTTGTTGGTATTAAAGCAACAGCATGAAACGCAATTTGTGATCTTTTTACGTCCGTCAGATCCTTTGATGGAAACTTGGAATGGGCGTCGCTTAGGCGTGGAAAATGCGGCACAAACCTTGGGCGTAGATCAGGCATTTCCCATTGAAAGTTTGAGCGAAAAACTGGATGAATTTAGCGCAAAATTGACCGCACTTTATCATAAACAGGGGCAACAAGTTTGGGGCGATGCAGTGATTGCACAAAGTGCGGTGCATTTTTCGTCTGTTTTATGTTGGTCGCCGATTTTAGACGAAATGCGCTTGTTTAAATCAGAAAATGAAATTGCCTTAATGCAACAAGCCGGGCAAATTTCGGCGTTGGCACACATTCGCGCCATGAAACAAACCCGTCCGAATCGTCTTGAATATGAAATCGAAGGGGAAATTTTACATGAGTTTACCCGCTTCGGTGCCAAATATGCCGCTTACAATAGCATTGTTGCCGGCGGTGAAAATGCCTGTATTTTGCATTACAACGAAAATAACGACAGCTTACGTGACGGGGATTTGTTGTTGATTGATGCCGGTTGCGAATTTGCCATGTATGCCGGCGATATTACGCGCACTTTCCCGGTTAACGGAAAATTTAGCCCGGCACAGCGCGAGATTTACGAGATTGTATTACAAGCGCAAAAACGCGCCATTGAGCTTTTAGTGGCGGGCAATTCTATCCAACAAGCCAATGATGAAGTGGTACGAATTAAAGTAGCAGGATTAGTGCGTTTAGGCATTTTGCAAGGCGATATTGACGAATTAATCGCGCAACAAGCCCACCGCGCTTTTTATATGCACGGACTTGGGCATTGGTTGGGGCTGGATGTGCATGATGTTGGCAGTTACAGCCAAGAAGGCGTCAATGGCGATCGTAATAGCAAAAAGCGTGATCGCCCATTAGAAGTAGGCATGGTATTAACCGTGGAACCGGGATTGTATATTTCGGCGAATGCCGATGTGCCAGCGCAGTATAAAGGGATCGGTGTGCGTATTGAAGATAATATTTTGATTACTGAATACGGAAATAAAGTACTGACTTGTGCAGCGCCGAAAGAAATTGACGATATTGAACGTTTAATGAACGAAAATAAAGGATAATTCAAATGGATTATGATGTGGTGATCATTGGCGGTGCGATGGCGGGGGCGACGCTTGCCTTGGCATTAAGCGCTAAAACGCAAGGGCAAATGCGTATCGCCATTGTCGAAAAACAAGCACCGCAGCAACATCAACAAAGCGGTTTTGATGCCCGCTGCATTGCCTTATCTGATGGAAGTTGTCAGCGATTAAACCGCATTCAGTTGCCGGATAAACAACGTTTATGGCAAAAAATTCAAGGGATTGCAACGCCGATTAAGCAAATTCATGTTTCTGACAAAGGACATAGCGGTATCGTGGAATTTAGCGCGCACGAGTTCGATTTAGAAGCGCTGGGCGCGGTGGTGGAATTGCAGCAGATGGGGCAATGTTTACTTCAAGCCATGCAACAGTATCCCCATTTGGATTATTTGGCGCCGCAGCAAGTAGAACAGATTGAATATTTGCCAAGTGCGGTGAAAATTCGGCTAAAAAATGACCGCACTTTACGCGCAAAATTGCTGGTAGGTGCTGATGGAAGCCGGTCGCAAGTGGCGTCGGCAGCATCCATTGAGCAACAATTGCAGCGTGAATACGGGCAAACGGCGATTATTACTAATGTGCAAGTGCAGCAACCCCATCAATATCGTGCATTTGAACGTTTTACCGATGAAGGTCCGTTGGCGTTATTGCCGATGGCAGGAAATTTAATGTCCTTGGTCTGGTGTGTTAAGCAGCCACAGGCGCTGATGTCATTGGATGAAAATGCTTTTTTACAGCAATTACAGCAGCGTTTTGGCTGGCGTTTGGGCAAATTGCAACAATGTGGCAAACGTTTTGCTTATCCGCTGAATTTGTATCGTGCGGCGCAACATATTCAGCCTCGCACTGCCTTAGTGGGTAATGCGGCGCAAACGTTGCATCCTGTCGCCGGACAAGGATTTAATCTTGGCATTCGGGATTTAATGGCGTTGGCAGATGTGGTAGCGGACAATTTTGCCGCTCAACAAGATATTGGTGATTATGCGCTGTTACAGCGTTATGAAGAAATTCGTCAGGCAGATCAACAACATATTATTCAATTAACGGACAGTTTAGTTTCTGTCTTTGCCAATAATTTACTTCCATTACAATTGGCGCGCAATTTGGGGTTGATGGCGCTATCTCAATGTCGCCTTGCCAAACAACATTTTGCCAAAGCGACCTTAGGTTGGCTGTAGCGAAAAAGTAGGATTAAAAAATGAAAACCTTTGATATTACGATTATTGGCGGCGGCATGGTAGGCTTAGCGCTTGCTGCCGGATTAGCGCAAGAAAGCGCGCCTTATCCGCTTAAGATTGCGGTGATTGAAGGCTTTCCGCCGCAAACGCCACGCGAGCAAATTACCTGCCGCGTCAGTGCGTTAAATCTTGCCAGCCAAACTTTGCTGGAGCAATTGGGTGTTTGGCAAACTTTGTTAAATTGGCGTGCGACCGGTTATGACCAAATGCAAGTGTGGGAAAAAGACAGTTTCGCCAAGATCCAATTTGATACGCAAGGTTTGGGTGTGTCGCATTTGGGGCATATTGTGGAAAATCATCTGATCCAACAAGCACTGTGGCAACAAGTGATGGCGCAAAAAAATGTGGAAATTATTACCGCACTTCCGCAAACCTTAGGGATAACGGAAAATAATGCTATTTTAACCTTGAATAATGGGCAGATGTTATCTTCGCAATTAATTGTTGGTGCGGATGGTGCCAATTCTTGGGTGCGCAAACAAGCCAATATTCCGTTAATTTTTCGTGATTATGGTCATCATGCCTTGGTGTGTAACGTGGAAACCGCCGAGCCGCATCAACATTGCGCGCGACAGATTTTTGCTCACGACAGTATTTTGGCGTTTTTGCCCTTACATGAGGACAATTTATGTTCTATCGTGTGGTCGCAATCGCCAGAGCAGGCGCAAGCGATGAAAGACTGTGACGAACAAACCTTTAATCGCCATTTAACCGTTGCTTTTGATCATCGTCTTGGGCTTTGCCAAGTGAAAGGCGAGCGCAAAACCATTCCTCTTACCGCTCGTTACGCACGTAATTTTGCTCAACCTCGCATTGTTTTGGTGGGCGATGCAGCGCATACCATTCACCCACTCGCCGGTCTTGGCGTAAATTTGGGTTTACAAGATGTGGTCAGTTTGTTGCAAGAAATTCGTCAAAATCAACAACGTGGCGTGGATCTCGGCGAGTATCGCTATTTGCGTCATTATGAACGTTGGCGTAAAACAGAAGCGGTGAAAATGCTGGTGGCGATGCAGGGTTTGAAAGAGCTGTTTGCCGGCGATCATCCGTTGAAAAAATTGTTACGTGGCGTTGGTTTAAGTGCGACCAATCAGTTGAGTTTGGTGAAAGAACAGCTGATAAAACAAGCATTAGGGATATAGTTTTGGGCAAATTTACAGTAAAATATGACCGCACTTTGATATTGGATTTTGATGTAACTTGGTATGATTTTCACTAAAGATAAACTCCTTGCGTATGCGCAATTAATGCGTTTTGATCGCCCGATTGGCTCGTTGTTGTTGCTGTGGCCGACGTTGTGGGCGTTATTTTTAGCGGAAAAAGCCATACCGAATGGGGCAATTTTGCTGATTTTTATATTAGGCGTGATTTTCATGCGTGCTGCTGGTTGCGTGATTAACGATTACGCGGATCGCAACTTTGACGGACACGTTAAACGCACCTCCCATCGCCCGTTGGCAACCGGTCGAGTGACGCCGAAAGAAGCAAAAATCTTGTTCGCTGTTTTGATTTTGTGTTCATTTGTACTGGTGCTATTTCTAAATGGCTATACCATCGGGCTTTCTGTGATTGCGGTGTTGTTGGCGGCGATTTATCCCTTTTTAAAACGTTATACTCATTTGCCACAGTTTTTTTTGGGCGCGGCGTTTGGGTGGTCGATTCCGATGGCATATGGGGCGACGATTGCACAGTTGCCGCTGGAATGTTGGCTGCTATTTTTAGCTAATTTAACTTGGACGGTGGCATATGATACGCAATATGCTATGGTGGATCGCGATGATGATTTGCGTATCGGGGTGAAATCTACGGCGATTTTATTTGCCCAATATGACAATAAAATCATTGCGTTATTGCAAATTATTACGCTGTTATTTTTAATTGCTATTGGTAGGTTATCTGATTTACATTCAAGCTATTTTATTGGGTTATTTGTGACGACATTGTTTTTTGTTTATCAATGTAAAACTACAAAATCTCGTTTGCGTGAAGATTGTTTCAAAGCGTTTATGAATAATAATTATGTCGGTTTGAGTATCTTTATTAGCTTTTTATGTGGTATTTTTCTCTGATCCCAGATTTTCCCTCAAGATAAAAGCATTCATTCCCTTTTGCCTTTTTGTTATAATCCGCTAAATTTTTCACCGCACTTTTATGGAAAAAGTGCGGTCAGTTTTAGGACAGTATTTATGAAAGAAACGATTGTGGCACAAGCCACGCCCATCGGACGCGGTGGCGTCGGTATTTTGCGGGTTTCCGGTCCTTTGGCAACCGAGGTCGCGCAACAGGTAGTAGGGAAATCCTTGACACCGCGCATGGCGAATTATTTGCCTTTTAAAGACGCTGATGGAACCGTCTTGGATCAGGGTATTGCTTTATATTTCAAAGCACCAAATTCTTTTACTGGTGAAGATGTACTGGAATTGCAAGGACATGGTGGGCAAGTGGTATTAGATTTGTTGCTCAAACGGATTTTGCAAGTGCAAGGCGTGCGTTTAGCACGCCCCGGCGAGTTTTCCGAGCAGGCATTTTTAAACGATAAACTGGACTTGGCGCAAGCAGAAGCTATTGCCGATTTGATTGATGCCAGTTCGGAACAAGCCGCACGTTCGGCATTAAAATCGCTGCAAGGGGAATTTTCCAATAAAATTAATAAGTTAGTCGATTCTGTCATTTATTTGCGCACCTATGTGGAAGCGGCAATTGATTTTCCGGATGAAGAAATTGATTTTTTGGCAGACGGTAAAATTGAAGGACATTTGCGCGATATTATTGGACAGCTGGATCGCGTGCGTGCGCAAGCTAAACAGGGCTCAATTTTGCGCGAAGGCATGAAAGTTGTGATCGCGGGGCGCCCGAATGCGGGAAAATCCAGTTTGTTAAATGCCCTTGCCGGTCGTGAAGCGGCGATTGTGACCGATATTGCTGGGACGACACGCGATGTGCTACGTGAGCATATTCATATTGATGGAATGCCACTACATATTATTGATACTGCCGGATTGCGTGAGGCGACAGATGAAGTGGAGCGTATTGGGATAAGCCGCGCTTGGAATGAGATTGAGCAGGCGGATCGCATTTTGTTGATGCTAGACAGCACGCAAGAACATCAGGATTTAACCCAAGTGCGGTCGGAATTTTTAGCCAAATTGCCGGCGCATATTCCCGTCACCATTATTCGTAACAAAGCGGATTTAAGTGGTGAACAGGAAGGAATAAGTGAAGAAGCCGGTTATACATTGATTCGATTGTCGGCGAAAACGCAACAAGGGGTGGATATTTTGCGTGATCACTTAAAACAAAGTGTCGGTTATCAAACCGGCGTAGAGGGCGGCTTTTTGGCACGTCGTCGCCATTTGGAGGCACTTGAACAAGCAGATGTGCATTTACAGGCAGGTTTGGTGCAGCTAACTGAATTTCACGCCGGTGAATTGTTGGCAGAAGAGTTGCGCATAGTGCAACAGTATTTAAGCGAGATTACTGGACAATTTACCTCCGATGACTTGTTAGGCAATATTTTTAGTTCCTTTTGTATTGGAAAATAACCGCAGTAGTGGGAAAATCCCCAATAGCTAGCGGAATTCTGTTACAATCAGCGATTAACCCATAAATAAGAGAGAGTAAAAATGGCTCGTCAAAAGAAAACCCGTCGTTTGACCGATATTATGCCGGCGCGCAAAGCGGATAAACACACCGATGCGTCCAAGCGCCCATCCGGACGGAAAGCGACACGTTATGAGCTTGATGCGAAAGCGCGTGAAGAAAAGAAAAAAAGAAAGCATAAAGGTTTAACCCCTGGTTCACGCCATAGCGCGGTGGATAATTCTTCAAAAGTCAGCGAAAAACCGCAACAAGATGCCCGTTTGGGAAGTCGTAAAAAAGTCCCGTTGATCGTGGAATTTGTTAATCGTCCGGAAAAAGATCAATTTATTCAACCGGTTCCGTTGCCAGAAAAAGGCTCAAAACAAGATCCGATGTTGGAATTGGAACAATTGGAAAATAACGAATGTTTAAATCAATTATTGGATGATTTGGAAGCAGGCAAAAAATTGAGTGCGGAAGATCAGGCGTTTGTGGACGACTGTTTAGATCGTATTGCGCAACTAATGGACGAATTGGGTATTGCGGATGAAGATGAAAACGGGGAAGATTTATACCGCACTTTTGAAAAAATAGATATTAATCAGTTTAAATAAAGATGGAAATTACAATTTTAGTGATTATCGGTGCGCTGATTATTTTGGCGCTCGCCGGCTATGCAGTGCATTTATTATTCGCCCTGCAAAAACAGAAAAAAGCCTTGCAACAAGCACGACAAGCGCGTGTGGATCGATTAAAAGAAAGTATTGTGATTATCGCCAAGGCTATGCAAAGTGGAGAATGTAACCATTCGGAAGGTGTTTTGCGCCTGAAAATGTTACTTGAGCCTTTAGGCAAAAAACTAAAAGCGTATCAATCAATGTTTGCGTTGTATGAAGTGGTGATGGATATGCCGACCCATGAAGCGCGCCGCGAATTGAAGAAAAACGAGCGGATGAAATTAGATTTACGCCGCGAGAGCGCAGAAGCGGATTTAGAACAAAAAATTAAGTTGGAATTGCACCAATTATTAAGCGATATTGAGACGATGTGGGGAAAATAAAATGTCTGAAATCATTTGGGATTTAGCATTAATTCAAAAATATAATCATTCAGGGCCGCGTTATACCTCTTACCCGACCGCGCTTGAATTTAATGAAAATTATACGGATGAGGATTTTAAACAAGCAGCAGCCCGTTATCCGAATCGTCCGTTGTCGTTGTATGTGCATATTCCTTTTTGTCATAAACTGTGTTATTTCTGTGCCTGTAATAAAGTTATCACCCGCCATAAACACAAAGCTGATATTTACTTGGATTATCTTGAAAAAGAAATTCAACATCGCGCGCCGTTGTTTCGTGATCGTATTGCCACTCAAGTTCACTGGGGCGGTGGCACACCAACTTATTTAACCGAAGCGCAATCCTCTCGTTTGATGAATATGCTGCGTGAGCATTTTCACATTGCCGAAGAGGCTGAAATCAGCATTGAATTGGATCCGCGTGAAATTGAGCTTTCTATGTTGGCACATTTGCGCCGGCTGGGCTTTAATCGCATGAGCATGGGGGTGCAGGATTTCAATAAAGACGTACAGAAAGCCGTGAACCGCGAACAAGATGAAGATTTTATCCGCGCTTTGTTAGTGAAAGCGCGTGAGCTAGGTTTTCAATCCACCAATTTGGATTTAATTTATGGCTTACCGTTGCAAAATGTGGAAAGTTTTATGTTCACCTTGCAAAAAGTGATCGAATTAAGTCCGGATCGTTTGAGTGTGTTTAATTATGCGCACTTACCAAGTCGTTTTGCTGGTCAAGCGAAAATTAAAGAAGAACAGTTGCCGGCACCGGAAACAAAACTGACGATTTTGCAAAAAACCATCGAAACCTTAGGTAATGCTGGTTATCGTTTTATTGGTATGGATCATTTTGCCAAGCCGGATGACGAATTGGCGATTGCACAGCAACAAGGTGTATTACACCGCAATTTCCAAGGTTACACTACGCAAGAAGAATGTGATCTGTTAGGTTTAGGCGTTTCAGCTATCAGTTTATTGGGTGATACTTATGCACAAAACCAAAAAGAGCTAAAACATTATTATGCCCAAGTGGAAAACTGCGGCATTGCCTTGCATAAAGGGTTGGTGATGAGCCAAGAAGATTGCTTGCGTCGCGATGTGATTAAGCAATTGATTTGTAATTTTAAATTGCGTTATCAACCGATTGAGCAGCAATATCAAATTGATTTTAAAACACATTTTGCTGAAGATTTGGCGTTATTGGCGCCATTGGTAAAAGACGGGTTATTGGAGATCGGCGAGCATGAAATTGTGGTTTCCGCTAAAGGACGTTTATTGATCCGCAATATTTGTTTGTGTTTCGATACGTATTCCCGCCAACAAGCCAAAAGACAACAATTCTCGCGCGTGATTTAAATATTGCGGCAACGTGTGAAAGTGCGGTGAAAATTTTGTCAATTTTGACCGCACTTTTTCTTTTATAAAAAGTTATTCCTATCAAAATTAATTCATCAATAGTTTTTATTTAAAAATTTTTCTTTTTTCCCTTGAAATTGGCTAAATCGATCTTACTTACCAGTCATGAATAGGATATTTCATGAACAATAATGAGATATCGGATTAAGAGGAGAATTTTATGAATATTGAAAAATTTACTACCCGCTTCCAGCAAGCATTAGCGGAGTCACAGTCATTGGCGTTGGGTAAAAATCAGCAATTTATCGAGCCTGTGCATTTGATGTTGGCGTTGTTAAATCAAGAAAATGGTTCAGTAGCGCCGATTTTAACTGCAGCGGGTGCGAACGTCGGGTTATTGCGTAGTGAGATTAATAGCGAGATTAATCGTTTGCCGCAAGTTTCTGGTACTGGCGGTGAGATACAAATTTCCCGTCATTTGGTTAACTTATTGAATTTATGCGATAAATTTGCGCAGCAACAGCAAGATAAATTTATTTCTTCCGAGTTGTTTTTATTGGCGGCCTTGGAAGAACAGGGCAATTTAAAAGAGATTTTGCGTAAATGCGGGGTGCAAAAAGATCGTTTGCAACAAGCTATTCAGCAAGTACGAGGGGGACAACAAGTGAATGACCAAAATGCCGAAGAAAATCGTCAGGCGCTAGAAAAATATACGATCGATTTAACTGCCAGAGCGGAAAGTGGAAAATTAGATCCGGTGATTGGGCGCGATGATGAAATTCGTCGTACTATTCAAGTATTACAACGTCGCACAAAAAATAATCCGGTGTTAATTGGTGAACCGGGTGTAGGTAAAACGGCGATTGTGGAAGGATTGGCGCAACGTATCGTGAATGGCGAAGTGCCGGAAGGATTGAAAAACAAACGCGTACTTTCCTTGGATATGGGGGCATTGATTGCCGGGGCGAAATATCGCGGGGATTTTGAAGAACGCTTAAAAGCGGTGTTGAACGAACTTGCCAAAGAAGAAGGTCGTGTCATTTTGTTTATTGACGAAATTCACACCATGGTGGGAGCCGGTAAAACTGACGGAGCGATGGATGCGGGCAATTTGCTTAAACCATCGTTGGCACGTGGGGAATTGCATTGTGTGGGCGCCACAACCTTGGATGAGTATCGCCAATATATTGAAAAAGATGCCGCACTTGAGCGTCGTTTCCAAAAAGTGTTTGTGGATGAGCCGAGTGTGGAAGATACTATTGCGATTTTGCGTGGGCTACAAGAACGTTACGAATTGCACCACCATGTGGAAATTACCGATCCTGCGATTGTAGCTGCAGCAACGCTTTCTCATCGTTATATTTCCGATCGTCAATTACCGGATAAAGCCATTGATTTAATTGATGAAGCGGCATCCAGTATTCGTATGGAAATTGATTCTAAACCTTTGCCATTGGATCGCTTGGAACGTCGTATCATTCAGTTAAAACTGGAACAACAAGCGTTGAAAAAAGAAGAAGACGAGGCAAGTCGTAAACGTTTGGACATGTTGGAACAAGAACTGGCAGAAAAAGAACGCGAATATGCGGAATTGGAAGATGTGTGGAAAAGCGAGAAAGCGGCACTTTCCGGTTCGCAACATATTAAAGAAAAATTGGAAGATGCGCGGATGCAAATGGAACAAGCGCGTCGCATCGGCGATTTGAATAAAATGTCCGAATTGCAATATGGACGCATTCCGGAATTGGAAAAACAGTTGGCGCAAGCGGAATTAGCGAGTGGCAAAGAAATGACCTTGTTGCGTTATCGAGTGACTGATGAGGAAATTGCGGAGGTGCTTTCCCGTGCGACCGGTATTCCGGTCTCGCGCATGATGGAGGGAGAAAAAGAAAAATTATTACGCATGGAACAAGCTTTGCATCAACGGGTTGTTGGTCAGCATGAAGCTGTTGAAGCGGTGGCGAATGCCATTCGTCGTAGTCGCGCCGGACTTTCTGATCCAAACCGTCCAATTGGTTCTTTCTTGTTCTTGGGGCCGACTGGTGTAGGGAAAACCGAATTGTGTAAAACCTTGGCGAACTTCCTCTTTGATGATGAAAATGCCATGGTGCGTATTGATATGTCTGAATTTATGGAAAAACACAGCGTTTCCCGTTTGGTCGGTGCGCCTCCGGGTTATGTGGGCTATGAAGAAGGTGGTTATTTAACGGAAGCTGTACGTCGTCGCCCTTATTCGGTGATTTTGTTGGATGAAGTGGAAAAAGCGCACCACGATGTGTTCAATATTTTGTTACAAGTATTGGATGATGGGCGTTTGACCGATGGTCAAGGTCGTACCGTTGATTTCCGCAACACTGTCGTGATCATGACCTCTAACTTAGGTTCTGATTTAATTCAAGAAAATCACGAGCTTGGTTATGATGGCATGAAAGAAGTTGTGATGTCGGTGGTAAGCAGACATTTCCGTCCAGAATTTATCAACCGGATTGATGAGACTGTGGTATTTCATCCGTTGGGCAAAGAAAATATCCGTGCGATTGCTTCAATTCAATTGCAACGTTTGGTTAAACGTATGGAAACGCATGGTTATCAATTGCAATTTAGCGATGCAGCGTTAGATTTTATCAGTGAAGTCGGTTATGACCCGATTTATGGTGCAAGACCGTTGAAACGGGCAATCCAACAAGAAGTGGAAAATCCGCTTTCACAAGCCATTTTGTCCGGTAAAGTCATTCCTGGTAAATTGATTACGATTGACTATGTTGATGGAAATATTGTGACACAACAATAAAACCTCGCTAAAATTGACCGCACTTTGAGTCATCAAGTGCGGTTTTTTGTTAGCGCCAATCGGCAATATCTAACACTTCTACTTCATCCAGCGTGCCGCTTTTAAGTTTCCAGCGGATATTATATTCATGTAACACAATGCCATAAATACGTTCGCTAGGTTTTCCTTGTTGATATGCAGGGCGCGGATCTTGTTGGATCACATCGCGAATAAAGCGAGAAAAATGCGCGAAGTGCGGTCGTTTTTCGGTGATTTTTTGCAATTGTTGCTGTGCTTGTGGGCTGAACTCGACATTGAGCGTGGCAGTGGGCTTGTGCTGAGCAAAACCAGATTGCGCATGAGGTTCGTTATCGGCGTAGGCAAGATACGGTTTGATGTCGAAAATCGGGGTACCATCCACCAGATCAACCGAGCCAAGATGCAGAAAAAGTTTGCCTTTTTTATGTTCAATTTGCTTTAATTCCACTTTTGACAATCCGAGAGGATTGGGGCGATGGGTGGAGCGGGATGCAAATACGCCAATGCGCTGGTTGCCATTTAATCTCGGCGGACGCACCGTCGGTTGCCACTTGCCTTGTGGAATACGATCAAATTGAAAAATTAGCCATAAATGGGAGAATTGTTCCAATCCTCTCACTGCTTCCGGCTGATCGTAAGGTGGGAGGAATTCTAAAATCCCGGTTCCGTCTTGCACTAAATTTGGCTGGCGAGGAACGGAAAATTTTTCTTTGTAAGGGCTGTGCATAATGGCGATCGGTTGCACGTTCAGCGATAAATTCGTCATATTTTCCTTAAAACAGTTAAAAAGCGTTTAATAACCTTGTAGAATATACGCTATTTTACGCAAAAGTGCGGTGAAAAAACGGGTCATTTATCAATAAAAGTGGGAATTATGGAAAAAAACACATTAAAAATGTGGTTCGAAACAGCAAGACCGAAAACCTTGCCAGTGGCAGCCGCCTCAATTGCAACCGGCTCGGCGCTGGCGTATTGGGCGGGGCAATTTAATGGAATAATTGCGTTACTCTGTTTGTTGACAACCCTATTGTTGCAAATTTTGTCGAATTTTGCCAATGACTATGGTGATCATCAAAAAGGCTCGGATACCACTGAACGTATCGGACCGTTGCGCGGCATTCAAAAAGGCGGTATTAGCGCACGACAATTAAAATATGCATTGATATGGATTGGTGTTGCCAGTTTGCTTTGCGGTGCGTTATTGATCGTGCTGGCTTATGAAACGCTCAATGATTTGCTTGCTTTTTCCCTGTTAGGTATTTTGGCAATTATCGCGTCGATTACTTATACTGTGGGCGCTAAACCCTACGGTTATCGCGGTTTGGGCGATATTTCAGTGTTGATCTTTTTTGGCTTGTTGGGCGTGGGTGGAACTTATTATTTGCAAGCTCATCAGCTAAATTGGCTAATTTTTCTGCCGGCATTCGCTACCGGGTTATTAGCTGCTGCGGTATTAAATATCAACAACTTACGTGATATTGAACAGGACAGAAAAGCGGGTAAAAATACGTTGGCGGTGAGATTGGGGGCTAAAAATGGGCGTATTTATCATTGCTGGTTACTTGGTGTGGCAGCAGGTTGTTATTTGCTGTTTGCCTTATTGACCGTACAAAGCCCGTGGCATTTTTTATTCGTGTTAGCATATCCTTTATTGCTTAAACACGCCTTGTTTGTCTATCGCAGTCAAGCGCCGGTACAACTGCGTCCAATGTTGGCACAAATGTCATTATTGGCGTTATTTATCAATCTGTTATTTAGTTTTGGCTTGCTTATCGGCGCTTGATCGGCATATACTAGACTGGATTATTTTCAATTAGAAAAGGTAATTTTATGTTCATTGATACTTCAGAACTCTGTGATATTTATCTTGATCAGGTGGATGTGGTTGAACCGATTTTTTCCAGTTTTGGCGGATTGAGTTCGTTTTATGGCAAAGTCACGACAGTCAAGTGCTTTGAAAATAACGGATTGATTGCGGAAATTTTAGAAGAAAACGGGGAAGGTCGCGTATTGTTGGTCGATGGCGGCGGCGCGGTACGACGTGCGCTGATTGATGCCGAATTAGCACAACTTGCAGCAGATAACGGTTGGGAAGGCATCATTGTGTATGGTGCGGTGCGCCAGTTACAACAATTGGAAAATATTGATATTGGAATTCATGCGCTCGCGCCAATTCCGGTGGGCGCGGATGAAAATAATGTGGGTGAAAGCGATGTACCGGTGAATTTTGGCGGTGTGACCTTTTTCCCGGAAGATTATGTGTATGCCGATTTGACGGGGATTATCTTATCGCAAGAACCGCTTGAATTAACGGATTTTGCAGACGAATAATTATTCTTTTTCTGTATAAAAGGCATTCTAAAAGTGCGGTGTGTTTTTTGTTAAAAAAATAACCGCACTTTTTTTGTTTATTTTCTGACGTACGTCACAATTCTACAAAAAAGGCGTTGATTTTTTGTAACAAATTGATAACTTGTTGCTGTAGTAACCTACAAAAGATAGGTGATTTTCTATACTAAAGGATAAATCTATGAACGCAACATCTCCTCAAAAACCGGCATTTAGTAAGAATGCCATCATCTTTTTGATCGATATCGTGGTCTTTTTTGTGTTATTAAAAGTCTTACCATTCGATCTTAAAGCAAATAAAGGGCTTGCCCTATTGGTCTTTATCGCTGTGTTATGGTTGACTGAAGCGCTACATGTTACGGTCACCGCATTATTAGTTCCGTTGTTGGCGATTGCCTTGGATTTAGTGGCGACGAAAACCGCTTTGGCAGCATTCGCTGATCCGACTATTTTCTTATTTTTCGGTGGCTTTGCTTTAGCAACAGCATTGCATATGCAAAAATTAGACCGCATGATTGCAAATAAAATCATGGCGTTAGCCGGTGGAAAATTATTTATTGCAGTGATTTATCTGTTCTGTATTACCGCCTTTTTATCCATGTGGATGAGTAATACCGCGACGGCGGCGATGATGCTTCCGTTGGCGATGGGGATTTTAAGCCAAATGGACAAAGAGCAAAATCACAATACTTATGTTTTCGTGTTATTGGGGATTGCTTATAGTGCCAGTATCGGCGGGATGGGAACGGTGGTAGGTAGCCCGCCGAATGCTATTGTTGCCTCTCAATTACATTTAACTTTCTCCGACTGGTTATGGTACGGTTTACCGATGATGATTATTTTGATGCCATTGATGATCGGAACCTTGTATATGGTGTTTAAACCAAAACTTAACATGAAATTTGATCAAACTTTTGAAAAAATTGAAATGAACAAAGATCGTGTGATTACCTTAACTATTTTCTCCATTATTGCGCTTTGCTGGGTATTTAGTAATTCAATCAATCCCGTTCTGTCCAGCTTATTGGGACTAGAGAAAAAGATTGGCAGTTTCGATAGCGTCGTGGCGCTATTAGCTGCGGTGGCAATTTGTGCGACGGGTGTGGCAACATGGCGTCAAATTCAAGAAAATACCGACTGGGGTGTGTTAATGTTGTTTGGGGGTGGTTTAACCCTAAGTGCGGTATTAAAAGACTCCGGCGCGAGCAAAATTTTGGCTGATGGTATTGTATTTTTAATCGAAGGCGGTCATTTCTATATTATCGGCTTGTTAGTCGCCGCATTTATTATTTTCTTAACGGAATTTACCTCAAATACCGCCAGTGCAGCGTTGCTTGTACCAATTTTCATCTCCATCGCGCAATCCTTGGGAATGCCGGAACTTGGTTTAGCCTTAATCATCGGTTTAGGTGCCTCTTGTGCCTTTATGTTGCCGGTGGCAACTCCGCCAAATGCTATCGTATTCGGTACTGGCGAGGTGAAACAAAGCGAAATGGTCAGAGTCGGCTTTATCTTAAACATGGTGTGTATTTTGGTGATTGGTACTGTCGCTTATATGTTCTGGTTTTAATTAAACAAGCTAAAACCGGTCTGTTAAATAAAAATAGCGAAGAAAACTTCGCTATTTTTTGTTATTCTAATAGAAATTTTGTTTTATGGATTATAGATTATGAATAACGAAAATCTCTCATCAAATCAACCGCACTTTTCCTCCTCTGAAGATACTACCCATTTTGGTTTTAAAACTGTTGCTAAGTCGGAAAAACAAAAAATGGTGGCAAATGTGTTTCATTCGGTGGCAGATAAATACGATTTAATGAACGATTTATTGTCTTTCGGTATTCATCGCGTATGGAAGCGTTTCACGATTGATTGCAGCGGTGTGCGCAAAGGGCATAAAGTGTTGGATCTTGCCGGCGGAACCGGCGATTTTAGCGCAAAATTTTCTCGTTTAGTGGGGGAGAGTGGCGAAGTGGTATTGGCGGATATTAATTCTTCCATGCTTGAAGTTGGACGCGAAAAATTGCGCAATCTTGGCGTAGTGGGCAATATTAATTATGTGCAAGCTAATGCAGAAGCCTTACCTTTCGCCGATAATACCTTTGATTGCGTGGTGATAAGTTTTGGTTTGCGTAATGTGACCGATAAAGACAAAGCCTTGCGTTCCATGTTTCGCGTTTTAAAACCGGGCGGACGGTTGTTGGTGTTGGAATTTTCTAAACCAATTTTAGATCCGTTAAGCAAAATTTATAATTTCTATTCTTTCAATATTTTGCCAAAGGTGGGGGAAGTAGTAGTCAATGATGGCGATAGTTATCGTTATTTAGCGGAATCCATCCGTATGCATCCGGAACAGGCAGTGCTAAAAGA
Source organism: [Pasteurella] aerogenes (assembly GCA_900637275.1). Taxonomy (NCBI): domain Bacteria; kingdom Pseudomonadati; phylum Pseudomonadota; class Gammaproteobacteria; order Pasteurellales; family Pasteurellaceae; species [Pasteurella] aerogenes. The sequence goes on from LR134362.1 coordinate 29,405, forward strand.
CATGATGAGTGATGCCGGATTTGAGCAAGTCAGCTATTATAATTTAAGCGCCGGTATTGTGGCGTTGCACCGTGGCTACAAATTTTAGGAGGCGCTATGCTACCCCGTTTTGAGCAATTGAAAATGCAACTGATGTTGCCACAGCTGTTACATGGTGGCTTAGAGACGATCATCAATTATCTGCTCCAAAAAACGCCTAACTCCAGTTTGTATTTGCGTAAACTAAACGGAAAAGTGCTGGCGGTGAATGCACAAAAATTTAATTTTCCGATTTATTTTATTTTTTCTTCTCAACGCATTGATCTTTTACATCAATATGAAGGCGAAGTGGATTGTGAAGTGAGCGTGGCGTTATCTATATTGCTCAATATGCCGAAAAAAGTGCAATTAAGTCAATACATTAACGACCAATCAATTCTTCTGCAAGGGGATTTGCAAGTGTTACAAGATTTTGTCGCGCTGATGGAATTTGTAGAAAAAGATCCGGCGGAATTATTGTCACGCTATATCGGTGATGTGCCGGCACATAGTGCGGTCAGTTTTTTGCAAGATTTTATCCATATATTGAAGCAAAAATTAGGACAAAGCCAGCAATATTGGGGAGAACGCTTGACGGAAGAATGGCAAGTGGTTTCGCCGAGTTTAGCTATTGCGGATTTTTGTGAACAAGTTAAAACGCTGGAAAAAGATACCGCACTTTTTGAGCAAAAATTAGCCAAGCTACAATTAAGTTAATTGACAATGAAATTAAAAGATTTTTCTCGTTTATATCATATTTTGCGTACCTTTTTGCATTATGGCATTGATGAAGTGTTGCCGCGAAATCGTTACACTCGTCCCATTCGTTGTTGGCGTAATTCGTTGTTTTGGCTAAGAAATCAACATTCCGAGAAAACCTTTGGTATGCGTTTACGTTTGGCGTTGCAAGAATTAGGACCGGTTTGGATCAAATTAGGGCAAATGTTATCTACTCGCCGAGATTTATTTCCGCCGGAAATTGCTGACGAACTGGCGCTATTACAGGATCAAGTAGATGCCTTTGACGGAAAAATCGCGCGTGCGCAAATTGAGCAAGCATTGGGCGGGCGCTTGGAAAACTGGTTTAGTCATTTTGACGAACAAGCTCTCGCTTCCGCTTCTATCGCGCAAGTGCATACCGCGACTTTTAATCAACAGCAAGCCTTAGCGGGCAAGGAAGTGGTGATTAAAGTATTGCGCCCAGATATTCAACCACAAATTGAAGCGGATTTGAGTTGGATGTATAAATTGGCTAGTTGGTTGCCGAAATTATCCAAAGAAGGCTACCGTTTGCGCGCAGTTGAGGTGATTCGTGAATATGAAAAAACGTTACGTGATGAGTTGGATTTGCGTACGGAAATGGCGAATGCCATCCAATTGCGCAATAATTTTGCGCAAAGCTCAATGCTTTATGTACCGGAAATGTATCCCGAGTTTTGTCATCGCAATGTGATTGTGATGGAGCGTATTTATGGTATTCCGGTATCGGACATTGATGCTTTGCAAAAAAATCACACCAATATGAAATTATTGGCGGAAAGAGGTGTTCAAGTGTTTTTCACCCAGGTATTTCGTGACAGTTTTTTCCATGCGGATATGCACCCGGGCAATATTTTTGTTAACCCAAATCACCCAGAAGATCCGCAATATATTGGGATTGACTGTGGAATTGTGGGGCGGCTAAATGATAACGATAAACGCTATTTGGCAGAAAGTTTTGTTGCGTTTTTCAATCGTGATTACCGACGTGTGGCGCAGATGCACGTGGATGCTGGCTGGACGCCGAAAGATACTAATATTGATGAATTTGAGCAAGCCTTTCGTGAAGTGTGTGAGCCGATTTTTGCGAAGCCTTTGTCGGAAATATCCTTTGGGCAAGTGCTATTGAATTTATTCAATGTGGCGCGTGAATTTAATATGCAAGTGCAGCCACAATTAGTGTTGTTGCAAAAAACCTTGTTATATATTGAAGGGTTAGGGCGTCAATTATATCCGCAGTTGGATTTATGGGATACCGCGAAACCGTTTTTGCAAGATTGGCTGGATCAACAAATGGGCGCCAAAGCCTTGTTGAAAAAGGTGAAACAAAAACTGCCTTATTGGTATGAGAATTTTCCTGATTTTCCGGAAACTGTACTTGAGGCGATGAAACAACAGAAATTAATTAACCAACAATTGCGGGAAATTAACCAAAAATTAAGCGTGCAGCAACGTTTCCATAAAAAAGCCTTTGCGGCGTTGACCGGTGGGATTATTTTTATCGGTACGTTATGGCAATTTAATGCGTTGCCGCTTGGACTAAGTGCGGTGTTATTTTTGTGTAGTTTTATGATTTGGTTGATTGGTTTTCTCTTGCCATAAGTGGAGATTTTTCAAAATAATCTGATTTGGCTATTGTTCATCAAGATTAAAAAAGTTATATTGAGCGACAATTTATTGTCTATTTCATTCTACCCAAGGAGATTTAAAATGGGATTCAGTTGGCAACAATTATTAATTCTTTTATTAGTTATTATCGTGATTTTCGGTACTAAAAAATTAAGAAATGTCGGCTCTGATTTAGGCGCGGCGGTAAAAGGATTCAAAAAAGCAATGAATGAAGATGAGCCGAATGCGACCAAAGATGCAGAATTCAAAAAAATCACAGATGAAGCGGCACAAACCACTCAAAGTGATAAAGTGAAAGATAAAGAGCAGGCATAATCCGTGTTTGATATCGGCTTTTCAGAATTAGTTGTTCTGTTTATTGTGGGTTTGGTCGTGCTGGGTCCACAACGATTGCCGGTGGCAATTCGCACCGTGATGGGTTGGGTGCGTACTATTCGAGGCTTGGCGGCGAATGTGCAAAGCGAGCTAAGCCAAGAATTAAAATTGCAGGAATTGCAAGAAAGAATCAAAAAAGCGGAACATCTAAATTTACAACAACTTTCGCCAGAATTGAATAAAACGGTGGAGGAGTTGCGTGAGTCTGCGCAAAAAATTAAAGCGGACTTAGAGAAAAAAGCAGCGGAAACCAATACCAGCTTTGAGCAACAAGCAAAAGAGTTGAAAGCGGCAATTCAATCAAATCATTCGGCAGCGGCGGAACACGCAGCAAAAGCCGAGTCGGCAAACATTGAAGACCAACAGTCGAAAGTGCAACAGGTTGAAGCTCAACGTAATGCGCTGACGGAGCCGGTTGAAATTCAGCAGGCAGAGCATCTCACTGAAACTTCGTTAAAAACCACCGCACTTTCGCCGGAGGAGCAAGCCGAACTTGCCGAACAAGCAGATCCGATTATGCTTAGCGCAGCACAATATTATCCCGAAGATGAAGCGTTAATGGAGTTATCTCCATCCAATAAGACCCCGTCAGAAAAATCATAACCTACGAGAAGATTTATGACTGTTGAAGAAACTCAACCGCTAATCACTCACTTACTCGAGTTACGCAACCGCTTGTTGCGTAGCGTTGTTTTTGTGTCTTTAGTATTTTTGGCGTTAGTTTATTTTTCTAACGATATTTATAACTTTGTTGCCTCGCCTTTATTGGAAGTTATGCCGGCGGGGGCGACTATGATCGCGACCAATATTGCTACCCCGTTTTTTACGCCGATTAAATTGACTGCGGTGGTGGCTATTTTTGTTTCTGTTCCATTTTTACTTTATCAAATCTGGGCGTTTGTGGCGCCAGCGTTGTATCAACATGAAAAACGCTTGGTTTATCCCTTATTATTTTCCAGTACCTTGCTCTTTTATTTGGGCGTGGCGTTTGCCTATTATGTGGTTTTCCCGTTGGTGTTCGCCTTTTTGACCAAAACAGCTCCGGACGGTGTTGCTATTGCTACCGATATCAGCAGCTATTTGGATTTTGTGTTGGCAATTTTCTTGGCATTCGGTGTGTGTTTTGAAGTGCCGGTGGCGATTATTTTGCTGTGTTGGTCTGGGGTGACGACACCGGAAGATTTGAAGAAAAAACGTCCTTATATTATTGTAGCTGCGTTTTTTATCGGTATGTTATTGACGCCTCCGGATGCGATTTCACAAACTTTACTCGCGGTCCCAATGTGTTTGTTATTTGAAGTTGGTGTTATTTGCGCCCGTTTCTATCGTCCGAAAGAGGATGAAGAAGATACCGAGGAAGATGAAAGTGCGGACAATGTTAACGAGAAATAACTATAGTAAAAGAAAGTAAAAAGGCTAGAGCCTTTCGTATTTGGAGAGAAGATTATGACAGAACAAATTTTTACCGGATTTCCTACTCGTCGTTTACGTCGTTTACGCAAACATGATTTTAGTCGTCGTTTAGTGGCAGAAAATAAGTTAACAGTGGACGATTTAATTTATCCGGTGTTTATTATTGAAGGTGAAAATTATCGTGAGCCGGTTCCTTCCATGCCAAAAGTTGAACGTTTAACCATTGATCAATTATTGATTGAAGCGGGATTATTGGTGAAATATGGTGTGCCGGTGATTGCGTTGTTTCCGGTGGTAGAACAAGATAAAAAATCATTGATGGCGGAGGAAGCCTATAATCCTAATGGCTTGGTGCAACGTGCGGTAAAAGCGCTGAAATCTCATTATCCGCAATTGGGTGTATTAACCGATGTGGCGTTAGATCCTTATACGTTGCATGGACAAGATGGGATTATTGATGACGATAATTATGTGTTAAATGACATCACCACGGAAGTGTTGGTGAAACAAGCCTTATCTCATGCGCAAGCTGGTGCGGATATTGTGGCACCAAGCGATATGATGGACGGTAGAATTGGTAAAATTCGTACCGCACTTGAAGAACAGGGATTGATTAATACACAAATTATGGCGTATTCCGCTAAATATGCATCTTGCTATTATGGACCGTTCCGTGATGCTGTCGGCTCGGCGGCGAATTTAAAAGGCGGCGATAAGAAAACCTATCAGGTGGACCCCGCTAATAGCAATGAAGGCTTGCAAGAAGTGGCGTTGGATTTGCAAGAGGGCGCGGATATGGTGATGATCAAACCGGGAATGCCTTATTTAGATATGGTGTATCGCGTGAAAGATTATTTTGGTGTGCCGACTTTTGCTTACCAAGTCTCCGGTGAATATGCTATGTTGATGGCAGCAATTCAAAATGGCTGGCTAAAGGAAAAAGATGCGATTATGGAAGGTTTGCTGTGCTTTAAGCGTGCTGGTGCGGATGGTATTTTGACCTACTTTGCTAAACAGGTGGCAGAGTGGATTTATTTCGAAAATAAAGATCGATAATTGAGAGAATGAAGGGAAAATGGCGCGCCAATTTCCCTTATTTTTTAGCTTAAAATGGGAGGAGAAATGTCAAAAACGGTATTAGTGGTTGAAGATGAACGCGCGATCCGAGAAATGATTGTTTTGTTTCTCTCACAACAGGGTTATCAACCGATTGAGGCGGAAGATTACCAAAGTGCGGTCAATAAATTAAGTGAAAACCCAAAATTGATTTTATTAGATTGGATGTTACCGGGGCGTTCCGGAATTCAGTTTATTCAATATCTCAAAAAACAAGAAGAAACAACAAAATTGCCGGTGATTATGCTCACTGCGAGAAGCACTGAAGAAGATTGTATTCTGTGCTTGAAAGAAGGCGCTGATGATTACATCACCAAACCTTTCTCGCCAAAAGTTTTATTGGCGCGTATTGACGCGGTATGGCGCCGCAGTTATGAATCGCAAAGTCATATTATTGATATTGACGGGTTGCAACTTGATCAACAAGCTAAACGGGTTTTTTATCAACAAACGGAAATTAATCTTAGCGCAACAGAATATAAATTACTGCACTTTTTTATGACCCATCCGGAAAAAGTCTATACTCGCGATCAATTATTGGATTTTATCTGGGGAAACGATATTTATGTGGAAGATCGCACGGTAGATTCCTACATTCGTCGTTTGCGCAAAAGCCTTGAGGCTAGCCAATTTGATCGTTACATTCAAACTGTACGCGGTTCCGGCTATCGTTTTTCTAATCATTTTCAGGAAAGTTAATGAAGATTAAGTTCTCAATTAAGCATTTTATTGCCGAAATGGTGCTATCTGCGTTGCTGGCATTTGTGTTCAGTATTTTTGCGCAGAATTTTGAAGTCTGGTTTATTGGTATATTAGTGTTACTTTTGCTTTGGCACCATTGTAGCGAATATCGCTTGCTCCAATTGTTATCCCCTAAGAAAAATCAACATGATAATTTAAATGCATGGGGACATATTTCGCAAACCGTGGGGTATTACAAACAACGCCATCGACGAGAAAAAATCAAAACTCTACGTATGCTGTCGAAACTCAATCGTAATATTCAGTATTTGCCGGATGGCATTATTATTTTTCGTCACGATGGACAAATCTCTTGGTGTAACAATATGGCACAAGAGATTTTCGATTTTTATTGGGATAAAAAGGTCAAAAAAAATATTTTTAGCGTGATTTTTTATGAAGAATTTAAAAACTATTGCAAGCAAACCAACCATAAAAGACCGTTAGTGTTATTAACTGCAAAAGAGCGCTATATTGAAATAAATTTAACGCCGTATGACAGCGAGTTGACCTTAGTGATTGTGCGTGATGTGACCCAAATTATTCGCTTATTGCATTCGCGTCAAACCTTTTTAGCCAACATGAACCACGAATTAAGAACGCCGCTTACTGTGTTGCAAGGTTATTTGGAGTTGCTGGAAGGATCTGAGAATTTAAGTGAAATTGAGCAAAAAGCGGTGAATGCCATGACGGAACAAAGTAAGCGTATGGCAAATTTATTGCAACAATTAAACATCTTGGCGAAAATTGAGCATTCCACCAATGAAAATCACAATGAAGTCAATCTTTCCGAATTGATTTTGGGGTGCCAGCGCAGTGTAGAAATGTTAGTAAGTGAACACCAACAAGTTGTCTTTTCCGTATTACCTAACGTACGCGTGATGGGCGATGAAAGTCAGCTGCAAAGTGCGGTGTCGAATTTGATTTTTAATGCAATCAAACATTCCGGCGAGCAAAGTAAAATTTTCGTGCGTTTGGTGCTTTGTCCGGAGGGGGTAGAATTTAGCGTGGCGGACAACGGTCAAGGTATCGCACCGCAGCATATTCCACATTTGACTGAGCGTTTTTATCGTGTAGATGAGTCGCGTAGCAATCGTACCGGCGGTAGCGGCTTGGGGCTTGCTATTGTAAAACACGCCTTAGAGCAGCACCAAGCGCAACTGCAAGTCAGTAGCGAAGTTGGAAAAGGCAGTTGTTTTAGTTTTATTTTGCCGCGTGAGTTATTGCGCTTATGTGCTTAATCGTTTAAAAAGCGATGAATTTCCGTTAAACTAATACGCTATTTGTAAATTAAGTAAATTTTGACCGCACTTATGAAGTATTTTAATCTCGATATTCCCATTCAACCGCAAGATCATAAAATTATCGGCAACGTGCTTGCCGGCGCTGACGTTCTTGCTATTGCTGAAATTGCTGAACAATATTCCGGTTTAACGGTAGTTGTGACCCCGGATACTAAAAGTGCGGTGCGTTTGGAGCGAGTTTTAACGGAATTTACTTGTCTGCCGGTCACCTTTTTTCCTGATTGGGAAACCTTGCCTTATGATAATTTTTCGCCCCACCAAAATATTACTTCGGCACGTTTAAGTGCTTTATTTTATTTACAAAATGTCAAACAAGGCATCTTGATTTTAGCCATTTCTACGTTGATGCAACGGTTATGCCCGCCAGATTTTTTACAACAAAACGTTTTATTAATTAAAAAAGGCGATAATTTGCTGATTGATAAATTGCGTTTGCAATTGGAAAATGCTGGTTATCGCGCGGTGGAACAAGTATTGGAACATGGCGAATATGCAGTGCGCGGCGCTTTGTTGGATTTATTTCCGATGGGAAGTGCGGTGCCTTTTCGCTTAGATTTTTTTGATGATGAAATTGATAGTATTCGTATTTTTGATGTAGATACGCAGCGTACACAAACGGAAATTGAGGCAATTGATTTACTACCAGCACACGAGTTTCCGACAGATAACAAGGGAATCGAGTTTTTCCGCGCTCAATTTCGAGAGACATTTGGCGAAATCCGTCGCGATCCAGAACATATTTATCAACAGATTAGTAAAGGTACTCTCGCGGCGGGGATTGAGTATTGGCAACCTTTATTTTTCAATCAGATGGCAAGTCTGTTTTCTTATTTGCCGATGCATACGCTATTTGTGGAATTGGAACAATTGCAAGAACAAGGCGCGCGTTTTTATCAAGATGCGCAGCAACGTTTTGAAAGCCGCCGCATTGATCCGATGCGTCCGTTATTGCCGCCAGATCAGTTATGGTTGAGCCTAGAAGAAGTCAATCGCCAACTCAAATATTATCCACGCTTGAGTTTAAAAACGGAAAAAGTGCGAACTTCTGTGCGGCAGAAAAATTTGCCACTGCAAGCCTTGCCTCAATTGACTATTCAATCGCAACAAAAAGAACCTTTGCAATTGTTACGACAGTTTATCGAACAATTTTCTGGCAATCTTTTATTTTCCGTGGAAACAGAAGGGCGGCGGGAAACCCTGTTGGATTTGTTGCAACCGTTAAAATTAAAGCCGAAACAAGTGGCACAATTTTCGGCGGCAAAAGAGAAAATTAACTTACTTGTCAGTCGCTTAGATCGTGGATTTATTCTTGAACAAGATGTGCCTTTGGCGGTGATTTGTGAAACGGAATTATTGGGCGATCGGGTGCAGCAACGGACACGTGACAAACGAAAATCTGTCAATCCGGATACCCTTATTCGCAATTTAGCCGAATTAAAAATTGGTCAACCGGTCGTGCATTTGGAACACGGGGTGGGGCGTTATGGCGGTTTGATTACCTTGGAAAATGCGGGGGTGGCGGCAGAATATTTGCTACTAAATTATGCAAATCAAGCCAAATTATATGTGCCGGTGGCGTCTTTGCATTTGATCAGTCGGTATGTCGGCGGTTCGGATGAAACCGCGCCATTGCATAAATTAGGCAGTGATGCTTGGGTTAAAGCGCGGCATAAAGCGGCGGAGAAAATCCGTGATGTCGCGGCAGAATTATTAGACGTGTATGCTCAACGAGAAGCGAAAAAAGGGTTTGCTTTTCAGTATGATCGCGACGAGTTCCGCCAATTTTCCGCCACGTTTCCATTTGAAGAGACCCAAGATCAAGAGATGGCGATTAATGCGGTAATTGCGGATATGTGTCAGCCAAAAGCTATGGATCGTTTGGTATGTGGCGATGTAGGTTTTGGTAAAACAGAAGTGGCGATGCGCGCGGCATTTTTAGCCGTGATGAATCATAAACAGGTGGCGGTATTGGTACCTACTACCTTATTGGCGCAACAACATTATGATAATTTTAAGGATCGGTTTGCTAATTTGCCGGTGAATGTAGAAGTATTGTCGCGCTTTAAAACCGCCAAGGAGCAGAAGCAAATTTTGCAAAATTTGGCGGAAGGGAAAGTCGATATTTTGATCGGAACGCATAAATTGATTCAATCCGATGTGAAATTTCATGATCTCGGTTTGTTGATCATTGATGAAGAACACCGTTTTGGTGTGCGTCAAAAGGAAAAAATTAAACAACTTCGCGCCAATATTGATATTTTGACCCTTACTGCCACGCCGATTCCACGTACGTTAAATATGGCGATGAACGGTATTCGCGATTTGTCCATTATTTCAACGCCACCGGCGCGTCGCTTGAGTATCAAAACCTTTGTGCGTCAAGCGGACGATAATGTGGTGCGCGAGGCGATTTTGCGTGAAATTTTGCGCGGCGGACAGGTGTATTATTTGCATAATGATGTGGCGAGTATTGAAAATTGTGCGGAAAAATTGACCGCACTTGTACCGGAAGCACGGATTACGATTGGGCATGGGCAAATGCGCGAACGCGATTTGGAACGGGTGATGTCGGATTTTTATCATCAGCGTTTTAATGTGTTGGTTTGTTCGACGATTATTGAAACCGGGATTGATGTGCCAACTGCTAATACGATTATTATTGAACGCGCTGATCATTTTGGACTGGCGCAATTGCACCAATTGCGCGGACGCGTTGGTCGTTCGCACCATCAAGCTTACGCTTATTTATTAACGCCACATCCGAAAGCGATGACTAAAGATGCGTTGAAACGCTTGGAGGCATTGGAAAGTTTGGATAATTTGGGCGCCGGTTTCATGTTAGCAACTCATGATTTGGAAATTCGCGGCGCCGGTGAGTTGTTGGGTGATGAGCAAAGTGGGCAAATTGAAAGCATCGGCTTTGCGTTGTATATGGAATTATTGGAAAGTGCAGTCAATGCGTTAAAAGATGGGCGCGAACCGTCCTTGGATGAATTAACACAACAGCAAGTGGAAATTGATTTGCGGCTGCCGGCATTGTTACCGGAAGATTATTTAGGCGATGTGAATATGCGCTTGTCCTTTTATAAACGCATTGCCGGCGTAAGCCATAAACATCAATTGGATGAGCTGAAAGTTGAACTTATTGATCGCTTTGGATTATTGCCGGAGGCTGCAAAAAATTTAATGCGCATTGCCGAATTGCGTCTGGCGGCGAAAGCGTTAAAAATTACGAAAATTGATGTCACGTTACAAGGTGGATTTATTGAATTTGCGGTAAATGCGGATTTAGATCCGATGAAATTTATTACGTTAATTCAACAACAACCGACAGTGTTTAAATTTGATGGACCAACGAAATTTCGTTTCAATGTACCGTTGAATGAGCATAAAGTGCGGTTGGAATTTGTCGAGAATTTGCTAAAACAGTTACTAGAATAATGCGTGTTAATCACGTAAAATCGGGGCAGTATTTTGCACAAAATAAAGGAGTCATTTATGTACTTAGCTCAAATCAAAGCTGAATTGGTTGAAGCGCAAGATGTATTAAATAAATTTATTAATGATGAAAATAATATGAAATTAATTCAACAGGCAGCACTGTTAATTTCTGACAGCTTTAAACAAGGCGGCAAAGTATTGTCTTGCGGAAATGGCGGTTCTCATTGTGATGCGATGCATTTTGCCGAAGAATTAACTGGTCGCTATCGGGAAAATCGCCCGGGTTATCCGGCAATTGCAATTTCTGATGTGAGTCATTTAAGTTGTGTGAGCAATGATTTTGGGTATGATTATGTGTTTTCTCGCTATGTGGAGGCCGTAGGGCAAAAAGGCGACGTGCTATTTGGTTTATCCACTTCAGGTAATTCAAAAAATGTGTTGAATGCTATTCAAGCGGCAAAAGAAAAAGGCATGAAAGTCATTGCCATGACTGGTAAAGATGGTGGCAAAATGGCTGGATTGGCAGATGTGGAAATTCGTGTGCCACATTTCGGTTATGCCGATCGCATTCAGGAAATTCATATTAAAGTTATCCATATTTTGATGATGTTGATTGAATTTGAAATGGCAAAAGCGGCTTAATCGTCAACCAAGATTTCAGTATAAGTAAAAAACCGAGGGATTTTTCCCTCGGTTTTTTTATGCTGCGTTAAAAGCGGTAATTCACGCCAAAGCTAAAATTTCGTCCCATTTGCGGGATATAAGATAAATAGGTTTCGTGAGCGTAAACTTGTTGATTAAGCAGGTTATTCGCCTTGAAGAAAATTTCATATTCGCCTTGAGCAAGGGTATTTTGATAACTCAAACCGAAATTCAGCATATGGTGTCCCGGTGTTTCGCTTTCGAACTTGGAAGTATGGGTCTGTTTAAAGACATGATAATACTCCAATTCTGCGGATAAATGGGCGTTAAAATCCGCTTTAATTTTGGATCCCAAGCGCAATGGTGGTAAACGCGGTGTGTAGCGATTGCCTTGTGAGGCATAGGTTTTTTCATCGGTGTAGATATTGTAATCAACTACTGTATCCGGCAGATGTTTTAAGCGTCCGTTGACATAATCGCCAAACAGGGAAACATAATATACCGGGGTAAATTGATAGCCGATTTGTCCTTCAAATCCATAGAATTTTGCTGCTGCTTGGTTGTAACGGTTAATCCGTAAGGAATAAGGCGCGATTACTCGACTGTTGCCTAAACTTTCGTTTAAGGTATCAAGGAAAATATAGTTATCAAAATCATAATAATAGGTACTGATTTTATAATCCAGCTGATTGCCTTGATATTTTAGGGCGAGTTCTAAATTATTGGATTTTTCTTTGGTTAAATTTCGGTTACCGACTTCAAATGAGTTGGTTGCCAAATGCATTCCGTGGGTATAAAGCTCTTGCGCATTGGGTAACCGTTCTTGGTGAGATGCGGTGAACGAGAGAAGATGTTCGTTGGTGAATGCCCAATGAGCGCCGAATGCATAAGAATAGGCAGTTTCTTGATAAGGTTTTGTTGCTTTTAAGGCATCGGCGAGATTTTTCGCGCGTTCTTTATTCCCTCGTTCAATATAAGGGCTGTTGTAGCGGTTGGGTAGCGGTTGCATCATGGATGTGATTTTGGATAAGTCATAATCCATACGTACTTTTTGTTTTTCCACGCGCGCAGAAATTTCAAAGGTGACGTCATTCCATTGATATTGCTCTAACCCAAAGAGACTGAAATTTTTAGTGGTATTATCATTGAGGATCTGACGCCCTTTATTAGTATTTGGCGAGTAAGCGCTATTCTCCGAATACAAATATTGTATTCCCCAAACGCCACTTAAATTACCGATAGGTTGATGGCTGAATTCAAGGCGGGTAGTAAATCCACGATTTTTGAATTGGCTACTGGTGATATTGCCTTCTTTTTCTTGGTGTTGATAATCGACGTAGCTAAAATTAGCGCGAACTTTATCAATACCAGTAAAAGGTTTATTTAATTCACCACGGAGATCGTAGCGGGATGTTTCCAAGGTAATATAGGGAGCGCCATGATTATGTGTAGCAGTGGTATGTGTATGTACGCCATGGGAATGAAATTCAGCTCCTAAACAATCAGCGCGAGGATTAATATAATTTACATCAGACTCATCCATCAATTGAGGATAAGACATTAAATAAGGTTTTTTCAATTCACTGGCGATGGAAATAACGTAAGCACCGCAGTTTTCATACATGGCATTATGGGCAGGCAGCGCATATTTATCTTTACGTTTGGTGTAAGAGAAGCCTAAATAACCCCAATCATCCACCCAAGATAAACCCACGCTCCCCACTTTAGAACGCGCCCAGCTATTAGGTAAATAATCTAAATGTTGCGGTGCGACGATTGCATTTTGAAACTGTGCTTTTTGGCGTAAATAATCCTCTTCTTTGCGAATATAAAATTGTTCATTTTGAGGGCGGTAAGGAAAATAATTGTCGTGGTGGCGATTGGCGAGCCAATGTTGATACTCTTGCTCTAATCCTGCTAATTTTTGTGGCGCGCTGAGATGATCTTTTAGGGCTTTTTCATTTTTAAATTCATAACGCGTATAATTTGGGGTTTTATAATTACCGGAACGGCGATCCATTCCTTCCAAATGCAATGCAATTTTGGAACCGGCACCAAGGGTTAATTCTGTAGTGGTTAATTTTTCGTGGTTATTAGTGTTAAAACGAAATCCAACGGTTCCCTCAACACCATTTTGCGGAATCTTACTTGGAATTTTATTATCAACCACGTTGACAAAACCAGCGGCATTGCCAGATGCATAAAGTAAACTTGTTGGACCGCGTAGGATTTCAATTTGTTTGGCAAGTGTTGTGTCAACCATAATGGCATGATCCGGCGATAAGGTGGACATATCCAGCAGATCGGCGCTGTTTTGTAGCACTTTAAGGCGTTTTCCTTCTTGACCACGAATAATCGGAGCGGATGCACCGCCGCCATATTGATTGGAACGAATGCCAAGTTCGCTTCCTAGCGCATCACCTAATGTGGTTGCGCGTTGTTTGAGGGTGCTGCCTTGGATAATTTGATCGCTCACATTTGGGCTTTCACCAAGTAAATTACTTTCAGCGCCACTTTCTGCGTTAATTTGAATTTCTTCTAGTTCAAGGGTTTCTTCCGCATTTACCCCACTACCATATAATGCCAAGAGTATTGCCATTGTTATTTTTTTATACATTATTGTTTCTCCTAAAAAATACTTATTTTTCGACGAAAAATAATAAAGCAAAATACTTGAGTAAGCAAATTGATTATTTGGTATTTATACTTGTTTTAGGCGGTAAATTGTTCTCTTTTTTATTTATATAAAATAATTTGCATAAAAGGTGAACAATGCAGTTGGAAAAAATATGAGAAAAAAGTGAAAAATGACCAAAAAATAGACCGCACTTTAATATATTGCTCTTTTTTGTGAGTAATGTTTGTAGAGTGATAAATTTTTATGTACTACTATTGCATAAGTATGCAAAAAATAATACTATATCCGCAATTTGATAAAAGTAGAGATCTCTTTATTACAAAATGACAATTAGTGTTAAAAATTTAAACTTTTTTTATGGTTCGTCTCAAGCCTTATTTGATATTAATTTAAGTGCGGAAGATGGCGATACTTTGGTATTACTTGGTCCGAGTGGCGCGGGGAAAAGTACTCTTATTCGTACGTTAAATTTGCTGGAAGTGCCGACATCCGGCGAATTGGTGATTGCTAACAATCAATTTGATTTATCCGTTGCAACAGCTAATCCGAAGAAAATGCGTCAGTTGCGCCAAGATGTGGGTATGGTCTTTCAACAATATCATTTATGGCCGCATTTGACCGTGATTGAGAATTTGATTGAGGCGCCGATTAAAGTATTGAATTTGGATAAAGAGCAAGCCAAAGCGCAAGCAATGGAATTACTTTCTCGTTTGCGTTTGGAGCAGTTTGCCGAGCGTTTTCCGTTGCATTTATCCGGCGGGCAGCAGCAACGTGTGGCGATTGCGCGGGCTTTAATGATGAAACCACAAGTGTTGTTGTTTGATGAACCGACAGCCGCATTGGATCCTGAAATTACCGCGCAAATTATCTCAATTATTCAGGAATTGCAAGAAACCGGAATTACTCAAGTAATTGTAACTCATGAGGTTGCAATGGCGAGAAAAGTTGCTACCAAAGTTGTCTATATGGAGCAAGGGCGTATTGTGGAAATGGGCGATGCAAGTTGTTTTGAACATCCACAAACAGAACAATTTAAACAATATTTATCTCACTCTTATTAAGGAATTTATTATGAAAAAACTTCTTTTAGCGACCCTATTAGCTAGTTCTGCCATGGCAGTTAATGCACAAGATATTACTTTTGCGATGGAGCCAAGCTATCCTCCGTTTGAAATGACAAATACACAAGGCGAAATTATTGGCTTTGATGTAGATATTGCCAATGCAATTTGTAAAGAAATTAAAGCGAATTGTTCATTTAAAGCAGAATCTTTTGATGCGTTAATTCCGTCTTTGATTAAAGGGCGTGGTTTTGATGCGGCAATTTCGGCGATTGATATTACCGAAGCGCGTGCTAAACAAGTGGCGTTTAGTGATTCTTACTATGAAAGTTCTGCCAGCTTTGTTGGGGTGAAAGATAAAGCGGATTTAGCGACAGCGAAAAATATCGGTGTGCAAATCGGTACCACTTATGAACAATATGCGACTAAAGAAGCGACCCAATATACTTCCAGCTCTTACCAAAGTTTACAAGATGCGATCAAAGACTTAAAAGGTGGACGTATCCAATTGATCTTTGGTGATACAGATGTGTTAAGAGATATGATTAACAAAAATCCTGAGTTAGCTTTCGTGGGCGAGCGTGTGACTGACAAACGTTATTTTAACAATGGATTGGGTATTGCCGTGAACAAATCAAATACTGCCTTGTTAGACAGTTTAAATAAAGGTTTGGCAGCAATTAAAGCCAATGGTGAATACCAAAAAATTTATGATAAATGGATGACTAAATAATCTTTATGTTTTTTGATTATCTTCCTTTAATGTACACCGCAACCCTAATGACCTTAGGGTTAGCGGTTTGTTCGTTATTACTCGGATTGTTGCTTTCTGTGCTGTTTGTGGTATTGGAAACCAGCAAATGGCAAAGTGTGCGCAAACCAACTTCGGTTATCATCACTTTATTACGCGGTCTTCCAGAAATTTTAGTGGTATTTTTAATTTATTTCGGTGTGCCTGAAATTTTGCAACTGATTACCGGAAAATATATTGAACTAGGACCATTTATTTGCGGTGTAGTGGCATTATCCATTATTTTTGCGGCTTACGCCTCGCAGTCTTTGCGCGGTGCAATTCAAGCGATTCCCTTAGGACAATGGGAATCTGGTGCAGCGTTAGGATTAAGTCGTGCCTATACTTTTGTCAATATTGTGATGCCGCAAGTATGGCGTCATGCCTTGCCGGGGTTAAGCAACCAATGGTTAGTTTTATTAAAAGATACCGCGTTAGTTTCCTTGATCGGTGTACATGATATTATGCGCCAAGCACAGTTAATTAATACCAATACCCAAGAACCGTTCACTTGGTATGGTTTTTCCGCATTGATTTATTTGATGATCACGTTAATCAGCCAATATTTTATTGGTAAATTGGAATGGCGTTTTACCCGCTTTGAAAGAGGGGGAAAATAATGTTTAAAGACTATTTTATGACCATTGCACAAGGCATTCCAGCGAGTTTGATGTTGACGGTTGCATCATTGGTGATTGCCTTTGTCTTAGCGGTTGGATTGACTTTTTTATTGTCCATGAATAATAAACCGATAAGTCGTCTGATTAATCTTTATTTAACTGTCTTTACCGGAACGCCGCTGCTTATTCAGTTTTTCCTTATTTATTTTGGTCCTGCCCAGTTTACTTGGATTACGGAAGGCCCTTTATGGTCATTGTTGTCCAGCGCTTGGTTTTGTGCGATTTTAGCGCTGGCGTTAAATAGTGCGGCGTATTCGACACAGCTTTTTTATGGCGCAGTGAAAGCTATTTCCAAAGGGCAATGGGAAAGTTGTGCAGCTTTAGGGTTAACGCGTTGGCAGACCTTAAAAATTTTGATACCTTTCGCCTTAAAACGCGCGTTACCATCTTACAGTAACGAAATTATTTTAGTGTTTAAAGGTACGTCATTGGCATCAACGATCACCATTTTGGATATTATGGGGTATGCTAGACGTTTATACGGAACGGAATATGATGCGTTGACTATTTATGGGATTGCCGGTCTGATTTATTTGATCATCACCGGAATTGCCACGCTACTTTTACGCAAATTGGAACGCCGCGTGTTGGTATTTGAACGCTTAGAAGTAGAAAAAGCATAAAAGTGCGGTCAAAAAAAGTGGATTTTAGTGTAAACTAGAGTCCATTTTTTTCGCCTAGATGAACTTATTACAAGATGGCTCGTCTAATTTGCAATAATCAGGTTTATTTATAAGGAATTTTGAATGTCTTCCATGAAAGCCTTCCTCGGGCCGATGTATCCGATCATTATTTTTTTTCTACTGAATTTAATTATTCTCTCGCTTAGTCGAATTGGCTTAGGGCTATGGCAAAGTGAGCGGGTTAATGCGGTTGACGGTTGGGGACAGCTGTTGCTACAAGGGGTAAGAATTGACGTATCCAGCTTATGTTGGCTGTTTTCCGTGCCGATTGTGGTGGCATTTTTTCTGACTGGTAATCATGCAGTCGGCAATGCAGCGTTAGTGTTTATTCGCTTGTGGTTAACTATCGCGAGTGTCTTCATTATTTTTATGGAAATTGCTACTCCGGCATTTATTGAAACCTATGATTTCCGCCCGAATATTTTATTTGTGGAATATTTGGTCAATCCGAAAGAAGTCTTTACCATGTTGGCGAACGGGCATTTAATCGCGTTAGTAGCAACACCGATTTTAACCGTCTTATTCGCTACCTTCTTTTGGAAAGTCTCTGGCATCGTGACACAAGATTTGGTGTATCCGAAATGGTATTGGCGTCCGGTTTTTTTTGTTATTGTCGGACTTTTAACCTTTATTGGCGGACGTTCAACCTTCCAACACCGTGGTATTAATCCCGCAATGGTGGCATTTTCTTCCGATCCTTTAGTAAATTCTTTAGTATTAAACTCTGGGTATTCGGTGATTTTTGCAGTGCAACAAATGAAAGATGAAGAAAATTCATCAGAGATTTATGGCAAAATGGAATTAACGGAGGTTGTAGATACCTTAAAACAAGCGCGTGGACGTGCTGAAACAGATTATATTTCGACCGCACTTCCAACCTTGACCCATAACCAAGCTACTTATCAAGGCAAGCCAAAAAATTTAGTCATTATTTTAGAAGAAAGTTTAGGCGCACAATTTATCGGCACATTAGGTGGTAAACCGCTTTCGCCGAATTTTGATGAATTAGCGAAAGAAGGTTGGTTATTTGAAAATCTCTATGCCACCGGTACTCGTTCTGTACGCGGTATTGAAGCTGTAACTACCGGATTTACGCCAACGCCGGCGCGTGCGGTGGTTAAACTTTCCGGCAGCCAGCACGGATTTTTCTCCATTGCTGAATTTTTGGGTAAACAGGGCTACCACACCTCATTTATCTATGGCGGCGAAAAACATTTCGATAATATGGCAAGTTTCTTCTATGGTAACGGATTTCAACAAATTATCGATCAAGGTGATTATAAAAATCCAAAATTTGTGGCAACGTGGGGCGTAAGCGACGAAGATTTATTTGATAAAGCGGATGAAACCTTTAAACAGTTACACCAACAAGGCAAACCGTTTTTCAGCCTCGTGTTTACTTCAAGCAACCATGATCCGTTTGAGTTTCCGGATGGCAAAATTGAGTTATACGATCAACCGAAACAAACGCGTGACAATGCGGCAAAATATGCCGATTATGCCTTGGGACATTTCTTTAAATTAGCAAAACAGGCAGATTATTGGAAAGATACGGTTTTCTTAGTTATCGCCGATCATGATTCCCGCGTGTACGGTAGCAGTTTGGTGCCGGTGAAACATTTCCATATTCCAGCATTAATTTTAGGCGACGGAATCGATACAAAACGTGATGCTCGTTTGGTGAGTCAAATTGATATGCCGACCACTTTGTTATCCTTGGTTGGTGCGAGTGGCAATTATCCGATGTTAGGCTATGATTTAACCAAAGCCAAAGATCCCAATCGTGCGTTAATTCAATTTGATAAAACCTTTGCTTATATGCGTGGTGATCGTGTGGCGATTTTACAACAATCGCAAGATGCCAAAGGCTATATTTATGACCCACAAAGCGGCGAACTTGTTCCGACAGATATTCCGGAAGAAATGAAAAAACAAGCGCTAGCGTATGCCTTATGGGGCAGTTATGCCTATAAACAAAAATTGCATAAAATGGATGAAAAAGAAAGCGATTAGTTGATTTAAAGGAGAAAAGTGCGGTTGAAAAATCAGAAGTTTTTAACCGCACTTTTGTTTTTATCCGCGTTTTGTTATTCTACTTTTCCGCCAAGTTGTCCGATTTTTACGCCAAGAAGCCCGAGTGAAACCGCGTCTAAATAATCGCTTAAGAACTTAAACAATTCGTTTAATTCCGTGAAAGTGCGGTTGATTTTTACTTGATCTTCCACTTTGCGGGTAAATTCGTAACTGATGTTATTATCGGCAATATGTGCCGTTAAAGTAATATACACTTTTTCAAAAAAGTGGCTGTTTGCCCCTTCTTCACCCGGATCGCTTATCCGCACATTCCACGCATGATTAAATAAAATTTCGGTTTTAACTGACATAGTATTACCTCGTTTAGTCTGTTTGCATTTTGTTTATTAAGAAAAACCCGATTATTAAATTTCTGAAATCAAAAATCTGATAATCGGGCTTTTCAGCATATTTTATTACATATTTGGCTTTTCTTTGGTAGCTGCCTTTACCTTTGCGTTTTTTCTCAATGCGTTGACGAAATAAACGATCATGTAATAATGCCTGCAATGCATTATCCTTAATAACGCCGCGCTGATGTTGATATACTGTTTGTGTTTGTATATCAAGTGGTTGCGGCGAGGCTTGACGATTTTTCTTAGTCATAATGTCCTCTCTTTGGGTGAAAATTAATAGAAACGCTCGTGTTGAGCGAGCGTTATTATAGATGAAATTTAGAGAATTGCTAAAACATTTTCCGGCGGACGCCCAATTTTTGCTTTGTTGCCATTAACTACAATCGGGCGCTCTAATAAGGCGGAATGCTCGGAAATGGCTTGCAGCAATTGTTGTTGCGTAATATTGGGATCATCTAAGTGCAGCGAACGGTAAAGCTCGTCTTTGGTTCGCATCATGTGGCGGATGTCGTCAATTTGTAATTTTTGCGCTAGGGATTGCAAGTGTTCTACGGAATACTGTTTTTGCAAATACAATTCAATTTCGGGTTGAATATGTTGTTGTTCCAGTAAAGCAAGCGTTTCTCGGCTTTTAGAACAACGTGGATTGTGATAGATCGTAATGCTCATAGAAAAATTCCTTTGCTGATATAAATTTTATTCATTTTACCTTATAATCGCTTAAAAATCTTGCGGTTAGAATGAGGGGAAATAAATTATGCTGGAGATGTTGAAAAATTGGTACATTCGCCGTTTCACGGATCCGCAGGCGATGGCGCTGTTTGCTATTTTACTGTTTTGTTTTATTGCGATCTATTTTTTCAGCGATATTTTAGCTCCATTATTAATCGCCATTGTGTTGGCATATTTATTGGAATGGCCGATCCGTATTTTGCATGAAAAATTAAAGTTTCCGCGTATGCTAGCGACGATTTTAATTTTAGGTGGTTTTATCGGCGTGGCGTTGCTGATGGCATTGATTATGATCCCGATGTTGGTTAATCAAACCGTGAATTTGTTTAGCGATTTGCCACATATGTTTAATAAGTTGAATGAATGGTTATTATCGCTGCCGGAATCTTATCCTGAATTGGTGGATTATCAAATGGTGGATTCGGTATTTAGTACCATCAAGGAAAAAATATTGGGTGTTGGGGAATCCGCACTAAAACTTTCGGTCAGTTCCTTGCTTAGTTTGGTGACCTTGGGGATTTATGCGTTTTTAGTTCCTTTAATGATCTTCTTTTTATTGAAAGATAAGAAGGAGCTGATGAGCTACATCAGCGGTTTCTTGCCGCGTAATCGTGGATTGGCATCTAAAGTTTGGATGGAAATGCAGGTACAAATCGCCAATTATATCCGCGGTAAATTGTTGGAAATTTTGATTGTTGCTGGGGTGACCTATGCCATCTTTTTATTTTTCGGCTTAAATTATCCGCTATTGTTGGCGGTTGCGGTAGGGTTATCCGTGTTGGTGCCTTATATTGGTGCTGTTTTGGTAACAATCCCGGTGGTATTGGTGGCGATATTTCAATTTGGAGTAACACCGACATTTTGGTATTTGTTTATTATTTATGTGATTAGCCAAATTTTGGATGGAAATTTACTGGTTCCATTTTTATTTTCTGAAGCAGTGAATTTACACCCATTAACCATTATCATCGCAGTCTTAGTTTTCGGTGGCTTATGGGGATTTTGGGGGGTATTTTTTGCGATTCCGTTGGCGACTTTGGTGAAGGCGGTGGTAAATGCTTGGCCTTCAAATGAACAATCAATCGTTGTAGATGGAAAATAGGATAATTATATTTGAAAGGTTTATTTATTCGACTGATTTGTGCCGTTGGGTTGTTGCTGTGGGCAATTGATATGGTTTTTCCGTGGCAGCGAGTGATGCAAGCGGAGGAAAACCCTTATACCGCGATTCAAACGCGAGGCAAATTGGTAGTGGGAACGCTCAATAATCCCGTGTCTTATTTTATCGGTTCAGAGGGAGCGGCGGGACTGGAGTATGAATTAACCAACGCCTTTGCCGATTATCTTGGCGTAGAATTGGATATTATGCCGATGAGTAGCGCAGAGGAATTATTCTCTGCGCTGGCAAATCACAAAATTGATATTGCAGCAGCAAATTTATTGTATCAAAAACAGAAAATTGACAATTTTCAGTTGGGGCCGGCGTATTATTCTGCATCTTGGCAATTGGTTTATCAAAAGGGCAGTTTAAGACCGGCTTCCTTAGCTGAACTAAAAGGAAAATTAGCTATTCCGAAAGGATCGGAAGTCAATGCGGTATTATCGGAATTAAAGGAAAAATATCCTCATTTGAGCTGGACGCTAGTGGATCAATCGCAAGAAGAGTTGCTGCTACAAGTGGCGGAAGGCAAGTTAGATTACACGATTGCTAATTCCATTGATGTTTCTATCACGCAGCAAATTAAGCCACAAATTGCCATTGCATTTGATGTGACTGACGAATCGACAGTGCATTGGTATTTGCCAAATCATGCTTACAGCGAATTGCAGGCGGCATTGTTGGATTTTATGAATCAATCTATCGAAAATGGCTTGATTGCGCGTATTGAAGAAAAATATTTCAGCCATTTAGCACAATTTGATTACGTGGATACGCGTTCTTATTTACAGGCGATTGAAAGCGTGTTGCCGAAGTTTGCGGATTTATTCGAAAAATATCGTGGCGATTTGGATTGGCGATTGTTGGCAGCTATTGCGTATCAAGAGTCCCATTGGAATCCGGATGCGACCTCGCCGACCGGTGTACGGGGCATGATGATGTTAACCAAAGCCACTGCCGATCGGATGAAAATCAGCAATCGTCTTGACCCGGAACAAAGTATCAAAGCCGGTTCGGAATATTTGCATTTACTCTTATCACAAATGCCTGATAGTATTATGCAAGAAGATCGAATTTGGTTTGCTTTAGCAGCATACAATATGGGCTTAGGGCATTTATTGGATGCGCGCCGATTGACGAAAAACTTGGGCGGCGATCAAGATAATTGGTTGGATGTAAAGAAAAATTTACCGTTATTAGCGGAGAAACGCTATTATACTAATCTGAAATATGGTTATGCGCGTGGCTATGAAGCCTATCAATATGTGGAAAATATCCGCCGCTATATGAATAGTATCGTGAATTATTATCGGGTTCAGCAAAGTTTGCAGGAAGAAAATGCAACGCTGACAGCGTCTATCAAGGATGAGAAAGCAGATGCGGCTCCACTTGAGGAACAAAAAACCGTGCCAACAGAAGCTCCGGTCGTGCCAAAGGAACCCGCAGCAAATGAAAATGAGTTAAAAAATAACGACAATAATGAAAAAGACTAGAGGTATATTATGCTTAAACGCAAAACATTTTTGAAAAAGAAAAGTACAATTAATAATTTAAATTTATCACAACGTACCGCGCGGATAAGACGCTTAAAACAGCGCAAAGCCAGATTAGCCGCAAGACATGCGCTACAATTTGTCGTTCAAGATATTTGTAGCCAGTAGTAACTGATAAAATTGTGAGTAAATTGCTTTGCATCAATAGATCAGGCAGTACGATAAAATTCTGTACCGATAACTCAGGTTGCGGTTTAGTCTCACTAGCTAGAGCATCATCGTTTCAACATACGCAAAAATCGCACAATTACCGCACGCATTGCGTAAGAATTATTAACATAGTAGATAAAACAGTTTTTTACTGTTTGGATTTTCAGAAAAAATAATAAATTAAAGATGTTCACTTTTCCGTAACCACTCCACAAAAACATTAATTTTTTGATTATGGATATAAGGGGTGACGACATAATATCGCTGTAAACAGTTTTTCTCTAAAGTGGGAAAGGGAGTAATAAGTTGTTCCGTTTTGAGGTAAGGGGAGATTAAATGTTTTCGACCTATTGCAATCCCGGCATGATTTACGGCGGCAGTTAAGGCAAGATCGGAACGATCAAAGATCACCGAAGGGATTTGAGCTAACGGGAGGTCATAGTGGAAATAATTAAGCCAACTTTGCCACTCTTCAAAACCGCTTTAATTCGTGTATCGCTAACTGCTGCATTTAAAGCAAATTCGCCCCAACCGCACACGCCCAAAATGCCGATTTCTTCACGATTAACATTGTCTAACGAACCCAAAAAATCCACTGCCGCCGAAAAATCTTCAGTATTGATTTCAGGCGAAGCAGAATTACGTGGCAAGCCCGAGCTTTCGCCTGTAAACGAACCGTCAAACGCCAAAGTCACAAAACCACGCTCCGCCAATGTTTGCGCATACAACCCGGAAACCTGTTCTTTGACTGCGCTAAAAGGACCGCCCACCGCAATGGCCGGCAATTTGCCTTGGGCATTTTTCGGCATATATAAATCCGCAGCCAAGGTAATGCCATAGCGGTTTTTGAAGGTGACTTTGCGGTGTTCCACTTTATCGCTTTTCGGGAAAACTTTGTCCCATTCTTGGGTTAATTGAATATGCTGCGCAGGTACGTTAATTGCTGTCGCTGAAGTTATCTCTGCCATAACTGCTCCTGAAAATAGGGTTGAACTTAAAAATAATGCGGTAGTGAGTTTTTTGAGTTTCATTTTTTGCTCCTAAATTTGTTGTTTGCATGTATTTTAGAAGTGAGATTGCTGTTTTACAATCAATAAAAATAGAATTATCTATTGCTTAAATGAGAATAATGGAGAAAAAACTGGTTGGATTTTTGGGAGGTTTTGCATTGGTAGAAAATATTAATCAAGGGATTTTTATTTCTACACCTAGCACGTATTTGCGTGCTAGATTATACATAGTGGAGTGGCTTTGCCGCTCTAATTGGCAAGCCCAAGGGGTTAAATTATGCCTACTTTCACATATTTAATCGGAAAAGAAAAAACAATGAAAAAATCGCCCGCACTTTTTGTCGGACATGGCAACCCGATGAATGCGTTAGATCCGCAAAATATCTTTAATCAAGGTTTTCAGCAAATCACAGCAACTTTTGAAAAACCAAAATTGATTTTATGTATCTCTGCCCATTGGTATAGCGCAAAATTGCAAATCATGGAAGCGGAAAATCCACCGATGATTTACGATTTTCACGGTTTTCCGCCGGAATTAAGCGAGATTGTGTATCCGGCGAAAGGCGATCCGGCATTTGCTCAACACATTCAAACGTTGCTTGCGCCCGAACAGGTGGAAATTAATCCGACCCGTGGTTTTGATCACGGCGCTTGGGCGGTGTTGAAATATCTTTATCCGCAGGCGGATATTCCCGTGGTTCAGCTTAGTTTGGATCGCACTAAATCGCCGCAATGGCACTATGAATTAGCGCGAAAATTACGCCCACTACGTGAACAAGGTGTATCGATTTTAGGTAGTGGCGATATTGTACATAATTTAAGAGCGATCAGCTGGGAGCATATCGATCAAGTGGGCGCTGGATATGATTGGGCGTATCAGTTCAGAGATGAAATCAATCAAGCCATGCATGAACATAACGATGAGGCGTTAATTCATTTTGAGCAGTTTGGCGAAAGCGCTACGCTTTCCGTGCCAACGCCAGACCATTATTTGCCGCTGCTTTATGTGATGGCGCAACGTGATGAAACTGATGAGATCGCTTTGTTTAATGATGAACTGATTGCCGGTTCATTAAGTATGACATCGGTGTTGGTTCGGGCGAAAAGTTAGTGGCGAGCCGATAAAGTGCGGTCGAATTTCGGTGAGTTTTTTTATTGGCAAAAACTTCTTAAAATCTGACCGTACTTTTAGCTTTCAATCAGCCTGAAACCGTTTCTGCCACTGTTTCGGGCTGATGTGATGTTTCGCTTTAAAATGCTGACGAAAGGCGGTGGCGGAATGAAAGCCGATTTGGTGGGCGATTTCGTCAATGTTGAGCTTGGTGCTTTCTAACAATTCTCGTCCTTTTTGTAACCGTACTTCAATCAGCCATTCGGTCAATGCCATTCCCGTTGCTTTGCGGAAATGGCGGGTAAAGGTGCTACGGCTCATCATTAACTTTTCGGCGAGTATGTCAATGGAATAATCGGCGTTTAGGTTGGCTCGCATCATGTCTAGCCATTCGTTGATGTTTTCATTGGCGGTTTTGCGAGTGATGGGCTGTTCAATAAATTGTGCCTGCCCGCCTTCCCGATGGGGTGAGATGACCAACAAACGTGCCAGTTGATTGGCAATTTTTACCCCATATTGGCGGCGAACAATCGCGAGGCAACAATCTAACCCTGCCGCGGTGCCTGCGGAGGTGATGATGTTTTCATCTTCAATATAAATGGCGCTGCAATCTAATTTCACTTGCGGAAAACGCTGTCTGAAATCCGTTTCGCCCAGCCAGTGCGTGGTGGCTTTTTTGCCGTTCAACAAACCTGCATAGGCAAGGGGATAAGCGCCGTAACACAATCCTACAACGGTCGCGCCACGCTGTGCCGCTTGTTGCAATGCCTGCGTTAAGGCGGCAGACGGCATTTGTTCCAACTTGTCCCAACCGATCATTACAACCAAATCCGCTTGTTCCAACAAACTCAAATTGCCGTCTGCCTGAATAATCGCTGGCTTGGATTGGGTAACTGCCGGATTTTCTGCGACCACTTTCACGTTAAATAGCGGCTTGCCGTCAATTTCAGCGGAAAACACCATATAAGGCACGGAAAAATGAAAAGGGCTAAATTGGGGATAAAGCACTAAGGCAACGGTTGGAATAGACATCTTTTTTACTCGCTAAATGAATTTGACCCGATTTTTACGATTTTTGAATAATAAGTCAATGTTTTTCATTTCTCATTGGTTTCATAATACCTCCATCGCAAACAAGCGGTTTAATTTATCTTATTTTTTACAAAAGGAAACACAATGAAACTGAAATCTCTTATTTTTGCTTTAATGGCAACTACCGTTGCAACCACGGCTAATGCGGAAATTAGCTATCAACATATCCGTAATGCCACCGCTAAAATTGAAATGGCAGGCAGCACGTTTTTGGTCGATCCTTATCTTGCACCGAAAGGCAGTTACGCAGGGTTTGAAGGCACTATCAACAGCCAAAAACGTAATCCGTTGATTGATATGAAAGAACCCGTAGAAAAAGTGCTTGAAGGCGTAGATGCCGTGATTGTTACCCACACCCACGCCGACCACTGGGATGAATACGCACAAAAAGTGTTACCTAAAACCTTACCGATTTTCGTACAAAATGCAGGCGATGCACAAATTATCCGTTCACAAGGTTTTAAAGATGTGCGTGTAGTCGGCAAAAATACCGAATTTAACAAGGTGAAATTAAGCAAAACAGGCGGACAACACGGCACGGATCAAATGTATGCTATTCCGCAGCTGGCTGAATTAGCAGGCGAGGCAATGGGCGTGGTGATGCAAGCAGACGGCGAAAAAACGCTGTATATCGTAGGCGACACCATTTGGAATGAAGAAGTGGATTTTGCACTCAACCGCTATAAACCTGAAGTCATTGTAATGAATACAGGCTACGCTCAACTACAAGGTTTTTCAGACAGCATTATTATGGGCAAAGCCGATGTTGCCAAAGCTCGCCAAGCCACCCCGAAAGCTGACATCATTACTGTGCATATGGACGCCGTCAATCACGCTTCAGTTACATCAGATGACATGCGAAAATTTGTGAAAGAAAATCAATTAAGCAAGGTTGCGGTGCCGAAAGAAGGGCAAGTGTTGAAGTATTAGGAAATTAGAAAAAGCGCGGTCAAATTTCAGCGAGTTTTTTCATTGGCAAAAACTTCTTAAAATTCGACCGCTCTTTTTTCATTGCAACCAACGATTAAGACGTTACATACTTACGGCACAACCACCGCTTTTGAACCAAACACCACAGGATTGGTTTCAATCATTTTGCGTGACACAATCATCTCTTTTGCACCATTAAGCCACGCTTGAAACATCGTAAATTTTATTTCAAATCCGATCGCTTGTTGTTTCAGATCGCTTGTTCCTTCTAGCTCCTCAGCTAAGGGGAGAAAGTCATCGTGACTTTTCCTGCACCGACTGCATTTTTGAGCTGTGCGGTATTTTTGATTTTGCCTAATTTGGTATAACGATAGGATGACTGGAAACTTTCGTAAAACACCACTAAGGTATTGCCGCCCCAAAGCATAATATCGCCCGCTTCAATGCGACCGACCGCTTGGTCGTTGCGGCTTAAGGCTTTTGGCAATTCGGCAAATTTTTCATTGCTTAAGTGATCCTGCATTTCCAGAGTTAAAGGCAAAAGTGCGGTCAATTCTTGGGCGGCTTTTGTGTCGGCTAATTCTGCGCTGAACGTAGATTGTCCAATAGTAATATTCATTGTATTTCCTTGATATTTAACGGTATTTTCTGCTGCGGCGTTTGGGATCATAAAGATTGAAAGCAGCAAGCCGAGTAGTCCTGTTTTTCGCATTGTTCGTTACCTCAAGACGTTACATACTTACGGCACAACCACCGCTTTTGAACCAAATACCACAGGATTGGTTTCAATCATTTTGCGTGACATAATCATCTCTTTTGCGCCATTGAGCCACGCTTGAAAATGGGGCGAAGCACGATGTGTCTGATAGGCGGTTTCATCGGCATAGGCTTCTACGACATAAAATTTATTGGGGTCGGTTTTGTCGGTCATTACATACATTCCCAACACACCTTGCTCGGTATTGACCGATTGGCGAATATTGTGTTTGCCTAATTCGGTGAATTGTTCCACGCTTTCGGGGCGGATTTGCATTTCAAAAATGCGGATAATGGGTTCGGCTTGGGTTGATAAACTCATTGTTAGTCCTAATAAAAAAGCCAGTTTTTTCATTGTGTTACACCTATAACGAAATTATTTGTAGGGGCAAATCACATTTGTCCCCCACAAGCTAAAAATTTACCAAGGTTGAGTAGTCGGGCCCAGTGTGAATTCAGAGATATTGGTATCTTCGGGTTGGTTTAACGCAAATGCCACCACGTTTGCTACACGTTCGGCGGGGATTTCGTAAGTGTCATATAAACCACGCATTGCTTCAGCCATTTCAGGATTAGTAATGCCTGCTACCAATTCGGATTGTACTGCCGCAGGGTAAATGGTTGCGGTGCGAATGTTTGTGCCGGCTTGTGCGCTTTCCATTCGTAAGCCTTCCATAATCGCTTTAACCGCCCATTTCGTGCCGCAATAGACGGCGCAACCCGGGTAAACTTTTAAGCCGGCAACGGAAGAGGTCGCTAAAATATGCCCTGATTTTTGTGCTTCAAAAGTCGGTAACACGGCAGCAATTCCGTTGAGTACACCTTTAATGTTTACATCAACCATTGTATTCCAATTATCCGTTTCAAGCGCAGAAAGTGGGGAATTTGGCATCAATCCGGCATTTAAGAAAATTGCATCTACTTTGCCGAAAGTGGATTTGGCTAGCGCGACTAAGGCTTGATTGTCTTCCGCTTTGACCACATCGGTAACACGATACACCGCTTCGCCACCGTTGGCTTTAATGTTGTTTACGATGGCTTGTAATTTATCTTCACGGCGTGCGCCCAAAACTAATTTAGCTCCTGCTTGTGCCAATTTATAAGCGGTGGCTTCGCCAATACCGCTACTTGCACCGGTAATAATCACGACTTTGTTTTCAATGTAGTTCATTTTATGCTCCTTGAAATTGTTGAATATTTTCCGCCACCATTGCCGCTTTAAATTCACGGATTTGGTAATCGGCTAAATTAGGGTAATAAACATCTTCTGCTAGAATACTTTCTAACTGTTTACGGCTTTCTATCTGGGCAATAATCACACCGGCACGTTCTTTATCTAAATAAGGCCCGAGTAATAAAAAGTTGCCTTGTTGGAAATATTTGGCAAACCACGCACGATGTGCGGCAAGTTGTTTAGCTTGTTCTTCTTCGGATAAGCTTTCATTTTTTAATGAAATATCAATTAAATACATTATTTTTCTCCAATTAATTCATTGATGGTTTGAATAAGTTGCTCGGCATATTCACGGGCTGTTTGTTTTTGCTCAGCGATTTTTTCTTCATTACGCCCCACATAACTCACACCGTTCAAATAGCTGATATTCTGTAAATCTAATTGGCATAACGCCGCAATACTTTCAAAAGGGGCAACTAATTGCGCCATTGTGTGTTTCATCACAGCATCTTCTTGATAAGCCACTTCGGGTGCGCCGGTTGTGATGGAAATCACTAATTTTTTACCGCCTAATTTCGCCGTTGAACCGTGAGCGAAACCGTGTAAAAACACTTCGTCCAGCCATTTTTTCATCAATGCCGGCATTGAATACCAGTGAAACGGAAATTGCCATACAATCACATCGGCTTTGAGCAAAGCTTGCTGCTCGGCGCTAACATCAATTTGTTCGGTTGGGTAGAGCGTGTCTAATCGGCGAATTTCCACCGAATTTAGACCGCTTGCTAGGCTGTCAATAATGGTTTTGTTGGCAATGGATTGCGATAAATTCGGGTGTCCTGAAATCACTAAAACCTTTTTCATTTTGTTCTCCTGTTGGGTTTTGATGGGTGTATTGTAATGGGAGGTTGATTGCACTACAATCAATAAAAATAGAATTGTCTGTTGTCAAAAAGAGAATAATGAAATGAACAAACTCGATGCGATTAAATATTTTTGCCTTGCCAGCGAAACGCTGAATTTTAGGGAAACGGCAATGCAGTTGGCGGTTTCGCCTTCGGTAGTCACGCGTGTGATTGCGGAATTGGAACAGGAATTGGGCGAGCAGTTGTTTAAGCGAAACACTCGACAAATTCGCCTGACCAATTTTGGCGAGCAGTTTTTGATTAAGGCAAAACAACTGCTGGCGGACACCGATAATCTGTTCAAACTCGGCAAGCAACAAACGGACGAAATGGCAGGCGTGGTGCGGATTACCTTTCCCCGTTGGCGTGAAAATGACAAAATTCTGGACGAACTTCTGACCGCACTTGCGCCCTATCCGCAGTTGGTGATTGATTGGCGTGAAGATATGACCAAATTTGATGCGGTGGAGCATCGCATTGATATTGGCTTGCGTATTGGACCTGAGCCGAACCCGAATTTTATTATCCGTAAAATTGCCGATTTACAAGATTGGATTGTCGCTTCGCCGAAATTACTGGAACGATTGGGAACGCCGAAAGATTTAGATGACTTGCAGCGCAATTTCCCCTTTTCCTTGCCGATCAACGTAGAAACAGGGCGAGCGTGGGATTTAGCGATGAATGACGAGCAAAAACTGCTACCGAGAGAGGTGCTTTTTTACAGCACCGACCCTGAATGTGAGCTAAAAGCAGTATTGCATGGCAAAGTGGTGGGCTTTATCAGCGAACTGTTCTGCAAACCGTATTTTGAGCGTGGCGAGTTAGTGAAGTTATTTCCTGAATTGTCGATTGATAAATGGCAACTGTATTTATATCGTCCGTATCAAACGATGACATCGCCTCGTGTTTTATTTGTATTTGAGCGGTTGACAGAGATCTTGAAAGCTCGTTTTAAATAGAGACGAAGTGCGGTTAAAAATTAAATAAATTTTGACCGCACTTTTTTATTTTTATTGCGTTAGCGATTCATTCTGCGGTAATAAGCCAGATAAGATTGCACACTGCGGATCGTCATTGCCTTTACAACAAGAATTCAATCCTT
This sequence comes from [Pasteurella] aerogenes, assembly GCA_900637275.1. Taxonomy (NCBI): domain Bacteria; kingdom Pseudomonadati; phylum Pseudomonadota; class Gammaproteobacteria; order Pasteurellales; family Pasteurellaceae; species [Pasteurella] aerogenes. The sequence continues at coordinate 60,795 of LR134362.1, forward strand.
GCAACACCGACACCATTGAATTCAGTTCTTGAATTTTCTGTGTTAATTCCATGATATGTTTTTCTGTAATACGTTTCACATCGCGGCTACAGCGGTGAGGATTATCGTGTAACGAAAGTAACTCAGCAATTTGTGCAAGCGAAAAACCCACGTTGCGCGCATTGAAAATAAATTTTAAGCGGTTAATTTCGTCTTGCGAATAAATGCGGTAGCCTGAATAAGTTCTTTCGGTTTTGGGTAACAATCCGTTTTTTTCATAATCTCGAATTTGTTTGGCAGAAAGTCCCGTGATTTTTGCGGCTTGGCTAATGTTCATTTATTTCTCCATATTTCCATTTCTTACTGATTAAGATTGTGACGATAAAAAAGATTTGACTTTAACCTTAGGTCAAACTTTATCATTGTTCACAATTTTAGAGCATTATTCAGACATGATAAAGGAGATTATATGAAATCAACAGGCTTAACCAAAATGTTATTTTTATTGACCATGGGGACATCGGTATTTTCCTATGCGCAAAGTCAGGCGATGGAGGTTTGGAAAAGTCCAACGTGCGGTTGTTGTAACGAATGGATTAGTTATATGCAAAAAAATGGATTTGAAGTGAAAGTTAATAATACCGGTAATGCAGAAATGCATAAAAAATTTAATATTAAGGATGAGCAAGCGTCTTGTCATACTGCTGTGATCGATGGTTATGTGATCGAAGGACACGTGCCGGTGGAAGATATTCAACGTTTATTAGCAGAAAAACCAGATGCTGTTGGTTTATCTGCTCCCGGTATGCCGGTTGGTTCTCCGGGAATGGATGGTGCGGTTTATCAAGGACGCAAAGATCCTTATCAAGTAATTTTGATTAAGAAAAATGGTGAAAGTGAAGTATTTCATGCGTATAACCAATAAGGAGATGTATAATGAATCGTCGGGATTTTCTACGTTATAGCTTAGGATTAGGCACACTGGGCGGATCTTTTTATGTGTTAGCAAATACCATGCCTATGAATCATGGACATGGCATGATGCCTATGATGGCGTCATCCTCGCCAGATAATTTAATGCCGTTTGAAGCGATGCCACAAGGTGCCGCATTGATTAATCCATTGCCACAATTAGCCAATCAATCTAAAGAAAAGGGTGTGTTTAAAGCGCAGCTGATTGCCGAACCACTAAAACTTGTTTTAGCCGGCGGAAAAGAAACGGAATTTTGGGCGTATAATGGTCAATTACCTGGTCCGCAAATTGAAGTGTTTGAAGGCGATGACGTTGAAATTGAGTTTATTAATCGTTTGCCGCAGCCAACCACTTTACATTGGCATGGTTTAAGTGTCCCGAATGAGGCGGATGGTAATCCGCAAGATCCAGTGGAACCACAATCCCGCCGTGTCTATCGTTTTACTCTGCCGAAAGGTAGTGCTGGAACTTATTGGTACCACCCACACCCGCATCACTATGTTTCCGAACAAGTTTATAAAGGACTTGCCGGTACATTAGTCGTTAAATCAGCAGAAGATCCGTTAGCACATTTAAACGAGCAGCACTGGGTGATATCTGATCTTCGTCTAGATGCCAATGGCGTAATTCCACCAAATAATATGATGGATTGGATGAACGGACGAGAGGGTGAGTTTATTTTAATTAATGGTCAGTATCAGCCAAGTATTCAGGTTAAAACAGACGAACGTATTCGTATTTGGAATGCAACCAGCGCTCGTTATTTGCGTTTAAAAGTGGAGGGGGTGCAATGGATTGTGGTGGGAACTGAGGGTGGTTTATTAGAAAAACCGCGTGCTGCGGTTGATGAACTTTTTTTAGCACCGGCGGAGCGGGTGGAAGTCATCTTGCAAGGAAGCACACCTCATTCTGTAAGCTTACAAAGTTTATATTATGATCGTCGAAAAATGATGGTGCAAGAAACGCCTTATGATCTTACATTAGCGAAAATTCAAGTAGCGTCTGTATCCTTAGCTTTGCCGGAGAGATTACGTGATTTGCCGCCACGTGTCGAGCCGACAGTAAATCGGCAAATTCGATTTAGTGAAAATATGATGAACACTAATCAGATGAGTGGTCAAATGCCAATGAGTCATAATATGGCAGCTAATTCAACAAATAATGCTATTCCACCGATGATGGATGGGATGTTTTTAGTTAATGGAAAATCTTTTGATATGAATAGGGTGGATTTTGTTGTGAAACAAGGTGAAGTTGAGCAATGGGAGATTTTCAACGAAAGTCACATGGATCATCCTTTCCATTTACATGGTACTCAGTTTGAGGTTATAGAACGTCGTCTGAACGGGCAAGTATTGTTGGCATCTGATCGGGCGTTGAAGGATGTTGTGAATTTGCAGCCCTATGAGAAAGTGATTATTCGTTTTAAGCAAGAACATCCCGGTTTAAAAATGTATCATTGTCATATTTTAGAACATGAAAATTTAGGTATGATGGGAATGTTTAAAGTAGTATAACGGATTGTAAAAGTGCGGTAGAAATTTAAAAAGTTTTAAAAATTCAACCGCACTTTTTATATACAAAGCGTATGGTTTTGCCATACGCTTTGGTTTTATTCGTGTAACGGTAAATTTAGGCCTTTTTCTTGGTCGTCGCAGGCTTACGTCTTGCTTTCGCCTTTGGTTTGGATTCCGCGGTTTGTGCGCTTTCCCATTCTTGTAATTTTTTCAAGAAGATTTCGCCCATCGGTTTCGGATTACCGCTAAATAAGGTTTTTAAGCCATTATTTTCAATGATATGGCGACGTAATTCGAGACGCTCTTGATGGTTTTCTGCTAAACGAATCGCCCGTTCGACATATTCATCCACGGTATTCGCAATTAACCATTCCGGTAAGCCAAGGCGTTTGAATAGCCCTTCGTCAATATGTTCATGTACTTCCGGTCCGGTTTTGCAAATGCCGACTAAACCTAAGGTTACCATATCGATAATCCCGTTGGTGTTGCCGAATGGGAACGGATTTACCATCATGTCACATTGATACAAAATGTGTAAATATTGGTGGTAAGGCGTATGCGGATGTGCAGTAGCACTGTCGCCTAAATAGGATTTAATAAAGCGTTCCACACTTGGATGGGTAATGCCACTGGATTGACCGAGGGCAAAATGGAAATGTACTTTCACTTTAGCGCGGTCGCGAATGGCTTTTAGTGCTTCCAAGAAATATGGGTTGAGCTTCATGGTCGTTGATGCAATACCAATATTGACAACTTCCGGATTCTCTTTGAGGCGATATTCGACATTTGTTGGTGCCAGTGCGGATGGAACATAAGGCAAGGCGTCTTTCGGTAAACGCAATAAGGTTTCGCTAAAGCAATCTTCCGAGCCGACATAATCATCTTCTACAATCACATATTCGATAAAATCGGAATGCGTAGTGGCGGGATGCCCCAAAGCGATCGCCTGAATTGGTGCCAGACGGGTATTGCTGGCGAAAATGGTATTTAAATCCATACCAATACTTGGCATATAGAAAATCGCGGCACCATTTTCTTCGCAAATATTCCGCAATTGGACCAGGCGTTCAATAATGGAATCTCCTTCGGAAAGATGGAATTCATCAAATACATCACGCCCTGCTTGATCTACTGCTTCGCCACCCACACCAATTAAATGAAAATGTTCGCGTGCCGCAATCATTGAGGTTGAATGCGTACGATAAATGGAATGTGCGGAATGGAAATGTTCCAATAATACTACCATCACCGGTTTACCGTTTTTGCTGCCGATTTTAGAGGTGTCGCGATCCTGCCAACCTTGTTCTAATAAATGGCGGCGGATAACTTGGTTAAGTGCTTTTTTGACATCATGTTTATTCGCGGCAATATCATAACTACAATGCATATAAACATCATGGGAAATGCTGCTTGGAATATGATTTAAGTTTTGAATTTGTGCTAATTTATTTGGCAACCATTGCAAAATCGTTCCACGTTTGGAAAAGGCTTCTTTGCTACCGATAAAGCGTGGGGATTGCAGTGCAAAACATAATGAAGTGCAAATTGCCGGATTTAAATTCCAAATTGTATCTAAATTTAGCGAAAGATTGGATTCTGGGAAATACAGCACGCAGAATTTCATTAAGGCATTTTGAGTGTTTTCCAACTGAATATTATTGGGATCTACACTATCTTTTGCTTGGTTGTAGCTACGTAAAATATGATCCGAGTTAATAAATGGCGACGCGGCAAAAATAAAGGCTAGCCAACGCTGTAAGGTGAAAAAACGTAATGCGCCACTTTCAGAAAGATTTAATTTGGGATCTTGAAATAAGTTTGTGGTGGCGACAGCAATACGAGTACATAAATGGGCGACCATGTGATTTTCTAACCCATTGATTTGAGTTGGATAATCAATTTCAATCCCATTGATGGCGCCAAAATTGTTGTCTAATTTGCCTAAAATGCTCAGCAATTCATTACAAGCGTTCTCATAATTTTTTGCGGCTACTGCCTGTTCAAATTTAATCACACTTGGTTGGTTCGTATTTTCTGACATAAATTGTTCCTTATAAGTGTTGTAGGTGATAGGGTTAACAAGTTCCCCACAAGTCATAATCATCGGCTTGGGTGATGGTTACGGAAATAAATTGTCCTACTTTTACTTCCAAATTCGAGCGGTTTTCAACATAAACTACACCGTCAATTTCCGGCGCATCTGCCATCGAACGACCGATAATACCGTCTTCATCAATTTCGTCTACGATTACGCTTAAGGTTTGCCCGATTTTTTGCTGTAAACGTGCTGCAGAAATTTGTTGTTGCAATTGCATAAAACGATGGAAACGTTCTTCTTTCACATCCTCCGGTACTTGATCCGGCATGGCGGTAGCAACTGCGCCTTCAACCGGGCTAAATTTAAAGCAACCGACACGATCCAATTGCGCTTCTTTAAGAAAATCTAATAATAATTGGAAATCTTCTTCTGTTTCACCAGGAAAGCCGACGATAAAGGTGGAACGTAAGGTTAAGTGCGGGCAAATTTCGCGCCATTTTTTAATCCGTTCGAGGGTTTTCTCAATGGAGCCTGGACGTTTCATTGCTTTTAAAATTTTCGGGCTGGCGTGTTGTAGTGGAATATCCAAATAAGGTAGGATTTTTCCTTGAGCCATCAATGGGATAAGATCATCTACGTGCGGATAAGGATAAACATAATGCAAGCGTACCCAAATGCCTAAAGAACCGAGTTGTTCACATAGACTGATTAAATTATTTTTAATCGGTTTTCCGTCCCAAAAGACGGTTTTATTTTGGTTTTCGCGCCCTTGGTCTAAGGAATAAGCGGATGTATCTTGCGATACTACCAATAATTCTTTAACACCGGCATCAGCCAAGCGTTTTGCTTCATCCAAAATTTGGGTGATCGGACGACTGTCCAAATCGCCGCGCATAGACGGAATGATACAGAAAGTACAACGATGATCGCAGCCTTCAGAAATTTTAAGATAAGCGTAATGTTTCGGTGTTAATTTCACCCCTTGTGCCGGTACCAAGTTGAGGTATGGATTATATTCCGGTTTCGGCACATATTTATGTACTTGTGTCATCACTGCTTCATAGCTGTGCGGACCGGTGACCTCTAAGACTTTGGGATGTACTTCGCGAATACGATCTTCTTTGGCACCCAAGCAGCCTGTGACGATCACTTTACCGTTTTCTTCCAATGCTTCGCCGATTGCTTCTAAGGATTCTTGGACTGCGCTGTCGATAAAGCCACAAGTGTTGACGATAACTAAATCGGCATTTTCATAGCTAGGGATAATGTTATAACCGTCAGCACGCAATTCCGTTAAAATTCGCTCGGAATCCACTAAGTTTTTCGGGCAACCTAAACTGACAAAACCTATGTTTGGGGTAGAACTCATAAAAAATATCTCAATTATTATTTAAACGTCTAATTTTACCGAAATAATTGACAAAAGGCGATAAATACTCGGTTAAATCAATGTAAATATTTATGGTGATTTTCTTTACTTTTTTGACTCGACTACGAGGAAAAATGTGATCTATATCGCATAAATTACATTTAGTTATAACTTCATTTGACAATAAATTTGCGCTATATAGAATGCGAATTAAAGGCAGAGGGAAACGTTTGCTTTAAAAGCTGAAACGATTTAGTTTTGGGAAAAATAGTCAAGGCTAATGATCTAAAGGTGATTGGATATGGTGAATTTGATTATCGCCACTCATGGGAAATTTTCCCAAGAATTGGTGAATTCTGCACAGATGGTTTACGGTGAAGTAGACAACCTGCGTGTTGTTACTTTTTTACCGGGCGAGGGACAAGATACTCTCGTTGAAAAATATGAGGCTATTATTGCTGATTTTAACGCCGATACGTCAGTGCTTTTTTTAGTGGATTTATTCGGCGGTAGTCCGTATAACGCTGCTGCTCGCGTGGTAGCGAAACGTCCGCAAGATGATATTGTGACCGGCGTTAATTTGCCGATGTTGCTTGAGGTGATGGATGCCTCGGGTGATGAAGAAAGCGCGCAAGAGTTAGCTTCATTGGCAAAAGAAGTCGGTCATGCCAGTGTGAAAACTTATTATGCCAAGGATGAGGAGGAAACTGAAAAAGCGCCTATCAAGGAACCAGTTGTACAACAAGAAGAACCGGAACAGGACGCTGAGACTTATTATGATCCGAATGGGCGCATGAATATTTCATTGTTACGTATCGATAGTCGATTGATTCATGGGCAGGTGGCGACTTCGTGGGCGAAAGCGGTGAAATGTGAAGCAATTTTTGCGGTGAGTGATGAAGTAGCGGAAGATCCGTTGCGTCGTGATTTACTTTTACAAGTTGCGCCAGAACATTTGAAATCCTATGTGATTACCGTGGATAAGGCAATTAAGGTATATCACAATCCGAAATATGCGAAGAAAAATATTTTATGGCTGGTCACCAATCCCGCGGATATTGTGCGTTTGATTGATGGCGGTGTAAAAGTGGACAAAGTGAATGTCGGCGGAATGACCTATAAAGAGGGAAATCAACAATTATCACAAGCGGTAACAGTGAGTCCGGCGGATGTAACGGCGTTCCGTAAGCTGTTGGATTTAGGCGTTGATTTGAGTTTGCAACAAGTGGCAAGTAGCCCGAAAGAGGCACTTACCGTACAAAAACTCAATGCACTTAAATTTTAATTTTTAGAGGATAACAAATTATGACGATGATGGAAATTATACTAGTGACCTTGGTCGCTGCCATTTGTGGGATGGGGAGTGTACTTGATGAACGACAAACGCACCGTCCGTTGGTAGCTTGTACCCTGATTGGTTGGGTGTTAGGAGATTTGCAAACGGGGATTATCGTGGGCGGTACCTTGGAAATGTTAGCTTTAGGCTGGATGAATGTTGGAGCGGCAATGGCGCCGGATGCCGCATTAGCCAGTGTGATTGCAGCCATTTTGGTGATCAAAGGCGGACAAGATAAAGGCACTGCTATTGCTATTGCCATTCCTGTTGCGGCGGCAGGGCAGGTGCTAACAATTTTTGTGCGTACCTTAACCATTTTCTTACAACATAAAGCAGATAGATTTGCCGAACAAGCGAATTTTAGAGGCATTGAATTTTGTCATTTTGCCGGACTTGCCTTACAAGCATTGCGCGTGGCAATTCCGACATTTTTCGTTGCGTTAGTGGCGGGAACGGATACCGTGACTGCCGCACTTGATGCGATTCCAGAAGTGATTACGCGCGGATTACAAATTGCCGGCGGATTTATCGTGGTTGTAGGGTATGCAATGGTGATCAATATGATGCGTGCCGGCGCGTTAATGCCATTCTTCTTTATTGGCTTTGTCATTGCCTCATTCTCAAACTACAACTTAGTCGGCTTAGGTTTTTTAGGCGCTTGTTTAGCCATGATTTATATCCAATTAAATCCACGTTTTAATCAAGCTAATTTACCGCAACAACAACCGCGTACGAAAAAATTAGCAGATAACGAATTAGAAGGTCTATAGGGGAAATATTATGTCCGAGAAAAAACAATTAACCAGCGCAGATATTCGCGCAACGTATTGGCGTTCAACGTTTTTACTAGGTTCATTTAACTTTGAACGTATGCAATCCATGGGCTTTTGTGTTTCCATGATTCCAACGATTAAACGTCTATATTCGAAAAAAGAAGATCAAGCGGCGGCGTTAAAACGTCATTTAGAGTTTTTTAATACGCAACCTTGGGTTGGTTCCGCCATTATGGGCGTGACTGCCGCTATGGAGCAAGAACGCGCTAATGGTGCGAAAATTGATGATGCCGCGATTAGCGGGGTGAAAGTCGGTTTAATGGGACCGCTTGCCGGTGTGGGCGATCCGATTTTCTGGGGAACATTGCGTCCCGTGTTAGCCGCATTAGGAGCAGGTTTGGCGATCAGTGGAAGTTTATTAGGACCGTTACTTTTCTTTATCGGGATCAATTTATGCCGTGCGTTAACTCGTTGGTATGGATTTAAATACGGTTATGAAAAAGGGACGGAAGTGGTGAGCGATATGGGCGGCGGACGTTTACAAAAATTGACGCAGGGGGCGTCTATCCTCGGTCTCTTTGTCATGGGATCCTTGGTTTCCAAATGGACCAGCATTAACATTCCGCTAGAACTTTCACGTTACACCAACCAAGCCGGACAAGAGGTTGTGACTACGGTACAAAGCGTTTTGAATGATTTGTTACCGGGACTTGCTGCCTTGTTATTGACCTTTTTCTGTATGTGGTTATTACGCAAAAAAGTCAATGCGATGTACATTATTTTCGGGCTTTTCGCGGTCGGCATTATCGGCTATCATTTTGGTATTTTAGCCTAATTTAGGCGATGATAACTCCAAGGGCGTTGTAGTTACGCCCTTGGTTGTTGAAAAGTGCGGTCAATTTTTGGAATGTTTTATGAAACTCAAACAATTACTTAAAGCGCCACCAGACCAGCCATATATCAAAAACAGTTCGATGTTGGTGACGGGGCTTTTTATTCTTGCTGGTATTTTATATTATCCGACAAAAGGTTATGGTTCGGTGATTGTGCTGGCGTTGGTGATTTTTGTCTTAATGGGACAGAAACTGCTTATTTCTCAAACGAAAAAATATTTTGTGGAAATGTATGCGGCACGACAACAGTTTGAACAAACCGGTAATCAGGATTATTTGGAGTTTATCCGTTTGAGAGGAACACAAATGTTGGCGGACAATAAAGTATTGTCTCAACAAGCGAAACAGGATATTGAAAGTTTGCTTCGCTATGTTGAAGAACATCAAAAATAACTATTAGAAAATATCATCTAAAACCAATGCAATACCATCTTCGTTATTTGAGGCGGTAACGCGTTTGGCAGCCTGTTTAATCTCTTGTGGCGCATTTGCCATGGCGACGCTTAAGCCGGCATACTCCAACATATCAAGGTCATTATAATTGTCGCCAAATGCGATAATTTCAGCGCGCTCAATACCTAATACTTTCTCCATAAAGCGAATGGCATGAGATTTACTGGCGTTTTTATGCATAATTTCCAAATATTCGTTTTTAGAACGATGGATTGCCAGTTCCGGATATTTAGGTTTCAATTCGGCTTCCAGCGCTTGGATTTCCATCGCGTTTCCCATGATTAAAATTTTATGTACAAAAGATAAGGTTTGTGGTGTAGGTTTTGCTGTCAAACCGGTGATTTCCGCTTCTTGTAGTGTCCATTCATTATTTAAATCGTTACTAAACCAATCTAGATTGGCGTAGTGATTAATGGAAAGCGAAGATGTCGTGGCGAGATCAGCGTTGAGGCGTTGTAAGGTTTTTTCTTCAATGGCAATGCTATAAAGCGGATTGAGGTCGTTATCCAAAATTAAAGCACCGCTGTAACAAACGAGAGCATTTTGTAATTGCAATTGTGTGGTATAAGGCGTCATTGCCAATGGCGGGCGGGCAGAGACTAAAATAAAAGGAATGCCTTGTCGGTGAATCCGTTGAATTGCTTGTACGGTTTTGGGCGTAATTTGATGCTGGCTATTCAGTAAGGTTCCATCAATATCGCTAAAAACTGCTCGATAAGTTGTTGTCGGCATACAAACTCCTCATTTTCGTTTACCTATTTGAATCCGGCGCTGATTTTTCACTAACCGGGTAAAATCATTGAATAAATTTGCCTTGATGTTTATATCATATCGCTATTTTTTATAAAACCAATAAAATTAATTCGTCTTTTTTAAATTAAAATAGAGTAGAATGATTGAGTTTAACTTTTTATTTGAATATGATTGAACAGATCGCCAAAAGCGGTTTAAGAGTAACTACACAAGGAGAACAAAATGGCAACACGTAAAGAATTAGCCAATGCAATTCGCTTTTTAAGTATGGACGCCGTCCAAAAAGCGAAGTCAGGCCACCCGGGCGCACCGATGGGGATGGCGGACATTGCAGAAGTATTATGGCGTGATTTTTTAAAGCATAATCCAACTAATCCGAAATGGGCAAACCGCGATAGATTTGTGCTTTCTAATGGACATGGTTCCATGTTGATTTATAGCTTGTTACACCTTACTGGCTATGATCTTTCCATTGAAGATTTAAAACAATTCCGTCAATTACACTCAAAAACTCCAGGTCATCCAGAATACGGTTATGCGCCGGGCGTAGAAACCACAACCGGTCCATTAGGTCAAGGGATTACCAATGCAGTGGGGATGGCAATTGCGGAAAAAACCTTAGCGGCACAATTTAACCGTGCGGGACACGATGTTATTGATCATTATACCTATGCGTTCTTAGGTGATGGTTGTTTAATGGAAGGGATTTCACACGAAGCCTGTTCATTAGCGGGAACCTTAGGCTTGGGCAAATTAATTGCGTTCTATGATGATAATAATATTTCGATTGATGGTCATGTAGACGGTTGGTTTACGGATGATACGCAAAAACGCTTTGAGGCTTATGGTTGGCAGGTGATTCCGGCGATTGACGGACATAACTCTGCACAAATTTTAGACGCAGTAAAACAAGCTCAAGCAGAGAAAAACAAACCGACGCTCATTATTTGCAAAACGATTATCGGTTTCGGTTCTCCGAACAAACAAAATAGCCACGATAGTCATGGTGCGCCATTGGGTGATGAAGAAATTGCATTAACCCGTAAAAATTTAAATTGGAATTATGCGCCGTTTGAAATTCCGGCAGAAATTTATGCTGATTGGGATGCTAAAGCGAAAGGTCAAGCAGCAGAAGCCGCATGGAATGAAAAATTCGCGGCGTATGCGAAAGCCTATCCGGAATTAGCCGCAGAATTAAAACGTCGTTTAAGCGGTGAATTACCGGCAAATTGGGCGCAAGAAAGTCAAGCTTTTGTGGAAAAATTGCAAGCTAATCCGGCGAATATTGCCAGCCGCAAAGCCTCACAAAATGCGATTGAAGCCTATGCGAAATTATTACCGGAATTTTTAGGCGGTTCAGCAGACTTAGCAGGTTCTAACTTAACCTTATGGTCTGGATCCAAACCAATTCGTGCTACTGAAAACGTAGATGGTAACTATATCAACTACGGTGTGCGTGAATTTGGTATGTCTGCGATCATGAACGGGATTGCATTGCATGGTGGCTTTATCCCTTATGGTGCGACTTTCTTAATGTTTATGGAATACGCACACAATGCGGTGCGCATGTCAGCGTTGATGAAACAACGTGCGTTATTTGTTTATACCCACGATTCTATCGGTTTGGGTGAAGATGGTCCGACTCACCAACCGGTTGAACAAACCAGTGCCTTGCGTCTAATTCCAAATCTTGAAACATGGCGCCCTTGTGACCAAGTGGAATCCGCAATTGCGTGGAAAGCCGCAGTTGAACGTCAAGATGGTCCGAGTGCATTAATTTTCACGCGCCAAAACCTCGCACAAATGAACCGCACTTCTGAGCAATTGGAAAACGTGAAACGTGGCGGTTATATCTTGCGTGAATGCTGTGAAAAAGGCGATTGTCCGGATTTGATTTTGATCGCCACCGGTTCTGAAGTGGAGTTGGCAATGAAAGCCGCGGAAGCATTAGATGCGGAAGGAACAAAAGTCCGCGTAGTGTCTATGCCGAATACCAATGTATTTGACAAACAAGATGCGGCGTATCGTGAAAAAGTCTTGCCAAGTCATGTCACTAAACGTGTGGCAATTGAAGCGGGCATCAGCGATTTCTGGTACAAATATGTTGGCTTTGAAGGTCGCATTGTGGGTATGAACAGCTTTGGTGAATCTGCGCCGGCAGACCAATTATTTAAACTATTTGGTTTCACCGTAGAAAATGTGGTCGCGAAAGCGAAAGAAATTTTATAAATTTCGACCGCACTTTGTTGCTTAAAACAAAATCCTTGAGTAAAGGCTCAAGGATTTTTGTTTGGTGTGGCTAACATATTTTGTTAGGGAAGGTTATAGCCCAACTCACGCGAAATATCTTGCGCTGTTTGCTGAATTTCTTGTAAGAAAAAATCAATGCCGATTTGTTGCAGCTTGTAGGTTGACATGGAAACAGAAACCGAATATTCCACTTTGCCGAAGAAATCAAAAACCGGACAGGCGATACACATCACGCCGATTTCATTTTCTTCGCGATCCATAGCAAACCTTTCTTGGCACACCGTTGCCAATTCTTTTTCCATTTCCGTTAAATCCGTAATGGTATGTTCGGTTAATTGTTGAATGGCGTTTTGTTGCGTATTCCAATAATAATTTAAGTAATTTTTATTACTTTCGTAAGCCATATAAATTTTTCCCATAGCGGAACAATAAAGCTGTAACCGTTGCCCGATATAGGCTTGTGTTCTTAACATTCCGATAGTTGGCTCCAATTTATAGATCATGATGGCATGATCTTTTTCCCGCTTAGAAAAGTTGACGGTTTCTCCCAACACCAAATTGAGTCTTTCCAAATGTGGCGAGGCAATATGGATAATATTAAGCGAAGCGAGGATTTTTTGCCCAATACCGAGGCATTTGGTGGTCAAGCGGTAGCTACCGGTAGAACTTGCCGGTTGTACAAATCCCTCATCTTGCAGCCCTTGCAACAAACGGTGTACCGTACTTTTATTTAGTTCCGAGATTTCGGCTAATTTCGCTAACGGACAACCGTTCGGGAAGTTACTTAAAATATCAATCAATCTTAATCCACGGATGAGGCTTTGATTTTTCCCATTTCTTTCTTCTGTCATTATTTTTCTCCAATTGGGTTCATCATTTTAGTATAACGAGAGCGCTGCCGATAAAAAAATACTATCTTATAAAAATGGGATCTAGATCACAAATTCAGAAAATATAATTTAACTTATTGATTAATAAAGGTTTTTATTTATTTTGTTTGGTTGACTTTTTGACCGATAACATATAAATTGTGAAACATTATTTCATAATGTGAAACATGGTCACGAAGGAGAATAAGGGAATGAGAGTTTCTTACGATGAATTGAAAGCTGAATTTAAACGCGTTTTATTATCCCGCAATATGCGTGAAGACATTGCTGAAGAATGTGCGACAGTATTTGCTGATACCACTCAAGCCGGCGCCTATTCGCATGGGGTAAACCGCTTTCCGCGCTTTATTCAACAATTGGAAAACGGTGATATTGTGCCAGATGCTGAACCGACAAAAGTATTGTCATTGGGTGCGATTGAGCAATGGGATGCGCATCAAGCGATTGGTAATTTGACTGCTAAAAAAATGATGGATCGTGCCATTGAAGTGGCGAAACAACATGGGGTTGGTATTGTGGCGTTGCGTAATGCAAACCACTGGATGCGCGGTGGAAGCTACGGTTGGCAAGCGGCAGAACAAGGTTATATTGGAATTTGTTGGACTAATGCGTTGGCAGTAATGCCACCTTGGGGCGCCAAAGAATGTCGTATCGGAACAAACCCACTTATCGTTGCTGTACCAACAACGCCGATTACGATGGTCGATATGTCTTGTTCTATGTATTCTTATGGAATGTTGGAAGTTCACCGTTTAGCCGGACGTCAAACCTTTGTCGATGCTGGTTTTGATGACGATAACAATCCGACACGTGATCCGGCAACAGTGGAGAAAAACCGTCGTTTGATGCCGATGGGATTTTGGAAAGGTTCTGGTTTATCTATTGTATTAGATATGATTGCGACCTTGCTTTCCAATGGGGAATCAACTGCCGCAGTGACCGAAGATAAAGATGATGAATACTGCGTATCTCAAGTCTTTATTGCGATTGAAGTGGATCGTTTAATTGATGGCAAAACCAAAGATGAAAAATTAAATCGCATTATGGAATATGTCAGAACTGCAGAACCGGTGGATCCAAATGTACCGGTACGTTTGCCGGGACATGAATTTACTACCATTTTAGCCGACAATAAAGCAAATGGTATTCCGGTTGATGAGACAGTGTGGGCAAAATTAAAATCGCTTTAAAATGAATAGGATGTGGCGACCACATCCTTCATTTATATAAAGTGCGGTCAAAAATTTTACTATTTTAAAAGAGGTGATTATGTTTTTTGGACATATTTCTCAAGTTGTAGAAAATCGCTATCCGAAAGCGGTACTTGCTGCATTAGATTATCTTAAAAATACTGACTTTGATAAATTGGCGGCGGGGCGTTATCCGTTGCATGGCGAAAGCTATGTGCAGGTGTTGGAATTGGAAACGCAGACAAAAGAAAATTATTTACCTGAAGTACATCGTCAATATTTGGATGTGCAGTATTGGCATCGTGGTAGTGAACGCATGGGGGTTGCTCCGGATTTGGGCAATAATAAGGTGGCGCAAGATTATGATACAGAACGGGATGTTTTGTTTTACGCCGATGTTGAAAATGAACAGGAAATCTTCTGTCGCGAAGGGAATTTTGCGGTTTTCTTCCCTGAGGATGTGCATCGTGGCGCTTGTCGGGTGGAAGAAACTGGAAAAATTAAAAAAGTCGTAGTGAAAATTGCGGTAAGCGAATTGTAGGAGTCAATTATGAAATCCTTTGCAATCTGGGTTGGCAAAGCAATTGAGGCGCTGGTGGTGCTGATTTTATCTGCAATGTCAATTTTGGTTTTTTTAAACGTGGTATTGCGCTATGGCTTTAACAGCAGTATTAATGTGACCGAAGAAGTTTCACGTTATATGTTTGTTTGGTTGGCATTTTTAGGCACGATTTTAGCCTTCAATGAAAACCAGCACGTCAACGTGGGCGTTTTGGTAGATAAATTATCGCCGAAAAAACGTAATATTTTAGGTATTGTGACTGACTTAGCGATGCTTTATTGCTGTTATTTAATTATCGATGGCGGTTGGATTCAATATGTATTGAATTTGGATAATTATGCGCCGATTTCAGGTTTACCACAAGGGATTACGTTCTTAGCCAGCGTGATTGCAGGCGCATTAATGGGCGTTTTATTAATCGCACGCTTAGTTTCCAGAGTGGGTTTATTAGTGAAAGGAGAGCAATAAGATGGCAGTTGTAATTTTCCTTGTCGTATTATTGGGTGCGATTATTCTGGGGATTCCGGTGGCGTTTTCGCTGTTGATTTGCGGTATCGCTTTAATGTTGCATTTGGATTTATTTGATTCTCAAATTTTAGCGCAACAATTAGTGAGTGGTGCGGATAGTTTTTCGTTAATGGCAATTCCGTTTTTCGTATTAGCCGGTGAAATTATGAATGAAGGCGGTTTGTCAAAACGGATCATTGATTTACCGATGAAATTAGTTGGACACAAACGTGGCGGTTTAGGTTTTGTGGCAATTCTTGCTGCGATGATTATGGCGAGTCTTTCCGGTTCCGCAGTGGCGGATACCGCAGCGGTTGCCGCGATGTTGTTACCTATGATGAAAACCACCGGTTATCCGATGAATCGTTCTGCAGGTTTGATTGGTACTGCCGGGATTATTGCGCCGATTATTCCACCATCCATTCCGTTTATCGTATTTGGCGTGGCAAGTGGAGTTTCTATTACTAAATTATTCTTAGCCGGTATTTTCCCTGGAGTTTTAATGGGGGTAGCATTAGCGGCACTTTGGTGGTGGCAAGCAAAACGTTTGAATTTGATGACCTTCTCTAAAGCGAGCAAACAAGAGCTATGCATTTCTTTTAAAAACAGTATTTGGGCATTATTATTACCGGTGATTATTATCGGTGGGTTCCGCTCCGGTATGTTTACGCCGACAGAAGCCGGTGCGGTGGCGGCGTTCTACGCGCTAGTGGTTTCTCTGTTTGTTTATCGCGAATTGAAATTTAGAGATTTGTATCGCGTGGTCTTGGCTGCAGGTAAAACAACAGCAGTCGTGATGTTCTTGGTAGCATCTGCTAATGTGACTGGTTGGTTAATCACCGTTGCCGAGTTACCGCAAATGTTGACTGATTTGCTTGAACCATTAATTGATTCACCGCAATTATTGTTAGTGGTCATTATGATTGCTGTATTTATTATCGGCATGGTGATGGATTTGACGCCAACAGTATTGATTTTAACGCCAGTATTAATGCCATTAATCCAAGAAGCAGGGATTGACCCGGTGTATTTTGGTGTGTTATTTATTCTTAATACTTCAATTGGATTGATTACGCCACCGGTTGGCAACGTATTAAACGTGATTACCGGCGTGTCGAAGTTACCATTTGATCAAGCGGCAAGAGGGGTTTTACCTTATATGGCAATGATGATCTTCTTATTGATCTTATTCCTCATCTTCCCATCTATGATCTTGGTACCATTAAGCTGGATGATGTAATTACGATTTAATAATTAAGTAATAACGAATATAAAACTTTATCCCAACGTAACTCTTAATAGGAGAAATTTATGAAACTTTTTAATTTAAAAACCCTTGCTGCCTTAGTTGCCGGTGTCGCTGTATTTACCGCCAATACTGCCTCAGCCGAAATGAGCCTACGCTTTGGTTATGAAGCACCACGTAGCGACAGCCAACATGTTGCTGCTAAAAAATTCAATGAATTATTGGAGCAAAAAACCAACGGGGAAATTAAATTAAAACTCTTCCCGGACAGTACATTAGGTAATGCACAAACCATGATTTCTGGTGTGCGTGGCGGAACCATTGATCTTGAAATGTCAGGTTCACCAAACTTTACGGGTTTAGTGCAACGCTTAAATGTGATCGATATTCCGTTTATTTTCAAAGATCGTGAACACGTGTATAAAGTATTAGATGGTGAAATCGGTCAAGGTTTATTGAAAGAATTAGAACAACACGGATTAAAAGGTTTGGCTTTCTGGGATGTGGGTTTCCGTGCATTTTCTAACTCCAAACATACCGTGACCAAACCGGAAGACATTAAAGGTTTGAAAGTGCGTACTAACCAAAATCCGATGTATATTCAAGCCTTTACATTATTAGGCGGCAACCCGGTTCCAATGCCATTATCTGAACTTTATACCGCATTGGAAACTCGTGCTGTGGATGCGCAAGAACATCCGATTGGTATTTTCTGGTCATCTAAATTATACGAAGTACAAAAATATTTAAGCTTATCTAACCATGGTTACACCCCATTAATCGTGGTTATGAACAAAGCGAAATTTGATTCACTTTCTCCTGAATTGCAAAAAGCGATGGTTGAGGCAGCACAAGAGGCCGGTCAATTCCAACGTGATTTGAACGTGAAAAACGAGAAAGAAATTATCGAAAATCTGCGTAAAGAAGGCGTAGAAGTGACAGAAACGATTGATCAAGCACCATTTAAAGCGATTGTGGAAGAAAAAGTACGTAAATCTTTCATTGATCAAAATGGTGATGAGTTAATTAAACAAGTGGATGCATTAGCACAATAATTTTTTCGCATCAAAGTGCGGTTAAAAATCTTAAAATTTTGACCGCACTTTTCTTACTACTTAAGCAAGGAATAAGAAATGAATTACTACCTGGGGATAGATTGCGGCGGAACTTTTGTCAAAAGTGCGTTGTTTGATCAACATGGGCAACTTTTTGGCATAGCGCGGGAGAATGTGTCAGTTATTAGTGAACAAGCGGGTTATGCCGAACGTGACATGGAGCAACTGTGGCAAGTGTGTGCCAAGGTAGTACGTCAAACTATCGCACAAAGCGGCGTTGCACCAACGTTGATTAAAGGCATCGGTATTTCTGCGCAAGGTAAAGGGGCGTTTTTGTTAGATAAGCAAAATCGACCGCTGGGACGCGCAATTTTGTCTTCTGATCAACGTTCATTGGACATTGTTAAACGCTGGCAAGCCGAAGATATTCCGCAAAAATTATACCCGATTACACGCCAAACCCTTTGGACGGGACATCCTGTGTCGATTTTACGTTGGGTCAAAGAAAATCAACCAGAACGTTATCACCAAATTGGTTCTGTGTTAATGTCGCACGATTATTTGCGTTTTTGCTTAACCGGCAGTTTGCATTGTGAAGAAACCAATATTTCCGAATCCAATTTATATAATATGGCGGAAGGGCGTTATGATATGGAATTGGCAAAATTACTCGATTTAGAAGATATTTTTGCTAAATTGCCGCCGGTGGTTAAATCCAATGAAATCGCCGGTTTTGTCAGTAAACAAGCCGCGGAATTATGCGGTTTGGCAGAAGGAACGCCAGTAGTGGGCGGATTATTTGACGTTGTTTCTACCGCACTTTGTGCCGGATTGGATGATGAAACGAAATTAAATGTGGTATTGGGAACTTGGTCAGTGGTCAGCGGCATTACTGATTATATTGATCCGCACCAAGATTTACCGTTTGTGTACGGGCGTTATGCCAAAAAAGGACAATATATTGTGCATGAAGCCAGCCCGACTTCATCTGGTAACTTAGAATGGTTTGTGAAACAATTTGGTCATTTAAGTTATGAACAAATTAACCAAGGCATTGCCGATTTAGCGCCTGCAAGTAGTTCTGTATTATTTGTTCCGTTTTTATATGGATCCAATGCGGGCTTAGGCATGCAAGCGGGCTTTTACGGAATGCAAGCTCATCACAGCCAAATGCATTTATTACAAGCGGTTTATGAAGGCGTATTGTTTAGCTTGATGCATCATTTGGAACGGATGTTGCAACGTTTCCCGCAAACCAATGTGTTGCGTGTGACCGGTGGACCGACGAAATCCGCCGTCTGGATGCAAATGTTGGCAGATTTGACCGGTCGTCGTTTGGAAGTGCCAGCGGTTGAGGAAACCGGCTGTCTTGGTGCCGCTTGGATGGCAATGCAAGCAGCGGGGGTGACAGAAGAACCGCAAGCGTTGCGTACAGATATGCAGGTATTTACGCCAAATGCGCAAAATTTTGCTGCCTACAATAAAAAATATCAGCGTTATCAACAATTTGTTAATGCGTTAAAAACATTGTTATAGACTATCTTAATTGCTACTGAAACGGAGTCTCGGATGAGAAAGCATAAACTCGGTATTTATGAAAAAGCATTACCTAAAAATATTAGCTGGCAAGATCGTTTATCTATTGCCAAAGTGTGTGGATTTGATTTCGTGGAAATTTCCATTGATGAAACTGACGAACGTTTAGCGCGTTTGGATTGGACAAAAGAAGAACGTATTGAATTAGTCAAAGCCATTATTACTACCGGCGTGACTATTCCGTCTATGTGTCTATCCGGACATCGTCGTTTCCCATTTGGTAGCCATGATGAAAAAACGCGTCAAAAAGCCTATGAAATTATGGAAAAAGCGATTCAATTGGCGGTGGATTTAGGCATTCGTACTATTCAGCTGGCTGGTTATGATGTTTATTATGAAGAACAAGATGAACAAACGATCGCCCGTTTCCAACAAGGTTTGGAATGGGCTACTGAATTAGCGGCAAGTAATCAGGTGACCCTCGCAGTTGAGATCATGGATACAAAATTTATGAGTTCGATCTCTCGTTGGAAAAAATGGGATGAGATCATCAAATCGCCTTGGTTTACTGTGTATCCTGACTTGGGCAATTTAACCGCGTGGAATGATAATGTGGCGGAGGAATTGCAATTAGGCATTGATAAAATTTCGGCAATTCACTTAAAAGACACTTACAAAGTGACTGACACTTGTCCAGGGCAATTCCGTGACGTACCATTTGGTGATGGATGCGTGGATTTTGTCAGCTGCTTTGCGACCTTGCAAAAATTAAATTATCGTGGCGCCTTTTTAATTGAGATGTGGACGGAAAAATCTGCTGAACCGATTTCCGATATTATTCAAGCGCGCCAATGGATCGAACAAAAAATGAAAGAAGGGGGTTTTCAATGTTAGAGCAACTTAAACAGCAAGTATTAGAAGCGAATTTGGCGTTACCAAAACATAATTTGGTTACCTTTACATGGGGAAATGTTTCAGCGATCGATCGCGAAAAAAATCTTGTGGTGATCAAGCCATCTGGCGTGGACTACGAGGTGATGAAAGCGGAAGATATGGTCGTGGTAGATTTATTCAGCGGTAAGGTCGTTGAAGGTAGCAAAAAACCGTCTTCCGATACCCCGACACATTTGGAATTATATCGCCAATTCCCAACAATTGGCGGTATTGTGCATACCCATTCTCGCCATGCCACCATTTGGGCGCAAGCAGGACAAGATCTCATTGCCGCGGGAACTACCCATGCGGATTATTTCTATGGTGCCATTCCTTGTACCCGTCGCATGACTCAAGCGGAAATTCAAGGCGAATACGAATTGGAAACCGGTAAAGTCATCGTAGAAACCTTCCAAAAGCGCGGTATTGATCCGAAAGATATTCCGGCGGTATTGGTCAATAGTCACGGACCTTTTGCTTGGGGAACGGATGCGGATAATGCGGTACACAATGCTGTTGTGTTGGAAGAAATCGCTTATATGAATTTATTTAGTCGTCAATTAAACCCGGGTTTACAACCAATGCAACAAGATTTGTTAGATAAACATTATCTGCGTAAACACGGTAAAAATGCTTACTACGGCCAATAATTTCGCCGGAGGATATAAAATGGCAAAACCTTTATTGCAAATTGCATTGGATTCCCCGACGCTGGAAAAAGCCTTATGGGATGCCAAGCAAGCAGAAAATAGCGTTGATATTATCGAAGCCGGTACCATTTTAGCCTTTGGTGAAGGAATGAAAGGCATTGCGGTTTTACGTGCATTACATCCGAATCATATTATTGTATGCGATTTAAAAACCACCGATGGCGGCGCCATGTTGGCAAAAATGGCGTTTGAAGCCGGCGCTGATTGGCTCACCGTTTCCGCTGCGGCACATCCAGCAACCAAAGCCGCGTGTAAAAAAGTGGCGGATGAGTTTAACGCACAGCATCCTAACGCTAAAGTCAAAAAAGAAATTCAAATTGAAATTTATGGCAACTGGTCCTTAGAGGACGCTAAAGCTTGGGTAGAAAGCGGTATTACACAAGCGATTTATCATCGTTCTCGCGATGCGGAATTAGCCGGTAAAACATGGACAACGGAAGATATTCATTTAATGCAAAAATTATCTGATTTAGGCATCCAATTATCCATTACCGGCGGTATTATCCCGGAAGATATTCATTTATTTAAAGAGATTAAAAATGTCAAAGCATTTATCGCCGGACGAGCGCTAGTTGGTGAAAAAGGACAAGAAACAGCCGACAAACTTCGCGCGGAAATTGATGCTTATTGGGAATAAAACTCGCCAAATTTTGACCGCACTTTATATAAAAAATCCTTGTGTTTTGGCACAAGGATTTTTTGTGTAACTGTCAACGATGAATTAATACAAACGCTCAGACATTGCGAGCCAATCGGCTTTGAATTCGCGGCGCATATTATTGATAGCATCAATAATATCGTGGTGAACTAATTGCTCATTTTGAATGCCAACGCAATAGCCACCTTTGCCTTGTAATAATAAATCGACGGCATAAACACCCATGCGGGAACCGAGGATGCGGTCAAAGGCACAAGGTGTACCACCACGTTGAATGTGGCCAAGAATGGTGGCGCGCGTTTCATGTCCAACGCGAGCTTCGATTTCTTTAGCAAGTGCGTTTACATCACAAATTAACTCAGTAATTGCGATAATAGCGTGACGCTTACCTTTGATAATACTACGTTCAATTTGTTGGATCAGTTCTTCGCGGTTAAATTCCACTTCTGATGCCACAATATATTCGCAACCACCGGCGATCCCAGCCGAGATCGTTAAATCGCTACAATGTCTGCCCATGATTTCTACGATGGAAATGCGTTGGTGGGAGCTTGAGGTATCGCGTAAACGGTCGATGGCTTCTACAGCTGTTTCAAGCGCAGTTTGATAGCCAATGGTATAGTCTGTACCGGCGACGTCGTTGTCAATGGTACCTGGGATCCCGACGCAAGGGAAACCATGTTCTTCAGTCAGTAATTTCGCCCCCATATAAGAACCATCCCCGCCGATGACGACTAAGGCGTCAATGCCATGAGAACGCAAAATTTCCGCACATTTAGCACGAATTGCCGGATCTTTAAATTCAGGAAAACGTGCCGAACCAAGGAAAGTACCACCACGATTGATGACATCAGAGACGCTGTAGCGGGTCAATTGCTTGATTTTATTGTTATAAAGTCCTTTATAGCCTTCATAAATACCATAAACCTCAAGTCCTTCTGATAATGCCGCGCGAACCACGCCTCGGATGGCAGCATTCATCCCCGGTGCGTCACCACCGCTGGTTAAGACAGCAATTTTTCTAATCATAAATTACACCTATTTAAGTTGAAAAATAAATACTAAAACTGCGCCTAGATTACACTATTCACGATTTCCGCTCTACAAAAATTTTGTGAATTACATCACATTTTGATCTAGTTTATGATTTTCCTGTTGAACCACACTGGTCGGTTCGTGATGAATAACAATATCAACATGAGAAAAGGCACTAATTAAGCGTTTTTCCAATTTATCTGTAATCTCGTGGGCAGTTAAAAAGGACAAATGATCATCTAATTCCAAATGAAATTGGATAAAGCGCGTTGCGCCAGAACGACGTGTTCGCAAGTCATGAAATCCTAAGATATTGGGATCATCTAAAATAATTTGAGTAATTTGCTCAATTTCATCTTGCGGTAACGCGCGATCAAGTAACAACTGAATTGCATCAAATAGCATTTTTAACGCGCTGACTAAAATATATAAGGCAATCAAAATCGCAAAAATAGCATCTGCTAAGAGAAAGCCGAAATCCGTTAAAAGTAAGGATAATAAGATGGCGATATTCATAAACAAATCGGTTTTATAATGTAGGCGATCGGCTTTAATCGCCGGACTGTCTGTTTGTTGGATGACGCGTCCTTGAAACCAGACTAAAAATAACGTTGCAAGAATAGAAAAAGCGATAACCGCCAAACCAAGATGGGTGTTAGCCAGCGGTTGTGGCGCATTGAGACGGTGAATACCTTGCAGTAAGAGAAAAATTGCCGAGCCGGAAATAAATGCGCTTTGTGCCACTGCTGCTAAGGATTCTGCTTTGCCATGTCCAAAGGAATGATTATGATCTGCCGGCATTAAGGCAAAGCGCAAAATCAGCATATTCATAAACGAAGCAAACAGATCTAACATTGAATCAGTAATGGACGCCAACATACTGACTGAACCGGTTTTCCACCAGGCTAATCCCTTGATTAAAATTAGCAAGAATGCAGTAAAAACCGCCAAGTTTGCGGCGGTTTTTACTTGTTTTGAATAGGTGCTATTCATTGATGCAACCCCAATTCCAATTGGCTTGAGCTAGATTTTTCAATTCCTTATCAACCACATAGCGTTTTAAATAGCTCGCAATTTTGACATTGTTCATATTCATCAGCTTTTTATTTTTTGCCACTTTAAGGGAATATTGATATTGGACAAACCCGCACTGCGGTATATTTTTTCCTTTAGTGACATCTACTTGCCAATTTTTATTGCGTGCGGAAGGCGCATAAATAACATAAGAATACAGCGTATGATCTTTTTCATATAATTTAAAATGTTCAACGCCGGTTTTTTTATACACATTTTCACGCAAGGCAATACGTTCTTTAAAATCGCGTTTTGGGCTACGATCTAATAATAATTCCACCGTACTTTGCCAATTTTCCGGCGTATCTTCTTTTTTCAAATACACATAATGTCCAACATCGCCTAAATCCTGCTGTGATGTTAAATAAAAGCTTTTATTGTCATGATTAATCACTTCTGGCACGGATAATTGAGGTTGTGATGCGCAAGCACTTAACAAAAGTGCGGTCAAAATAACGACAATTTTTTTCATCTTATTCTGTTAAATCCCGTTTAAAAATAAATTCTTGTTCACTTGATGCCATTTCGTCAAAACGATAACCGCCCAAATCAAATTGTTTTAATTGTTCGACCTCGGTTAAGCGATTTTGAATAATATAGCGGCACATTAATCCACGCGCTTTTTTGGCATAAAAACTGATCACTTTATATTTCCCGTTTTTATTATCCAAAAACACCGGTTTAATAATCTTTGCCTTTAACTGCGCTTCGCGCACCGATTTGTAATATTCGTCAGAGGCTAAATTGACTAAAATATTATCCCCTTGTTCATCGATCGCTTGCTGCAAATATTGAGTAATAATATTGCCCCAAAATGTGTATAAATCTTTGCCTTGTGGATGATGCAATTTTGTCCCCATTTCCAAACGATAGGCTTGCATCAAATCCAACGGACGCAAAAGTCCGTACAAACCGGATAACATCCGTAAATGAGATTGAGCAAATAAAATATCTTCAGCGGAAAGCGTTTCCACTTCCAAACCAGTATAAACATCCCCTTTAAAAGCATAAATAGCGGCACGCGAGTTTTCTTCAGTATGCTCACGTTGCCATTGAGCAAAGCGCGCCACGTTCAACCCCGCTAATTTGTCGCTAATTGACATCAACGATGCGACTTCCGCCGGACTTAATTGGCGGCAAATTTGAATAAGTTGTTCGCTATATTCCGTTAATAAAGGCTGTGAAAACGGTAAATTTTGCACCGCACTTTCAAAATCCAGCGTTTTTGCCGGAGAAATAATCGCTAACATATTAATGCTCCTATCATGAATCTCATATTATTGCGGTGTAATTTGCCAGTTAATTTCTGCTAACTGATGTTGGCGCAAATAGGCATTGGCTTTTAAAAAATGCTGACAAGTCAAAAAGCCACGATGCGCCGAAAGTGGTGACGGATGTGGCGCGGTCAATACGCAATGTTTCTGCCGATCAATAAATTGTCCTTTTTTTTGCGCATGGCTGCCCCATAAGAGAAAAACCAGATGCTCGCGGTGTTGATTGAGGGCTTCGATAACGCGATCGGTAAAGGTTTCCCAACCAAAATTCGCATGAGAATTAGCTTGCCCCTGTTCCACTGTCAACACTGTATTTAGCAATAACACCCCTTGCTGCGCCCATTCTACTAAATAGCCATAATTGTCTGGAATGACAAAATCCGCAAAATCATTGGCTAAGGCTTTGTAAATATTTACCAAAGAAGGCGGCGGTTGTACACCCGGTCGCACAGAAAATGCCAACCCGTGTGCCTGATTGGGACGATGGTAAGGATCTTGCCCCAAGATCACCACCTTGACCTGATCAAACTCCGTCAATTTAAATGCATTAAAGACATCTTCCGGTGGCGGATAAACCACTCTGCCCGCATTTCTTACCGCTTGTACTTGATGCAAAATCTGTTGAAAATAGGGTTGCGTTTTTTCTTGACCAATCGCCTCTTTCCATGTTTTCATTACCAAACCTCACAATGGCATTTTTATGCGCTTCATTATAAAGAACCTCAAGCCAAATTAATAGATTTATTGCAATTTGTTAAAGTGTGGTAAATTAAATGTTAAATATTTGATAAATTATATCTTGTTGATTTTTATATTTTTTGATTTGTATCAATTTCGCTAATTTAATTTTAAAAAAACATTCTGATCTATATCAAAATATTTGAAAGCCTCAAATTTTTTGCTAAAATTGTTGTCAATTTAAACAAACTAACACGCCAACTTAGGAGGCATTATGATTAAAGGTATTCAAATTACACAGGCGGCTAATGACAATCTATTAAATTCATTTTGGTTATTAGACAGCGAAAAAGGTGAAGCTCGTTGTTTATGTGCCAAAGGCGATTTCGCTGAAGACCAAGTCGTTGCGGTAAGCGAATTAGGTCAAATCGAATATCGCGAATTACCGGTTGACGTTGCACCGACAGTAAAAGTGGAAGGTGGTCAACACTTAAACGTGAACGTATTACGTCGTGAAACCTTAGAAGATGCGGTAAAACACCCTGAAAAATATCCGCAATTAACTATCCGTGTTTCCGGCTATGCTGTGCGTTTCAACTCATTAACGCCAGAACAACAACGCGATGTAATTACTCGTACTTTCACTGAAAGTTTATAATTTCTCGCAAAACGTAGTAATATTACGCTCTTGCCACCAAGGTGAGAGCGTTTTTTTATTCCTTTCTTAATTCTTTAATTAATTGAACTACTGTATGTTTTTGTGATGGGGTTAAACTTGTCCAAATGCGATCTATTTCACTAGCCAACGGTTGCGCCATAAATAATTAATAAGCAAAATGGTGCATTTATTCGCGTTATCGTTTTGTGGCGCTAAAAATCATTATATTGAATTTACGCATTCTATCCTCATAAAAAATTTGCTAAAAAATTACCGCACTTTCCGCTATTCGTATAGCGTATTTCTTGATATTCAGGTACAATCCCAAAGTTAAACCTTAGTTAAATTTAAGTATTACATTATTTATAAAAATATGAAGAATATCAGAAACTTTTCAATTATTGCTCACATCGATCATGGTAAATCAACACTTTCAGATCGTTTAATTCAAACCTGTGGCGGGCTTTCCGATCGTGAGATGGCAGAGCAAGTTTTAGACTCGATGGATTTAGAACGTGAGCGCGGGATCACTATTAAAGCGCAAAGCGTGACTTTAAATTACCAAGCAAAAGATGGCGAAACCTACCAATTAAATTTTATCGATACACCGGGACATGTGGACTTTTCTTACGAAGTATCTCGCTCTTTAGCTGCTTGTGAAGGCGCGTTGTTGGTGGTGGATGCGGGGCAAGGGGTGGAGGCACAAACCCTGGCTAACTGCTACACCGCCATTGAGATGAATTTGGAAGTCGTGCCGATTTTAAACAAAATCGATTTACCGGCGGCAGATCCGGAACGTGTTGCCGAAGAAATTGAAGATATTGTGGGCATAGATGCGCTAGATGCTGTGCGTTGTTCAGCTAAAACCGGACAAGGCATTGAAGATGTATTAGAAGAAATCGTGCGTAAAATTCCGGCACCAGAAGGCGATCCAAATGCCCCATTACAAGCCTTGATTATTGACTCTTGGTTTGATAACTATTTGGGTGTCGTTTCTTTAGTAAGAATTAAAAACGGCACCTTACGCAAAGGCGATAAGATCAAGGTAATGTCTACCGGTCAATCTTATAACGTGGATCGCTTGGGGATTTTTACGCCGAAACAAGTGGATACCGCACAGTTAAATTGTGGCGAAGTAGGTTGGGTGGTTTGTGCGATAAAAGATATTTTAGGCGCACCGGTAGGCGATACCTTAACCTCACACAACAATCCGGCAACTTCGGTGTTACCGGGCTTTAAAAAAGTCAAACCGCAAGTGTATGCGGGACTTTTCCCGATCAGTTCTGATGATTATGAGGCATTTCGTGATGCGTTGGGTAAACTTAGCTTAAACGATGCATCATTGTTCTATGAGCCGGAAAATTCGACCGCACTTGGTTTTGGTTTCCGCTGTGGTTTCTTGGGCTTGTTGCACATGGAAATTATCCAAGAGCGTTTGGAACGTGAATATGACTTGGATTTGATTACGACAGCGCCAACGGTAGTATATGAAGTGGAACAAACCAATGGGGAAGTTGTCTATGTTGATAGTCCGGCAAAATTGCCGCCACTCAATAATATTGCGGAAATTCGTGAACCGATCGCGGAATGTAATATGCTGTTACCTCAAAGTTATTTGGGGAATGTCATTACCTTGTGCGTTGAAAAACGCGGGGTGCAAACCAATATGGTTTACCATGGTAACCAAGTGGCGTTAACTTACGAAATCCCGATGGGCGAAGTGGTATTGGATTTCTTCGACCGCTTGAAATCCACCTCGCGCGGTTATGCGTCGTTGGATTATGGTTTTAAACGTTTCCAAGCATCCGATATGGTGCGCGTGGATATTATGATTAACGGTGAGCGCGTGGATGCGTTAGCGTTGATTGTACATAAAGATAACGCGCAATATCGTGGACGTGAGTTGGTGGAAAAAATGCGTGAGCTAATTCCGCGCCAACAGTTTGATATTGCTATTCAAGCGGCAATCGGCAACCATATCATTGCGCGTTCAACGGTGAAACAATTGCGTAAAAACGTATTGGCAAAATGTTATGGTGGTGACGTGAGTCGTAAGAAAAAATTGTTGCAAAAACAAAAAGAGGGTAAAAAACGCATGAAATCCTTAGGCAACGTTGAGGTTCCGCAAGAGGCATTTTTAGCGATTTTACACGTAGGAAAAGATAATTAAGGATAGTTATGTCTAAATCCAATCTGTTTTTCATTATTTTAATCGCCTTGGGCTATGGTGTTTGGAAATGGCTGGATTACCTTGCGTTACCAAATACCTTTACCATTTTATTAATTATTTTGACCGCACTTTGCGGGGCATTATGGTGCCACTATCGCTTTATTGCACAACCGAAACGCCAGCGCCAAATTGCGCGCGCCGAACAACGTTCTGGCAAAGCTTTAAGCGAAGAAGAAAAAGCCCAAATCGAGCCGGTGTCGGAAAGCGTTGAGTTTTTATCTTCCCTTTTTCCGGTGTTAGCGTTTGTTTTAATTTTGCGTTCGTTTATTGTTGAACCGTTCCAAATTCCTTCCGGTTCCATGGAGCCAACATTGCGCGTAGGAGATTTTTTGTTGGTTGAAAAATATGCGTATGGCATTAAAGATCCGGTTTTCCAAAATACGATCGTGGAAACCGGTAAGGTGCAGCGGGGTGATGTTATTGTGTTTAAAGCACCACCGGAGCCAAGCGTTGATTATATTAAACGGGTTGTCGGGCTGCCGGGCGATCGTGTGATTTATAATGAAGCGACTCGCCATATCAGCGTGATTTACGGTAAGGACGGGAAAGAATGCAGCGTTGATTGCGTCAGCAACGAATTTACTTATAGTGATCCACAACCGGATAAAGACTTTTTAGTGCGCGTTGGTGCCAGCAATGGAAAACCTATTTTCGGCAATTTTCATCCGTTAGTAGTGACAGAAAGTGGCGATGTTGAACATCAAATCCACTGGGATCCGGAACCGCCTTTTGCGTTATATATGTACAAAGATTTTGTTAGACAGCAAAATTATGAAACGGAATGGGTCGTTCCCGAAGGACAATATTTTGTGATGGGTGATAATCGTAATCATAGCGCCGACAGCCGCTTTTGGGGATTTGTTCCGGAAAAAAATATTGTCGGCAAAGCAAGTTATATTTGGTTAAGTTTGGATAAATCCGAAGGCGAGTGGCCGAAAGGATTACGTTTTGATCGAATGTTCAGCGAAATTAAATAATGATGAAACACTTAGATAGATTGCAACGCAAAATCGGTTATCAATTTAATCAAGAGGCGTTGTTAAAACAAGCCTTAACTCATCGCAGCGCGGCGAAAGTACATAATGAGCGCCTTGAGTTTTTGGGTGATGCAATTTTGAATTTCACTATTGCCGAAGCGCTCTATCACCAGTTTCCGCACAGCAATGAAGGTGAACTTAGTCGTATGCGGGCAACGTTGGTGCGCGAGCAAACCCTCGCTGAATTAGCGCGCGAGTTTGAATTAGGCGAGTATATGCTGTTGGGGCCTGGGGAATTAAAAAGTGGTGGTTTTCGACGTGAATCTATTTTAGCGGATTGCGTTGAGGCGGTGATCGGTGCCATTTCGTTAGATAGCACGCCGGCGAAAAGTTCTGCAGTGGTACGCCTGTGGTACCAAGCTCTGTTGCAGGAAATTAAACCGGGCGATAATCAAAAAGATCCGAAAACTCGTTTGCAAGAATATTTGCAAGGAAAACGTTTACCATTGCCGACTTACAATGTGAGCGATATTCAAGGGGAAGCCCATTGCCAAACCTTTACGGTGGAATGTCACGTGCCAAATATTGACCGCACTTTTATCGGTAAAGGTTCCAGCCGCCGCAAAGCGGAGCAAATGGTGGCGGAAGAAATTTTACAACAACTGGATATTAAATGACTGAAAACCTTATAACACAAAATGAACAAACCTATTGTGGATTTATCGCCATCGTAGGTCGCCCGAATGTGGGGAAATCCACATTATTAAATAAAATTTTAGGACAAAAAATTTCTATCACTTCGCGCAAAGCGCAAACTACCCGTCATCGCATTGTCGGTATTCACACCGAAGGTCCTTACCAAGCGGTTTACGTGGACACACCGGGATTACATATTGAAGAAAAACGCGCGATTAACCGTTTGATGAACCGCGCGGCGAGTAGTGCTATCGGTGATGTGGATCTGATTATTTTTGTTGTAGATGGCACTCACTGGACGGATGATGATGAAATGGTACTGAACAAATTGCGCCAAGCTAAGGCGCCTGTCGTACTTGCCATCAACAAAATCGACAATATCAAAAATAAAGATGATATGTTGCCTTTTATTACCGAAATCAGCCAAAAATTTAATTTTGCGGAAATTATCCCGATTTCGGCGCAGCGTGGCAATAATGTGCAAAACTTGCAAAAAATTGTCCGCACTTCATTGCGTCCCGGTGTACATCATTTTCCGGAGGATTATGTAACCGATCGCTCACAACGTTTTATGGCATCAGAAATTATTCGCGAAAAATTAATGCGTTTTATGGGCGAAGAATTACCTTATTCTGTCACCGTTGAAATTGAACAATTCAAATTAAATGAACGCGGCACCTATGAAATTAATGGGTTGATTTTGGTTGAACGCGAGGGGCAGAAAAAAATGGTGATCGGCGCCAAAGGACAAAAACTAAAAGTGATTGGGACAGAAGCGCGTGCCGATATGGAGCGTTTATTTGACAACAAAGTTCACTTGGAATTATGGGTAAAAGTTAAATCCGGTTGGGCAGATGACGAACGTGCTTTACGCAGTCTAGGTTATATGGACGAATAAACGGTATGAAACGAAAAAGGGTTAACATTGGTTAACCCTTTTTGTTATGTCAGTGAGTGTTATTCGCTTAATAATGCTGCGGCTTTCACCACAATTTCCACCGCTTTTTGTTCTGTTTGATGGATTGTGGCTTCGTTTGGAATTTCTTGTTGTGTGCGATTTACAATGGCACCAGCGATCATACCCGCGCGCAATCCCAATGCAGCGCACATCGTAAATAACGTGGCGCTTTCCATTTCATAGTTCATTACATTTAATTCTTGCCATTGTTTTAATGAACCTTGAAAATGCCGATATACTTTTCCGCTGTAAGTATCATAACGTTCTTGCCCTGGATAGAAAGTATCAGAGGAGGCTGTAATTCCGATATGTACTTTGGTTTTTGGTGTATCTTGAGCTGCATGATAAAGCGCGGAAGTACAAGTGAAATCAGCCACCGCCGGATATTCTAATGGTGCAAAGTGACGACTTGCACCATCTAAACGAACCGCACCGGTAGTGATCAAAATATCACCGACATTAATATGAGGCTGAATTGCGCCGGTGGTGCCGATGCGTAAAAATGTTCGCACGCCGAGTTGCGCTAGTTCTTCTACTGCGATGGAAACGGATGGTCCGCCAATCCCAGTGGAGCAAACTACAATGGATTTGCCATTGATATAGCCTAACCAAGAAGTAAATTCTCGTGTGGATGCCAAAAATTTCGGCTTGTCTAATAATTTTGCAATTCGTTCAACCCGTTCCGGCGCACCGGGAACAATCGCCAATGTGGCACCGTCCAACATAGATTTGGTTAAACCAAGATGAAATACTTCTGCCATATTACTTCTCCTTAAAACTTACTATGGTCTGACATCTCTCAAAATTGGATTTTGCATAGAAATTAGGGTTTCCGTTGATTGAATTTCATCAATTAATTGAATTTTAGTCGCCAATACAGAATGTAATTCGGCGATGGTATGAGTCATCACTTTTAAGAAAATCGAATAATTCCCGGTGGTATAATAGGCTTCAACCACTTCATCAAAACTTTCCAATTTTTTGATGACTTTTTCGTAATCTTTGGCACTTTTCAAAATAATCCCGATAAAACAACATACATCATATCCCAGCTTACGTTCGTCAATTTTGATTTTTGTACCTTGAATAATGCCGGATTGACGCATTTTCTCCACGCGAACATGAATGGTTCCCGGACTGACTCCGAAATTTTTTGCCATTTCAGCATAAGGGGTACGTGCATCTTTGATCAGAACGCGTAAAATTTGTTCATCTAAATTATCAATATTGTACATATCATTACCTATTTTAAATTTTATTTAAAAAACATACCCATATTTTATTTTATTTTCATCAATAAAACCATAATTAATAAAAAACATTGAATATTAAATTTCATTTATTAGATAATGTGTCACATTAAATAAAAATAAAACGAATATAATCATTTTTAAGGTGAATTTAATGAAAAAGTCTTTCATATTACAACAACAAGAAATTAGCTTTGCTAAGAATACATTTACGGAAAAATTAGCAGAGCATTTGGGTATTATTGAAGTTCAAGGTCCTATCCTAAGCCAAGTTGGTAATGGTATTCAAGATAATCTTTCAGGTTCAGAGAAAGCAGTTCAAGTAAATGTGAAGCAGATCACAGATGCAACCTTTGAAGTTGTCCATTCTTTAGCCAAATGGAAACGTCATACGCTTGCTCGTTTCAATTTCGCTGAAGGCGAAGGTTTGTTTGTGCATATGAAAGCCTTACGTCCTGACGAAGATAGCCTCGATCAAACGCACTCAGTTTATGTGGATCAATGGGACTGGGAATTGGTCATTCCGGCGGGACGTCGCAATTTAGATTATCTTAAAGAAACTGTGCGTTCAATTTATCAAGCAATTTTAGAAACCGAAGATGCTATCTATCAGAAATATGCCTTGGAAAAATTTTTACCAAAAGAAATCACCTTTGTGCATAGTGAAGATTTAGTGCAACGTTTTCCGGGTATGACGGATAAAGAGCGGGAAAACGCCATTTGTAAAGAATATGGCGCGGTCTTTTTGATCGGTATCGGCGGTAAATTATCCGATGGTAAACCTCATGACGTGCGCGCACCAGATTACGACGACTGGACAACGGTTTCCGAAGGTGAATACAAAGGTTTGAATGGTGATATTTTAGTGTGGAACCCGATTTTAGGGCGCGCATTTGAATTATCATCTATGGGTATTCGTGTGGATGAAAGTGCATTGCGTAAACAATTAGCCTTAACCGGCGACGAAGAACGCTTAAAATTCGACTGGCACCAAGATTTGGTGAACGGGCGTTTACCGCTTTCTATCGGTGGTGGTATTGGTCAATCTCGTATGGCGATGTTGTTGTTACAGAAAAAACATATCGGTGAAGTCCAATCAAGCGTTTGGCCAAAAGCGGTTATGCAAGAGTTTGAAAATATTTTATAATTAAGTTGAATTAATTAAAAGTGCGGTCAAAAAAATCAAAATTTTGACCGCACTTTTTTATTTTTAAGGAGGATATTATTTATTCTGTGACTGATCTCACATTATCACTATGACAATCGTCATAGTGATTCGATTTTCTTTGTATTACGCTAATAGTGAGGTCTATATGTAGGGCCAGCAGGAGGGTAATCATATGTTAATAACGATAATTTCTTTTTTATTTGTAACAGGGCTTGTTGCCTATATCTCTTGGGTGAAAACAAGGAATGATGATTTAACCAGTTCAAAAGGATATTTCCTTGCAGGACGAGGATTAGGGGGATTGGTTATTGGTTGTTCGATGGTGTTGACATCTCTTTCTACCGAGCAATTAATCGGTGTGAATGCTGTTTCTTATCAAGGTAATTTTTCTATTATTGCATGGACTGTGCCAACAGTTATTCCGCTTTGTTTCTTGGCAATTTATATGTTACCTAAATATTTACGCAACGGATACACTACAGTTCCCGAGTTTTTTGAAAGTCGTTTTGACCGTCAGACTCGTTTGATCATGTCCACTTTATTTCTTGTTTTTTATCTTTTTATTGTTATTCCAACCGCACTTTATACCGGAGCAATCGCGTTTAACAAAATTTTCAATCTTGAAGTCATATTTGGTTTGAATTATGGGGAAGCGATTACTTATACGGTAATTTGTATTGGGATTGTCGGGGCGATTTATGCCATTTTTGGTGGTTTGAAAGCTGTTGCTGTGTCTGATACGTTAAATGCAATACTTTTAGTTATTGGTGCGTTACTTGTTCCCTATTTTGCATTGTTATATTTAGGTAATGGTAGCATTATGGAAGCATTGCATACAATTACTTCCAACAATGTAGAAAAATGGAATGCTGTCGGCGGACCAAATGATGCGACTCCTTGGCCAACGATTTTTACCGGTATTATGGTGGTTCATTTTTTCTATTGGACAACAAATCAGGCTATTGTACAGCGTTGTTTAGGCGCTAAAGATTTAAAATCGGGTCAAAAAGGTATTCTGATTGCGGCGTTATTCTTATTAACGTTACCAGTGATTTTAAATCTACCTGGCTTATTGAGTTATTATATTCTTGGTGATGGGTTAAATCCTATCGATACGTCCTATCCGCTATTAGTTAATAAAGTGTTACCGACATGGTTGCAAGGATTTTTCATTGCAGCTTTATTTGGAGCAATTTTAAGTACGTTTAATTCATTTCTAAATTCTGCCGCAACTATGTATTGTAAGGATTTATTACCTTCCATTAGCAAAAAAGAGCGGTCAGAAGTTGAGCTGATTTCATATGCAAAAAAAGTATCTGCCATTATGGCGGTGGTAACGATGATTTTTGCGCCGTTATTAATGTTTGGTACAGACGGAATTTTCCTTATCACTAAGCGTTTTGCTGGCTTTGTGAATATTCCGATTGTGGCATTATTTGCGGTAGGAATGTTTAACCGCACTGTATCAGGTCTTGCTGCTCGTATTGCGTTGTTGCTTCATGTTGTTTTATATTTCTCTATTGTATGGGTATTTGACGTGCAAATTAACTTTGTATACGTTATGGGTGGGTTATTCTTATTTGATGTAGTATTTATGCTCTTGTTAGGAACATTCTTAAAACGGGAGCCTTATGTAGAAAATAAAGAAAATCTGGGTCAGGTTGATTTAACCAACTGGAAATATTTGAAAGTTACATCTGTGTCATTGATACTGGGTTTACTGGCTCTCTATGCATTCTTTTCACCGCTTGGTTTGGCGGCAGAGGATGGTCATCCGATGGGTGTCATGGGGGTATATTTAGTGTTGCAGATCCTCGTATTGTTGTTTGTTCGCCCAGATAAAGAAGGTGCATAATGAATATTATTTATATTTTACTGGATCAGGTTCGTAAAGATATGTTGGGTCCTTATGGACACCAAATTGTAAAAACGCCTAATTTAGATCGGTTGGCAAAAGAAGGGATACGTTTTAATAATGCATTTACACCGGCATCAGTTTGTGGCCCCGCTCGAACTTCCTTATTTACTGGATTAATGCCATCTTCACACGGTATTATTCGTAACGGTGAAAAAGGCGGAACAGGAGAAGTCAGTCCCAATGCTCCGAATATTGGTCGGTTAGAGGGATATAATACCTATGTATTAGGAAAATGGCATGTTGGGACTCACTCAGTACCAGAAGATTATGGTATTCAGGGGCATAATTTTGACGGTTACGGTTATCCGGGCAGTGGAGTATATAAAAATTTGGTTTTTAATCAACCTCCAACCCATTCTAATCGTTATAAGGAATGGTTAGATGAAAAAGGATTTGAAATTCCGGCTGTAAGTAACGTGTATTTTGGTGAAAATCCGCATTTGCAAGTACAAGAATTGTGCGGTTTACTTTCAGGTACGAAGGCGCAAACGATCCCTTACTTTATTATTGATGAAGCGAAAAAGCATATTTTACAGTCGCTGAATGAAGAGAAACCTTTTTTTGCATGGATTAATTTTTGGGGGCCACATACTCCTTGTATCGTGCCGGAACCTTATTATTCTATGTATCGTCAAGAAGATGTTGTATTGGACGAGAGTTTCTTTAAACCGCTAGAAGGTAAACCAGGGCATTATCGCACTATTTCCAAAATGTGGGGAATGTGGGAGGCAAGCGAAGCACGCTGGAAAGAAGTTATCACCAAGTTTTGGGGATACATTACGTTAATTGATGATGCCATTGGTGAGCTATTGACTTTCTTGGAAGAACATAATCTTTACGAGAGTGCATTTATGGTCGTTACAGCGGATCATGGTGATGCGATGGGGGCACATCGTATGATCGAAAAAGGTGAATTTATGTTTGATACCACCTACAATATTCCAATGATTGTTAAAGATCCACGTTCTAACCGTGTAAATCAGCAAGATGACAATCTAGTTTACCTACATGATTTGACTGCAACCGTCTTCGACTTGGCTGGTCAGATTATTCCTCACGAATTTGAAGGTCAAACTATTTTACCGATTATTCGAGAAAATAAAGATAACGGACGTAAAGGATTACTGGCACAACTTGCGGGACATTTTGTCTATTTTGAGCAGCGAATGTGGCGGCGTAAAGATTATAAATTAGTTTTTAATGCATCAGATTTATGTGAACTGTATGATATACGTCATGATCCGGACGAAATGCATAATTTATTTTATAATCCCGACTATCGGGCGATTAAAATGGAAATGTTGACGGAAATGCATGAGGAAATGAAGCGGTTAAGTGATCCGCTCGAAAACTGGGTTTATCGTATTATTAACGAAATTTAACGAAATTTAACGAAAGAAGCGAATTTATTCGCTTTTTTTATCGATGGAAAGTCTATTTTGTGCGTTTAACGGGAATATCTTAGATGTCATTTTTTACCCCTCAAACCTATTTTCATTTAATGGCAAAACCGAGCAGTTTTCATTGTAATATTCAATGTAAATATTGCTTTTATTTAGAAAAAGAAAAGGATTTCGGATCGAAAACTCCTTTTATGTCGTTAGAGACACTAAAAAACTATGTGAAAAATTACATTGAAGCCCATGCAAGCGAGCGTGTGGAATTTGCCTGGCAAGGTGGTGAGCCGACATTATTGGGGTTGGATTTTTTTAAAAGTGCGGTTGCTTTTCAGAGAGAATTTGCAAATGGTAAGCAAATTACTAATGCATTTCAAACCAATGGATTAGCCTTAAATCGGTCATGGTTTGAGTTTTTTAAACAACATAGGTTTTTAATTGGATTATCAATTGATGGATTGAGTGCTGTGCATAATCGTTATCGTATTTCATCTCATGGTAATCCAACTTTCGATAAAGCTGTTAAGGCATTGCAAGGATTGCAAGAATATCAAATTGATTTTAATACGTTAACAGTAGTAAATGATCAAAATTGGCACAAAGGAAAAGAAACCTATTTAGCCTTGAAAGCACTTGGTTCAACTTTTATGCAATTTATTCCAGTAGTGGAGCGCAAAGCGCGACATTCGGCTGAAACCACAGAATTTTCAGTACCTCCGGAAGGATTTGGGCGTTTTCTATTGGCAGTTTTCAGAGAGTGGCAAAAAGAAGACGTTGGACACATTTTTGTACTGGAATTTGACAATTTATTAGGACAATGGTTGGGGTATCCATCTGCCAGTTGTGTGCATCAGCCTACGTGTGGGAAATCGCTGGTGGTTGAGGCGAATGGTGATGTATATTCTTGCGATCATTTTGTTTATCCGGAATACAAATTGGGTAATTTAAATACAAAACCACTACAACAGCTCGTATTATCACCACGTCAACAGCAATTTGGTACAGAAAAGTGGACCCAGTTAACTTCTATTTGTCAACGGTGTGAAGTACGACGTTTATGCCATGGCGGTTGCCCTAAACATCGTTTTATCCCAGTAGCAGGTGAAACCTTTAAGCATAATTATCTATGTGCCTCTTATCGTTATTTTTTTCAACAAACCGCTACAGATTTACAGCAAATGAGTGAACAAATCCGCCATACTGGAAATCATGAAAAATAAGCTAAAAAAAGACCGCACTTTTGCTACTATATTTCAATAAATGTTAATGCACGTTCAACTACTTCGACACCGGCACCTGATTTATAGGCATTTTCGCTTAAATAACGCCGCCATTGGCGAGCGCCTTTGCAATGCTGGAAGGCGCCGAGCATATGGCGGACGATATGATTTAAATGTACACCTTGTGTGCGCTGTTGCTCGATATAAGGCAACATTTGGCGCACTGCTTGGTGAGGCGTGATTATCGGCAAGGCCGGATCAAACAGTGCTTGGTCAATATAGCCCAGTAAACTTGGATTTTGATAAGCCTCACGCCCGACCATGACACCATCAACCTGTTGTAAATGTTGCTGGATTTCTTCTAGGGTTTTAATGCCCCCATTGATGCTGATCCACAGTTGAGGAAAATCCCGTTTAAGTTGATAGACTCTTTCATAATCCAGCGGTGGAATTTCGCGATTCTCCTTTGGGCTTAAACCGGAGAGCCAAGCTTTGCGAGCATGAATAATCAATTCTTGGCAGCCGGCTTGCTGTACTTTTTCCACAAATTCACAGAGAAATTCATAACTGTCTAAATCATCAATGCCGATACGGGTTTTGACCGTCACGGGAATATCGACGGCACGTTGCATTTGCGCTACACATTGCGCCACTAAATCAGCTTTTGCCATTAAACAGGCGCCAAACATACCATTTTGCACACGATCCGACGGGCAGCCGACGTTAAGGTTGATTTCTTGATAGCCGCGTTGTTGCGCTAAGGTAGCACAATATGCAAGTTGATGTGGATCGCTACCACCTAATTGCAATGCAAGCGGCATTTCTGGCGGCGAGAAATCCAAATGATCGTATTTGGCATGGATAATCGCGCCAGTGGTAACCATTTCGGTATAAAGTAAAGCATATTGGCTAAATTGACGATGAAAATAGCGGCAATGACGCGTTGTCCAATCTAACATTGGCGCCACGGAAAAGCGTCCGCGATAAAAGTGCGGTGAATTTTGAGCAAGTTTCATTCTGTTTTATTTTCTTTTTCTTGTTGAGCATCTTCTTGTACGCGTTGGCGAAAACGAGCAGCGGCAAGATGATAAAAGGGTTTAGGGTTAAATTGTCGAGAAATGATCGAGGCGATAAGGCTGCCGATTAAGAGCCAAAACAATACCGGTTGGCTGCCGGTCATTTCCATTACCACAACGCTGGCGGTCACTGGCGATTGCGTGGCGCCGGCTAAAAATGCTGCCATGCAAAGTAAGACTAACAGACGTTGATCCACAATGCCGCCGCTGAGCGACCAAATTTGTACACCGATCCCCGCGCCGGTGGTCAGTGATGGGGTAAAAATCCCGCCGGCGATACCGGTCCAGTAGGTGGTTACTGTGGCAAATAATTTGGCGATACCAATTTCCGGCGCGACGGATTGTCCATCTAAAGCACGGGTAACTACTTCGTAACCGGTACCGTAGGTTTGTCCTTGGCTATAATATCCTAATGTTGCCAAAACAATACCGAGTAAGAGTGCAATAGAAATCGGATGGCGACGTATCCAACCGCGGCTAAAGGCGGGAGAGACGCCGGCGATGCCTTTTGCCAATAAGCGGGCAAAAATGCCGCCTAAAATTCCGCAGATAATACCGCAAATGCCCACCCATAACATCATGTAAGGGACAGTGGTTTTGCCTTGATAATGCGGAAAATAAGGATTATTGCCTTCAAGGGCAACCAAAATAAAACCGGCTGCCAATACCCCAAGCAACACGCGGCGTTCCCAACGTAACCAAGTGCCGCGACCGAGTTCTTCAATTGCGAAAATCACGCCGGCAAGCGGTGCATTAAAAGCAGCCGCTAATCCGCCGGCTGCACCGGTTGCCATTAATTCGTTGGCACTAAAACCACTAAATGCTACGCCATGTTTACGACAGAGATTACCCCATGCCAACATTACTGCGGCACCGACTTGTACCGACGGTCCTTCTCTACCAACTGAGGCGCCAAATAGCATGGCAAGGAAAGTGAGCGGAATTTTCCATAAAGTTTGCCCGAATGCGACTAAGCGACTTTTGTTGGCGCTATGGGGGAGGCTTATTGAGGCAATGACTTGTGGGATGCCGCTGCCGGCAACATAAGGCGTAAATTTGGCAGTAAACCAAGCCAACGAGGCCAATCCGAATGGTAGGACGAACCATGTTGCTAAAGGATATTGTTTACTCCAGTACGCATTTAATTCTAATCCTAAGTCAGCTAATTTTGCAAAACCAAAGGAAAATAATGCGACTAAAGAAGCTCCGATTAAGAGACAAAAAAATTCGGTACTTTTATGCGAAATTCGGTGAGTTTGACGAATTTTTTTATGTAAAATATAACGGATCTTTCCGGAAAGTCGTTGAGAAATCATGTGCATCAAATAAGGTGGATAAATTTAAACGGGTGAAATTATACCAATAATCTCAATTGAGTGGCAGTATTGACATTGGGTTTTGGACAAGAAATGTAAAAATCTGCTTTAAGCCATGTGCAGTTTGTGCCACAATGTGGCATCTATTTCACTTTTATAAAGTGCGGTTAAATTTTAAAAAATATTTGAAGGAATATAAATATGACACAACAATATCAAATTGATACGCTGCTGGCTCAGGCCGGTAATCGTACTGATGAGCGTACCGGTGCGGTTTCAACTCCTATTTTTCTTTCTACTGCTTATGGTCATCATGGGGTTGGTGAAAGTACGGGTTTTGACTATACTCGTACCAAAAATCC
Source organism: [Pasteurella] aerogenes (assembly GCA_900637275.1). Taxonomy (NCBI): domain Bacteria; kingdom Pseudomonadati; phylum Pseudomonadota; class Gammaproteobacteria; order Pasteurellales; family Pasteurellaceae; species [Pasteurella] aerogenes. Next base: position 101,703 of record LR134362.1, read on the forward strand.
AACACGTTCGGTATTAGAAGATACGATTGCCCAATTAGAAGGAGGGGATCGTGGTTTTGCCTGTGCTTCCGGTATGGCTGCTATTCAATTATTGATGTCGTTGTTTGCTGCACCAGATGAATGGATTGTGTCAAGTGATGTTTATGGTGGAACCTACCGTTTATTAGATTTTGCGTATAAAAATACCCATGGCGTTAAGCCGGTTTATGTTAATACTGCTTCGGTAGAGGAGATTGAAAAGGCTATTACGCCGAATACTAAGGCGATTTTTGTAGAAACTCCCTCTAATCCACTCATGGAAGAATGTGATGTTGATGCCATTTCAGTGATTGCAAAAAAACATAACTTGTTGTTAATTGTGGATAATACATTTTTAACGCCGGTCTTATTCAGACCGATGGAACATGGTGCTGATATTGTTATTCACAGTGGCACAAAATACATTGCCGGTCATAATGATGTTTTAGTTGGTTTGATTGTAGCTAAAGGTCAAGAACTTTGTGATCGTTTATTTTATATTCAAAACGGTGCTGGACCTGTGTTGTCGCCATTTGATGCTTGGTTAACGATTCGTGGAATGAAAACCTTAGCATTACGTATGGAGCGCCACGAAAAAAATGCGAAAGAATTGGTTAAATTCTTAAAAGCACAACCGCAAGTAGCAGACGTATTGTATGCCGATAAAGGTGGTATGGTATCTTTCCGTTTACAGGAAGAAAAATGGGTTAATCCTTTCTTGAAAGCAATAAAATTAATTACTTTTGCTGAAAGTTTAGGCGGAACAGAAAGTTTTATTACCTATCCTGCTACGCAAACCCATATGGATATTCCAGAAGCAGAGCGTATTGCGAGAGGCATTTGCAATCGTTTATTGCGTTTCTCTGTCGGTTTAGAAAATGTAGAAGATATTAAAGCAGATTTGGCTCAAGCGTTTGCCCAATTAAAATAATAGTCAAAAATTAACCGCACTTATGCCAACGCAGTTAAAGCGCGGTCAATTTGAGCGGACTTTTTGTTTGCAAACTGGTCGGCGCAGTCTAAATTTAGGCTTGCCGATTTTAGATTTTAGCGATTAGAATAATTCGTGTTATTTAATTTTCAGTGTGCTATGATGCAAGACACTTGAAATTCACCAAATAGCCCTTATCTTAGGGATATTGTCAACGAATAAGGAAAAAGAATATGAGTGAAGTATTACATACAGACGATGCAAGCTTTGAATCAGACGTATTAAGATCAGATGTGCCGGTATTATTAGATTTCTGGGCGCCATGGTGTGGACCTTGCCGTATGATTGCACCAATTTTAGATGAAGTTGCTGCAGAATTTGGCGGTAAAGTAAAAGTGGTGAAAATTAATATTGATGAAAACCAAGGTACACCGGCGCAATTCGGCGTTCGTAGCATCCCGACCTTGATGGTGTTTAAAGAAGGTAAAGCAGTGGCGACACAAGTTGGTGCATTACCGAAAAATCAATTAGCTAATTTTGTTAACCAAAATATCTAATTACCCGTAATTAAAAAAATCCCACTTCGGTGGGATTTTTTGTTTTTGGAATTTGAAAGTGTAAGAGGATAGATAAACAAGCAAAATTGTTATAACAGTCAGTGTGCTAATTAAAAAAATGAATAAAACTGACCGCACTTTTGTGTATATTAAATTATTTTGATAGTTTTAATGATTTAATAATTGTAATTTAATCGTCAAATTCGATTGAATTGATAGATTGCCTTCATTTTCTTGAAAATACTATAATCAATTATGAGTAGTTACTCATTTGATTTCAGATTGTTAATCCAAAATCGTAAATACAAGAAAAAAGGGGTAAATTTATGTCAAAATGTCCATTTGATCATCAATCTAAAACATTAACGAATGCCGCGGGTGCGCCGGTTGTAGATAACGATAATACTATGTCAGCCGGTCCGAAAGGTCCGTTATTGTTACAAGATGTTTGGTTTCAAGAAAAATTAGCGCATTTTGCTCGTGAGCGCATTCCTGAACGTGTGGTTCATGCTAAAGGCTCTGCCGCGTATGGGACGTTTACGGTGACCAAAGATATTACGCAATATACCAAAGCGGCAGTATTTAAGCCGGGTGCAAAAACGGAAGTGTTATTGCGTTTTTCAACTGTGGCAGGTGAACGCGGTGCGGCAGATGCGGAACGTGATGTACGTGGTTTTTCTTTAAAATTTTATACTGAAGAAGGTAACTGGGATTTAGTGGGTAATAATACGCCAGTTTTCTTTATTCGTGATCCGCTTAAATTCCCTGATTTTATTCATACACAAAAACGCAATCCACAAACAAATCTACGCGATGCCACAGCGGCTTGGGATTTTTGGTCTCGCCATCCTGAATCCATGCATCAAATTATGATTTTATTTAGTGATCGCGGTATTCCGGCATCATTGCGCCATATGAATGGTTATGGTAGTCATACATATAGTTTTATTAATGCTAACAATGAGCGTTTTTGGGTGAAATTCCATTTCAAAACCCAACAAGGGCATCGCTATTTTACCAATGAAGAAGCGGCAAAAGTGATTGGTGAAAACCGCGAATCTAGCCAACAAGATTTATATGAATCTATTGCTAAGGGGGATTTCCCGCGTTGGAATGTGCAAATCCAAATTATGCCGGAAGCGGATGCGGCGAAACATAATTATGCCTTTGATTTAACCAAAGTATGGCCACATAAAGAATATCCGGTTATTGATATTGGTGTGTTGGAGTTAAATCGTAATCCACAAAACTATTTTGCCGAAGTGGAACAAGCCGCATTCGCACCGTCTAATATCGTGCCGGGAATTGGTTTCTCGCCGGATCGTATGCTCCAAGGTCGCTTGTTCTCTTACCAAGATGCACAACGTTATCGTCTCGGGGTAAATCATCATCAAATTCCGGTTAACGCACCGAAATGTCCATACCATACCACTCACCGCGATGGTGCAATGCGCATGGATAATAATGGTGGGGAACACCCGAATTACGCACCAAACCGTTTTGATACTTATGTTCCAACACATGATCAGCTTTCATTGCAGTTAGAACGCGAAGCAGCACATTTTGATTTCCGTGAATATGATGAAGATTATTACAGCCAACCAGCGGCGTTGTACCATCTTTTCGATGCGAACCAAAAAGCCCGCTTGGCAGGCAACTTTGCCGCAAGTTTAGCGGAAGTTACTGATTCGGCAGTAGTTGAAAAACAATTGGCACACTTTGAAAAAGTCAGCCCACAACTTGCCGCTGATATTCGCGCAAAATTAGCGAAATAGTGATGTTTACGATGAATTAAATAAGAATAAAAATCCTACTAGAAAGTGGGATTTTTATTACATAGTTTTATCTTTTTGTTAGCAACGCCTGATAAGCCTCTTCATATTCTTTGGTCATGCGTTCCACGGAAAAATCCATGTTTTGCATATAATCAGTAATATTATTTTGCATGGTTTGCAATTGCTCTGGATTGTCCACCAATTGCTGCAAGAAGGTTTTGTATGTGGCAACGTCGTTATTTTCAATTAAAAAGCCGGTTTTGCCATGCTGTACAATTTCAGGAATTCCGCCAGTTTTATGGGCTAAGACAGGAACCTTGTACAAATAACCTTCTAAAATCACAAATCCCATACCTTCCGAATGAGATGGAACCAATTGTAAATCTACTTTTTTTAACACGGAGCCGACGTAAGGATTAAAGGGAATGAATTGAATGTTGCTGATGCCTTCGGCTTGTTGTTTTAATTCTGCTTCTAACACACCAGATCCGACGATGTAGAACGTGACTTGTGGAAATTGGCGTGCAAGTTCAATAGTTAATGGAAAATTTTTTATTTTCAACAGGTTGCCGATATGTGCTACGCGTAAACCCGGTTTTGACTCAGCGAAGTAACGCTGTTCAAATTCGTGGTTTTCTTGTAACGGTTTGATACTACCGTAAATGGTGCGCACATTTGCATTTAATGGGCGCATATTATCTGTCACTTGATGGCTGACACCGACGACCATATCCACATTTTGATAAGAGCGCGCAGAGGATTTATGGCGAAAAGGCACGCTTATCCGGCGCGTGATCATTGTCGGTTTGCCGGATAATCGTTTAAACCAGCTGGCAAAATGCGCACCTTGCCCATCGAGAGCATGAATAATTAATGGCGAGCGAGTAAAAATTAATTTAAGAGCTTGCCAAAGATTGACGATTTTTGTTTGCGGGAGGTTTTCTTGTAAGTGCGGTATAAATTTTCCCGATTTTTTACCCAAAAAGTAAGTATCGTAGCCATGGACGTGCTTTATCAATTGTGCACTTTGATACTCACCGCCGCCGAAACCTTTTGCCATGTTAATAAATAAAATGGCAGGGCGTTGATTTGCCATAAACATTAGCCTCTGTTTTTTAAATTTAGAATCCATAAATTGGCATATTTGGCGAACACCGAAAATGCCGATAACACCGCGAGAATAAAGCCTTGTTTACCATCAAGAAAACCCGCGCGCAAAATATACATTCGCACAAAACAACCGAGAGAATGAGTGACGCATTGCGTTACGCTGGTTTTTTTACCTTTAGCGGCTTTTTGTTCTGCCCAAGCTTGGCTGTAGTGTGCTACTTTGGATAAGTATTGATGCACCGTTTTATAGGTGTAATGATACAAATCACCATCTAATTTTTTGACCGTAGTATTTTGTGGCAGATGAACTTTTTCATGCACCAATTCATCGCCATATTGCGCAGATTGTGTTTTATATAGGCGCAACACATAATCCGGATACCAACCAGAATGGCGAATTTGTTTGCCGAACGCCTCGCTTAAACGACAAATTTGATAGGCGGTATTGTCTAAATTGGCATTGACCGCGGCTTGAATTGATTGGCGCAATTCATCGCTGACTCGTTCGTCTGCGTCAAGCCACAAGACATAATCACAGGTCACATATTGTTGTGCAATTTGGCGTTGGCGACCAAAACCTTGCCAATCGGTATGTTGATAAAATTTCGCACCGTATTGCCGGGCAATTTCCGGTGTATTATCCGTACTACCCGAATCCAAAATGATGATTTCGTCCACCCAATCTTTCACCGAATCTAAACATTGTGCTAATTCGTGTTCTTCGTTTTTGACGATCATCGCCACACTGATGGTTGGCATATTGTTATCCTTATGCAATAAATTTTGCTTAGTGTACCAAATTTGCCATGAAAAAAAACAAGAAAAATTGACCGCACTTTGTACCGCAAACACTGAATCAGGTGGATGAAAATGCGCTATTTAACGCCTTTTACTACCTCAAGCAACGTTTTTCGGATCCATTGATGAGCAATATCTTGCTCCGTGCGTTCATGCCACGCCATCATCATAGTAAATCCTTCAACCTCAATTGGAGGGGCTTGCAAATGGACATTCGGCAAGGTTTTAGCCAGATGCTCGGGCAAGACTGCAACTAAATCGGAACCTGTTAGCAATTGCGGCAGCAGCGAAATATGATTAACCGATACCATTACCTTACGCTTGCGTCCCAATTTTTGTAGCGCGATATCGGTTGCCCCGCTAAATTCGCCACCGTTATAAGACAGCATGGCAAAAGGTAACTGGCAAAATTGATCCAGCGTGAGCGGTTGATTTGCCATTGGATGCGTTTTGCTCATGGCGCAAACATAGCGTTCTTCATATAACTTGGTTTGGCGCATATCGGTGGTTAAATGTCCTTGGCTGACCAAAGCTAAATCCATTTTATTTTGCTCAAACAAACTCTTGATTGATTGTCCTTGGGTTGGCAGCAAGGCGATTTTTACATGAGGCGCCAAATGTCTTAGTTGTAAAATCAGCGGTAAGGCAATAATTTGTTGAATATAATCCATCGCGCCAATGCGCACGATTATGTTTAATTGTTCCGGTGCTAATTGTGGCGGCTGGAGCATGGTATTGACATCTTGCAATACTTTTTTAGCAATTTTACCAAGTTGCAATGCGCGATCTGTTGGTTGCATCCCATGTTGCATCCGTACAAACAATGGATCATGGAAACTTTCCCGCAAGCGGTTTAAAATCCCGCTCATGGCAGGCTGTGTAATAGCAAGTCGTTGAGCTGCTCGGCTCACGTTGCATTCATCCAGCAGAATGACAAAGGCCTTGAGCAGATTTAGGTCTAGATTTCTAATATCACTCATAATTATACCTAACTATCAAAATAATCAATTTGAAATAATAATATAATTTTTTTAGCATAGTTATTACTTTTATGTTTTTATTGATGGACAAATTAAATATGGCAAAATTTCGTAAATTATTGACTCCGATTAAACTCAAAAATTTGGAATTGAAAAATCGTGTGGTGATGCCACCGATGTGTCAATATTCTGCGGTTGATGGCGTACCGAATGATTGGCATTTAGTACATTACACCAGTCGTGCTGTTGGTGGGGTAGGTTTGATTATTGTGGAGATGACCAATGTGGCGCCAAATGGTCGTATTAGTCCGCATTGTTTGGGTTTGTGGAATGAGGCTCAGCAACAAGCCTTTAAGAAAATCGTGGACAGTGTTCATGCACAAGGCGCGAAAATTGGCGTGCAAATTGCTCATGCTGGTCGTAAGGCACAAGATGAACCAAATGCTGTGGCGCCAAGCCCGATTCATTATGGCGAATTGGATTATGCCGGACAAAATTTGATTACTCCGCGCGAATTGACCACAGCTGAAGTCAAAGATTTAGTACAAGCGTTCCAAAACTCGGTGAAACGTGCGGTAGATGCTGGTTTTGATACGATTGAAATTCATGCAGCACACGGTTATTTGATCCACCAATTCTATTCACCAAAATCGAATCAGCGCACTGATGAATATGGTCAAGATAAAATGTTATTTGGTGAACAAGTCATTCGAGCAGCAAAAGCGGTCATGCCAGCAGAGATGCCTTTGATTGTTCGGATTTCAGCACAAGAATATGGTGCTAATGGGTTTGATTTGGGTTATGGTGTGCAAGTGGCGCAACGTTTTGCAGCGGCAGGCGCAGATGTATTGGATATCAGCGGTGGTGGCGATGGCGTGTTACAAGCGGGCAAACACCCTGAATTTTATGCCGGTTATCAAGTTGATTTGGCGCGCAAAGTAAAACTGGCAACAGGAAAACCGGTGATTGCCGTCGGTATGTTGGAAGACCCGGCGTTGGCAGATCATGTGTTGGGTGTTGGTGATGCGGATTTGATCGCGATAGGTCGAGGATTATTAAGAGATCCGTATTGGGTGTTGAATGCGCAGTATCAACAAAATGCCAGTGATAGTAGCGAAATGCAGTTTGTACCCCGTCAATATCAACGTGGATTTATGTAAATAAGATTAATTTTTAAACAAACTAAAGGATAATTATGCAATTTTTTAATAAAGATGACGTTCTCAACGCTTTTCATTATCGTGCCTCTACGCGTTCTTATGATAGTGAGAAAAAAATTCCTGCTGATGATTTTCGTTATATTTTAGAGTTAGGGCGTTTAAGTCCAAGTTCTGTGGGATCTGAGCCTTGGCAATTTTTGGTGTTACAAAATGCCGAACTACGCCAAAAAATCAAACCTTATTGTTGGGGGATTCGAACCATGGAAAGTGCAAGTCATATTGTGGTTTTTCTGGCTAAGAAAAATGCGCGTTATGACAGCCCGTTTATGTTGGAAGGCATTAAGCGTCGTGGCGTAACTGATCCTGAAGCTATTGAAAAAACCTTAGCAAAATATCAAGCTTTCCAAGCCAATGATATGCAAATGTTAGATGATGAGCGCGCGTTATTTGATTGGTGTAGTAAACAAACCTATATTGCCCTTGCCAATATGATGACCGGTGCGGCGTTGATTGGTGTGGATTCTTGCCCAATCGAAGGGTTTGATTATCAAAAAGTAAATCAAATTCTTGCTGATGAAGGACTATTTGATGCAAATGAATGGGGGATATCGGTGATGTGTACTTTCGGTTATCGTGATAAAGAGATTAAACCGAAAGCGCGTAAAGATTTTGATGATATTGTAAAATTTATTGAATAATTTTATCACTTCATCTGTCAACGGTGGAATGTAGAATGGCTTATGTAAATGACAAAACTTCTCAAAATTCCACCGCACTTTTTAGTGTTTTTGATGAAAAAAGAGGATCAGTTGCAAGGTAAATTGAATTACCCAGCCGATAGAAAAGGCGAAAATTAAGGTGCCGACGCCAACGACTCCGCCGAGTAAAAAACCGAAAAAGCAGACGCTTGCCTCCATTAAGGTTCGTACAATGCCGACATTCCAATTAAAATAACGACATAATCCGACCATTAATCCGTCTCGCGGTCCGGCGCCTTGATGGCAGGTGAGATAAAAAGCGCTGCCGATACCGTAGAGCAAAATGCCAATAAAAATATACAGACTTCGCGAAGAAAGTGTCGCTGGCGGGGCGATATAGGCGGTGGTCAATCCCAATGCCAGTGCGATGAGAAAAATGTTTAAAATTGTACCGAGTCCTAGTTTTAATTTTAACGGAAACCACATTAACATCACTACACAACTTATCATAAATGATGCCCAACCAACGCTAATGTGGCTTTGAACGGCGATGCCTTGTGCTAATACTGTCCAAGGCGATGAACCAAAATTGGCTAATACAATCAATCCGTCTCCTATTCCCAATAAACAAAGGGAAAGCACCAAAACCAATAGCGGTCGTTTTTCCAGCGAGAAAAGCGAGCTGGCAGACCATAGGGTGCGGGGAAAAACAGTGATTTTTGCCATAAATAACCTAAATATTGAATTATCGATTGCGTTGTTTCGGTTCATCATAACGTAAAGTGAGCCTGAACCGAACAGCTATATTCTCATAATATATAACGAAAACCACTAAGCATTGTGAAAATTTTATGCAAAGTAATCGGTTGCTTTCACATTTTTGAGAATTCGACAAGATTTTTGCGTTAAAAACCCGTAGAATTCGGGAAAATTTTAAACATAAGGAATGATAAAGGAAAATGCGTTATGAATACTTTAATTAGCCTGATTGGTATTATTGCTTTGTTGGCAATTGCGGTCTTGCTGTCGAACAACCGCAAAGCCATTAATTTTCGCACAGTGGGCGGTGCATTACTGATTCAAATTGCGATTGGCGCATTTATTTTATATGTGCCGGCGGGGCGTGCAGTGTTGAAGGGGATGGCGGATGCCATTGGTCGTGTCATTGATTATGGCAATGAAGGGATTAATTTTTTATTCGGCGGACTGGCGGATCCGAGTAAATTTGGGTTTATTTTTGCGGTAAAAGTGTTACCGACTATTATTTTCTTCTCGGCATTAATTTCTTTGCTGTATTACGTAGGCGTTATGCAATGGGTGATCAAAATTATTGGTGGCGCATTACAAAAATTGCTTGGTACTTCAAAAGCTGAATCTATGTCTGCGGCGGCAAATATTTTTGTTGGGCAAACAGAAGCGCCTCTGATTGTCAAACCTTATATCGGCAAAATGACAGAATCAGAATTATTTGCCATTATGTGCGGTGGATTGGCGTCAATTGCGGGATCGGTGATGGCGGGCTATGCCGGTATGGGCGTGCCGCTTACCTATCTTATCGCAGCTTCTTTTATGGCGGCGCCAGCGGGATTGTTATTTGCCAAAATTTTAATTCCGCAAACGGAAAAATTTGATGATTCTTTAGAGCGGGTTGAAGTGGAAAAACCGGCAAATATTTTGGATGCGGCGGCATCGGGGGCGTCAGCTGGTTTGAAATTAGCAGTGAATGTGGGCGCCATGTTGATTGCTTTTGTTGCATTGATCGCCTTATTGAATGGCTTATTAGGCGGCATTGGTGGGTGGTTTAATATGCCGCAATTATCCCTAGGTTCAATTTTCGGCTGGATTTTTAGACCGTTGGCTTGGGTGATTGGTGTGCCTTGGGATGAGGCAAGCATTGCCGGACAGATGATTGGCACGAAATTAGCGATTAACGAATTCGTCGGCTATTTAGAATTTGCCCCTTATCTTAGCGCAGATGCCGCGGTACAATTAACCGAGAAAACCAAAGCGATTGTCACCTTTGCATTGTGTGGATTTGCCAATTTCAGTTCTATTGCGATCTTAATTGGTGGTTTGGGCGGAATGGCGCCAAATCGTCGCGGCGATATTGCCCGTTTGGGGATTAAAGCAGTAATTGCTGGATCGTTGGCAAACTTAATGAGTGCAACGATTGCTGGATTATTTATTGGATTAAGTGGTGCAGCTTTGTAAAAAGTGCGGTATGATTTTAGACAGTTTTAAGTTAACACCACGACCTTGTTCGTGGTGTTGTCGTTTTAGCGCAACGTAAACGTTTGCGAACTATCGGAAAGGAGAAGAACGATGAAACGCGTATTTATTATGATGTTAGATTCATTTGGTATTGGCGCCAGCGAGGATGCGGACAAATTTGGTGACAAAGGGGCAGATACTTTGGGGCATATTGCGCAGTATTGTTATGATGGAAAAGCCGATCAAGGGCGCGAAGGGCACTTACGTTTGCCAAATTTGGAAAAATTGGGATTAGGTTTAGCGGCGCAACAATCCAGTGGTATCTTGCCGGCGGGATTTGATTCCGAACCGGAATTAAGCGGCGGCTATGCTTTTGCACAAGAAATTTCCTCCGGTAAGGATACACCTTCCGGCCATTGGGAAGTAGCGGGCGTGCCGGTGTTATTTGATTGGGGATATTTTCCGGCATTGACGAACAGTTTTCCGCAAGATTTGTTGGATCGAATCGTGGAAAAAGCCGGAATTCCGGGCTATTTGGGCAATTGCCATTCTTCTGGTACTGTGATTTTAGACGAGTTGGGCGAAGAACATATGCGAAGTGGAAAACCGATTTTTTATACTTCGGTGGATTCCGTTTTTCAAATTGCTTGTCACGAAGAAACATTTGGTTTGGAAAAATTATATGAGCTTTGCCAAATCGTGCGCGAAGCGTTGGAAGGCTATAATATTGGGCGCGTGATTGCACGACCATTTGTGGGTGAAAAAAGCGGGGAGTTTAGTCGCACGGGTAATCGCAAAGATTATGCGGTGGAACCGCCAGCGAAAACCGTGTTGCAAAAATTGTTGGAAGAAAAACAAGGGGAAGTCGTTTCCGTGGGGAAAATCGCGGATATTTATGCGCACACTGGAATTACGCGTAAAATCAAAGCGACCGGTTTAGAAGAATTGATAGATAAAACATTGGTTGAAATGAAAAGTGCGGGTGAAAATACCATTGTTTTTACCAATTTTGTTAATTTTGACTCGGATTTTGGGCATCGTCGCAATGTGGCGGGTTATGCATCGGCGTTAGAATATTTTGATTCTCGCGTGCCAGAATTGTTGTCGTTGGTTAATGATGAGGACATCATTATTTTCACTGCGGATCATGGTTGCGATCCAACGTGGAAAGGTACTGAGCATACTCGGGAGCATATTCCGGTGTTGATGTATGGTGCCAATGTGCCGAAAGGCTTTTTAGGCAAACGCGATACTTTCGCTGATATTGGGCAAACCGTGGCGGAATATTTTGGTTTATCGCCGATGGATTACGGTCAATCAATGATTAATTTTAATCAATAATTCATGTTTAACGAAAAGAGGAAAGAATTATGACTCCACATATTAATGCGCCAGCAGGCGCTTTTGCTGATGCGGTATTGATGCCGGGAGATCCGCTGCGGGCAAAATATATTGCAGAAACCTTTTTACAAGATGCACAACAGGTTACCAACGTGCGCAATATGTTTGGTTATACCGGAACTTATAAAGGTCGCAGCATTTCAGTGATGGGACATGGCATGGGCATTCCTTCTTGCTCAATTTATGCGAAAGAATTGATCACGGAATATGGCGTGAAAAAAATCATTCGTGTAGGTTCTTGCGGCGCAGTGCGTCCTGATGTGCATATTCGCGATGTGATTATCGGTTTGGGCGCATGCACCGATTCTAAAGTCAACCGTATTCGCTTTAAGGATAATGATTTTGCGGCGATTGCGGATTTTAATTTGACCTCAGCAGCCGTCGCTGCGGCAAAACAAAAAGGCGTGGCAGTCCGCGTGGGTAACCTTTTTTCCGCTGATTTATTCTATACACCAGATGTGGAAATGTTTGATGTTATGGAAAAATACGGGATTTTAGGTGTGGAAATGGAAGCTGCGGGGATTTATGGTGTGGCAGCAGAATTTGGCGCTAGAGCCTTGGCTATCTGTACTGTATCCGATCATATCCGTACTGGAGAGCAAACTTCGCCGGATGAGCGTCAATTGACCTTTAATGAGATGATTGAAGTTGCCTTGGAAAGCATCTTGCTAGACGATGCGGCATAAGCTTCAAACCGATAGAAAAATAAGGTAGGCGTTAATCCTACCTTATTTTTTGTGCTTTAATAAACAATAATACCGGGCGATGTTGAAGATCTTTAAATTCAGCGTGCCATTGCGCTTGATCTGCTAGCATTGGTTCGGCGATATGCTGAATTTGAAATCCGTTTTCAATCAATTGGTTAATAATAGTTGCCAGGGTGCGATGGTAGGTGAGAAAAGGCTGTTTAAACCAGTTTCGCTCGCGTTTTCCTTCGTCACGATAATAATTTAAACGATAGGCAACTTGTTGTTTCTGCGCATCTTTTTCCCAGCGTTCTCCCGCGCGGTAGCAAGTGACAATTGGATGCTCTTGGGAAAAAATCAGTTCTCCACCGAGAACTAATTTCTGCGCAATTTTTGGCAATAAGGCAGCAAAATCTTCCACATAATGAAAGGCAAAAGAGCTGGTGACTAGGTCAAATGCTTTTTCTTCTAACCGATCCACCTGCTCCATGGCGCAGTGGTGTAGCGCAAAGTGCGGTGCAAATTCGGCGAGATTTTGCTGAGCTTGTTGCAGCATATTTTTTGACAAATCAATGCCAACCACGAAGGCGGCTTGGTGTTGCAGATAAAGCCGCAAATGCTCACCACATCCGCAGCCCATATCTAACAAGCGTTTGCCTTTGAGATCGGGCAATAAAGATAGCATGGTTGGTTTTTCCACGATCTCATTGAGGCTAATCGGATTTTGACGTAACTTTTGGTACAGTTCGAAAAATCCGTCGGTGTCATACACGCTTTGCTGCATCTGGCGGCTATCCTTTAAATTCCGCTAACCAACCTAATTGCATGGCGATTTGTGCAAAGATATTGAGAAGACCGAATAAAAAGATGAAATACACCATAAAGTTGCCGCCATAAACAGTGAACGAGCGCTCACTAAATTTTTTGCGGCTTGCTTTAATTAATAAACTCGGCACGATGGCAGTCCAGATGGTGGCAGCTAAACCGGCATAACCAATGGCAAGCACAAAGCCATAAGGAAATTGCAAACTCAGTAGTAATGGCGGTAAAAAGGTGATAAGCGCGGTTTTTGTGCGACCAAGCGGACTGTCACTGAATTTAAATAAATCCGCAATATAATCAAATAAACCAAGGGTTACTGCTAAAAAGGAACTAGCGATTGCCATGTAGGCGAAAAAGCGCAAAATAATGCCGATATAGTCGGTTGGTAAGTATTTGCTTAAGGCATCCAATAGGGCAGCAATATCACCACTTTTTTCAATGACAGGGGCGAATTCACTGCGCGGTAAATTGCCCTGTACCGCAATTTGCCATAATAAATAGATGATTAGAGCAATGGCAGTACCGATAAAAATGGATTTCAGCACTTTTTGGCTGTTGCGGTCATAGTATTTCACTAAACTTGGAACGTTTTGGTGAAAACCGAAAGAAACCAAGCAGACCGGCAGAGAAACCAGCGCATAAGAAAAATATTGCGGATCTTGTTGCGCAGCTTGATCAAATAGTACCTCGGTGTTAACGGAGGAAACCAAGCCGGTGATGGATAAGATGAAAGAAATGACCATGCCGGCGATTAATATGGTACTAAAACGATCGACCGCTTTGGTGGAAAACCAGACGAAAAGCCCCAGCACCAAACAGAAAATTAAAGAACCGGAAGTGCGTCCAATTTCGACCGCACTTTGTTCGGAGCTGAGCAATTGGTTGAGAAAACTTTCCGTGATCCCACCGCCGGAGGTGATGTAGGCGTAGGTGAGAATGTACAGCACAAAGGCGAGAGCAATTCCGTTGATCACATTCCAACCTTGTCCAAGTAAATCTTTGACGATAGTGTCAAAGCCGGCGCCGGTTGGGTAATGCAAATTGGCTTCTAGCAGCATTAAACCGGATGTGGTCATACAAAACCAGGTATAAATTAATACTAACACGGACCCGATAAACCAAACTCCCGCCATGGAAGTTGGGTTAGCTAACATTCCGGCACCGATAGTGCCACCGGCGATAATCATTGCGCCGCCGAAAAGCGAAGGGCGTTTTTGTGCAGTCATAAAAAATCCTAATCAAAAAAAGAAATTTGCACTATTATAGTAGTGCAAAATAAAAAAGCAATAAAAAAAGTGCGGTAATTTTTTATCTTGTTTTTGCGATCTTCTTGGGTTATTTGCAAATGGGCTAGGCAAGGTGGCGTAGTAGAAAATAGTTTAGATAAAAAACGCCATACAAATGGTATGGCGTAAAGTAAGATGGACGCGCTAAGTGGTATGTTAAGCGCTGTTTAAATCAGTTAAAATTACTTGCCCCAAACTTCTTCTGCAATTTCACGAATGAAATTGAGTTTTGCCCATTGTTGTTCTTCGGTCAAAATATTGCCTTCTTCCGTAGATGCAAAGCCACATTGTGGGCTAAGGCAGAGTTGGTTAATGTCCACATATTGCGCAGCTTCTTTGATGCGTTCTATGATTTCGACTTTGTTTTCTAATGTTCCGTCTTTTGAGGTCACCAAGCCTAGAACTACTTGCTGATTTTTAATAAAACGTAACGGTTTGAAATCGCCTGAACGATCGCTATCATATTCCAAAAAGAATCCATCCACTTTGCAGTTGCCGAACAATTCTTCCGCGACCGGCTCGTAACCGCCAGAAGAAAACCACGTGGAACGGAAATTGCCGCGGCAAATGTGGATTGTAATCGCCATATCCGCCGGTTTACTTTCCACTACGCGATTTATCATATACACATAATCTTTTGCCAGTTGTGCCAAGTCAAAACCGCGTGCCGCATAAGTAGCACGTTTTTCTTCCGAGCAAAGTTCACCCCAACTGGTATCGTCAAGTTGCAGGTTGCGACAACCCAAATCGTAGAATTTTTTGACCGCACTTTGATAAGCATCTGCAATATCATCTAGCAATTGTTGATTGTTGTTTTTGTAGCGTTCAATCGGCTGATAATGGGGTTCACGCACAGTGCAGATTAAGTGCAACATTGACGGAGATGGTACTGTAAATTTTACCGGATAATCTCCCGCGATTGCTTGCAAGGAACAGTAATGATCAAGGAACGGGTGAGTATCGGAAAATCCGAGTTTATCGACAATTTTTAAGGTTTTCGGACGCACGTTGTGGTGTTTGAATTGGACTGAATAGTGTTCCGCGTCCACCTCTTGTACGCCATCCAAGGCGGCTAAGAAATCTAAATGCCAAAAAGTACGACGAAATTCACCGTCAGTGACGGCGTGCAAGCCGATTTGTTTTTGATGTTGTACTAATTTTTTGATTTCTGCATCTTCGACTTGAGTGAGTTCCGCGCAGCTAAGATCGCCGCAGCTACACTGCTGGCGAGCTTGTTTCAAGGTTTCTGGACGTAAAAAACTGCCGACAATATCAAAGCGAAAAGGCGCTTGTGTACGAGGTTGTGCATTTGGAAATAATGATGACATAGGAAATCCTTATATTTTATTGTTATTAAATTGGAGATTATTATAGCAAACATTGATTAAGCGAAACGTGAAAAAATTTTTCGTGATGATGAATCCAATTCATAAAATACCGCGCTGTTTACGCCACAAAAGGACACCATTTGGCGTCCTAGAAGATTTTAATCTGTAATTTAAGAGGAATTTAGGGATTATGATGTGATTTGTGATCGCTATCCGCCGGCATAGTGTTTTGCGGATTATGCATCATCTCGTTCATCATTTGATTGTGGTCACTGTGATCTGTCATGGGCATAGTCATGTTATTCATCTCATGGCTCATGGGTTGCATTTGTCCGACTTCAGGTTGCCAGCCGCTTAATGTTGGGTTGAGCATACCGAATACCATGGCAAGATGCGAGATGATTAAAAAGGAAATCAAGAGGAAAAAACGACGGTAAATATAGGTTTCCGTGGCGGCATTTTTGCCCCATAAACCTAATTCCATTAAGGCAAGGGCTAAAATTGGGAATAAACCTAAAATTAAGAAAACGATGGCGGTGATGTCGATGGCGCCACGAAATTCAATAGTAGGTAAAATTGTTACGATAAAATAAATGACTAAGGCGGTGTAATAAAGTCCTGCGACAATACTTAAGAATTTGTTCCATTTCTTACTTAGGTTTGCCCGCGTGCCTAAATAGACGCTAAAAAATTCTGTCGCGACCAAGGCTTCCGCCAAGGCAACAGGAATGATCATAAAAAACAGTAAATTCCAAGGTTGATTGGCGCCGAGTAGATCCATGTAGTTCGTCATGTACATTTTTTGCTCCTTAAAATTTGATAATGTGAAATGACAAGCGGAGTTTAAAGCTTGACCCAAGGTTAAAGTCAATATGAAAAATGAAGTGCCATTTTTTTGTACGAATTCAACGGATAATCTTATGCCTCTCTCGACAACTTGCCTGAAATAAGGCTATAATTCCGCTGATTTATTTACAATTAATGTTCAAAAGGAAGATTAAAATGGGTTTAGAAAGTGTACCAGCGGGTAAAGAATTACCTGATGATATTTATGTAGTGATTGAAATTCCGGCAAACTCTGATCCGATCAAATATGAAGTGGACAAAGAAACCGGTACGTTATTTGTTGACCGCTTTATGGCAACAGCGATGTTCTATCCGGCTAACTACGGTTATGTGAACAATACCTTATCTTCTGACGGTGATCCGGTGGATGTATTGGTACCAACCCCTTATCCGTTGCAACCGGGTTCTGTGATCCGTTGTCGTCCAGTTGGTGTGTTAAAAATGACGGATGAAGCTGGTGGTGATGCAAAAGTCGTGGCAGTTCCGCATACTAAATTAAGTAAAGAATATGATCATATTAAAGATGTGGGCGATTTGCCAGCATTGTTAAAAGCGCAAATTCAGCATTTCTTTGAAAGCTATAAGGCGTTAGAAGCCGGTAAGTGGGTGAAAGTTGAAGGTTGGGGCGATGTGAACGAAGCTCGTAAAGAAATCTTAGATTCTTTTGAACGCGCTAAAAAATAATTTGATAATGTACCGTTCTCACGTTTGAGAACGGTTTTTTTTATTTAAAACCGAAGATAGGAGCTATTATGTTAAGTCAAGTGAAAAAATTTGCCTTAGTGTGTTCAGCAGCTGTGATTTTAGCCTCTTGCGCAGACTCTGCCACGATTAACCAACAAGCTGCGTCGAGCTATACGCAAGAAATTGGTAAGGTCAAAACACAAGGGGCAGTCGATACGACCTCAGCAACTGCGAAACGTATTCATAAAATTTTTAATACCATGCGCCCTTATGCGGATCAAGAAAACCAAACCGGGGTGAAATTTAATTGGGAATTAACCGTAATTAAATCCAATGAATTAAATGCTTGGGCAATGCCGGGCGGGAAAATGGCGTTTTATACGGGGTTAGTGGATAAATTGAAACTAACGGATAATGAAATTGCCACCGTGATGGGACATGAAATGGCGCATGCGTTGAAAGAACATGGTAAAAAGAAAACTAATTTAGCGCAAGTAACCAATGTCGTGGGGTCAGTAGTGCATTCCGTTTTATCAACTCAAATTGGTTCGGATATGAGTGGGCTGGCGGTTGGTTTAGTGTCTGACTGGGGATTAAACAAACCTTATTCGCGTAGCAATGAAACAGAAGCGGATGAAGTCGGTTTGATGTTGATGGCAAAAGCCGGATATAACCCGGAAGCAGCGCCGGCAGTATGGGACAAAATGAAAAAAGCCTCGGAAGGACAATCGCGCGGTGTGCTGGAAAGTTTAGCCTCAACGCACCCGAGTGATGAAGCACGTCAAGAAAATTTATTGCGCTTAATGCCGGAAGCGGTTGCAATTTATAAAGCCAGAAAAAGTTAAGCGACATCTTTGTGAAAAGAGAAAGTGCGGTTAAAATTCTTCATATTTTTTGACCGCACTTTGTTATTTGGAGCAAGAAAAGTGCGGTGATTTTTGGCGCAGTTTTACTTGCTTCATTACAAAAAAACTGAGCATCCAGCTCGGTTTTTGGTTGTTTATTTGATATGTAAACAATAAAGGCTGTTGCTAGCGGTGATAAAGAGTGTTTTTTGATCGTCGCCGAAGGTACAATTTGAGACCGTTTTGCCTAAGATCAGACGTCCTAACAAGGTTCCATCCGTGAGCAAGACAACCAATCCGTTGTCGCAGCTGCAATAAATCACTCCTTGGTTATCAATACAAAAACCGTCGGGAATGCCGGGGTTAATTTCAGCAACCGTGCGTCGGTGCGTGAGGTATTTTCCTTCCACATCAAAAGCGACCAAATGGTGCAGACCATTGTGTGAAAATTCGACCGCTGACATATCAGCAACAAACAGTTTTGATTCATCGGGCGAAAAAGCCAATCCATTGGGACGCATGGTATTAAAGGTGGCGATATTCACTTCCTGCGTGCGAGGATCAAAACAATATACATAGCAACCGACAATTTCGCTGGCGGATTTATGCCCTTCGGCATCGCTAAGAATGCCATAAGGCGGATCGGTGAACCAAATGGTTCCGTCAGATTTTACAATGACATCATTAGGGGAATTAAAACGTTTTCCTTCTAATTTATCCACCAAAATTTTTGTGTTTCCGTGTTTATCTGTGTGGCTGATACAGCGTCTATCATGTTCACAGGTAATCAAATTGCCCGCTAAGTCGATTGCATTACCATTGGCAAAATGTGAGGGTTGTTTAAATATACTCACCCCTTTATTGGGTTGCCAGCGGTACATTTTATTGCCTTTCACATCGCTGAAAATCAGACATTGCGTTTCCTTTGACCAAGCCGGACCCTCAGCCCATATCGCCTTATCAAATAATTCTTCTAGTTGAAAATTTTCGCCGATCAGTTGATGAAAACGTTCATCATAGATTTCTATCGTTAATTCGCTCATACCTCATTCCTTGCCAGCATCACAGGCAGTCATTTAGACTGCCTGAATCGGTTAATTTACACCCCAAATTGCTTTATAGGCTTCTTTATAACCGTTTTGCGGGTCATAAAGATTTTTTTCGCCGCCATCAAAGGCAACATTTTCTTTGGTGACCAAATGTGCTGGTGTGACATAACCAGAAGGTTGTTCTTTGGCAAATGCTCGGTTTAATTCGTCCACTAATTGCCAACCGTGCAAATTCAGTGGTTCTGGTACGGTAGCAAATTGCTTATCGCCATTGCGAATACGCTGATAGGCGGGAACTGAACCGTCGCCGGCGGAAATATTAAATGGTCTGTCTTTGTTGGCGGAGCGTAATGATGGCGCCATGAAATCAAAATAAAGATCATTAATCGCTAAGGCATATTGCAAATCATCGCCATATTTTTGTAATAAACTAAAGGTTAAATTCGGCATACGACTTGAGGTATCAGCCAATGGAGTATCAATAAATTCAAGCACTTGGCATTCTTGACATTTTTCGATTACCTCTTTCATCACATTGGCTTTACGCAAGGCAATTTCATAAAGTGAGTCGGTTAAAATAATAACTTTCGCTTTTCCGTCAGAATCTGCTACCGCTAGCATGGCAGATAATTTAGCAATTTCGTCAGAATCAGAGGTGACATTGTAGAAAATACCGTATTTATCAATAGCACCCGGTTCTGGTGTGGCGTGCCATGCGGCTAAGGTGATTCCGTTTTTCACTGCTTTTTGCAATGGGATTTTTGCTACATTCGGGTTCCAACCTCCGATCACGATTGCATCCGGCTTGCGTGCAATTGCTTGATTTAATGCAGCTAATTGGTTGTTAACTGTTCCCGCGCCATCTAATACATCTAATTTCCAATGGGTGGCTTGCACAGCTTCTTTCATTCCATCAATAACGCCTAAAACGCCACCATTTTTCATATCCGAGGCAATAAAAATTACCGTTTTATCCTGTTGCAATTTAGGACCTGTGGTTGGACCATCCCATTTTTCCGTTTTCGCGGTTGCTGCGGCAATTTGTTGTTTGGCTTCTGCGACAAAGGGATCTACGGCGAACGCATGCGTTGAAACAGAAACTGCTACAAACGTGGCGATAGCGGTTAAGGTGCTGCGAAAATAACGTTTCATATAATATTCCTCTCAATATAGGTTAGTGGGAAGTCGGTGTATCGCTGGCTTTTTTATGTACAGATTTTTGGTTAAGCAAGCGTTTACGTTGCGCGTAGCCGGCAATCGTAATGGATAATAATAAAGTGGCTCCGTTAAATAGCGGTTCTACCCAGAATGCCCCGCCGAATTGTTGGATTCCGGAAATGCCGATGGCAAGAATAGCGATACCGACAACGGTTCCCCATACGTTAATTCTTCCCGGGCGAATGGTGGTACTGCCTAAAAACGCACCAACTAATGCAGGCAGTAAATAATCCATTCCAACGCTGGCTTGACCGACACCTTGTTGGGCGGAAATTAATATGCCGGTAAAGGCGGTGATAACACTGGAGACCACAAAGGGAACGATGGTGTATTTTTTGATATTAATTCCGTTTAGGCGTGCGGCGGTGGGATTACCGCCTACCGCATACATACAGCGTCCGGTTGGGGTATGTTCGGTGATTAGCCACATGACCACCGCCACTGCTAACACGTAAAACGCAGAAATCGGGATGCTGAAAATTTCGGTACTGTTTAAGGCGATAAATTCATCCGGTAAATCGCCAACAATTTGGCGTCCGCCGGAATGCCAGAGGGCGACTGCATAAAGCACGGTTCCCGAACCTAGTGTCGCAACAAAGCTGTCAATATCCGCTAAGGCGACTAAAATTCCGTTAAGTAATCCGTATAGGGCAGCGATAATTAACACCGTCAAAATAGCCATTTGCCATGAAAATCCGTATTGGACTTGCAATGTGATAGCAAGAATATGCCAAAGTACGATCCCAAACCCCACATTCAGATCGATTTTTCCAACGATCATGGTGGTAGTGGCGGCGAGGGCTAATAGAGCGATTTTTGATTTACTTTCCAAAATCGCATTTAAGGTAAGCATGGAGGCAAATGAATCGGTGGTCAGTGAGAAAATAATGACCAATAATACGCAAAGCCATAGCAGTCCGTAGCGGGTTAACATTTGTGAAAACCATGGGAAAAAACCATCGCGGGCGATGGAAACCGGCTGTTCAAGTGCGGTCGATTTTATGTTAGTTTGTGCCATAAATGATCCCTGAATAATTATGTCAATAAGTGAACCGATAAATTATGCGGCTTGTTTGGATTGGCTGTCTGATGCCAATGCCAACAGTTGGGCAAAGCTGACTTCTTCATTACGCAGCTCACCTGCAATTTCCCCTCGATTAAAGACCAATGCGCGATTACATAAATGGGCAATTTCTTCAAAATCGGTAGAAATAACGATGATAGCCACGCCTTTTTCCAAGGCTTGGTTAAGCAGATCGTAAATTTCTGCACGCGCCCCCACATCCACACCAGCCGTTGGATCTTCTAAAATCAAAATGGGTGTATTTAAATGCATCCAACGCGCCACAACAATTTTTTGCTGATTACCGCCGGATAAGGCGCTGACATCAATAAAAAGATTTTTCGGACGAATATCAAATAATTGAAACTTGAACCAACTTTCGTTCCACTCTTGGCGTCGGCTATAGTTTTTCAGTGGTGAATGTCCGCTAAGAACTGGATTAATAAACAAATTTTCCGTTGTGGTCATCGACATGACCAAACTTTCCTTCGTGCGATCGCCGGCAACCAGTGCAATGCCTTTTTTGATTGCATCCTGTGGTGAATGGGCGAGATAAGGTTGATTTGCCAAGCGAATTTCGCCCTTATCCAAGTGACGTAAGCCGAACAATAAGCGTCCGATTTCTTCTTGTCCTGCACCACGCAAACCAGCTAGTGCCAACATTTCGCCTTTGTGCAAGCTAAAGGAAACCGGTCCGGTATCGCCAACCATAACCTGGTTTAAGGATAAAATTTCATCACTATTTAGTGGCAAAGGAAAGCGCTGACGACCGCGACTTTCTTCGCCAACAATGGCTTTGACCAGCCCTTTGACGTCATAATCTTGCGTTGCGCCTTCTGCTACAGGAAAACCGTCGCGCATTACCAAAATTCGATCGGAAATAGCAATGACCTCATCCAAACGGTGAGTTACATAAATCATGCCGACGCCTTGCGCACGCAGCCGATTTAACACGCTAAATAAATGCTCGACATCACTTGCCGGCAAAGAGGCGGTGGGTTCGTCTAAGACAAGAATTTCTGCATTGACTGCAATGGCACGTGCAATGGCGAGCAGGGCTTTTTCTGTGCGGCTAAGATCGAAGACGCGTGTGTCGGCGGAAAGATGAATGCCAACAAAATCAAGCGCATCTTGCGCTTGTTGACGAATTTTACGCCAATCAATTAAGCCAAAACGTCGCGGAAATCCCATGACAAATGCCATGTTTTCTGCAATGGTCATCCATTCGATTAAGCCGAGATCTTGGTGGATAAAAGCAATCGGTTTTTGGTTAGCTTTTTCTAATGAAAGTGCCGATTGAATGGGTTGTTGGTGGAAGAAAATATCGCCACTGTCGCGTTCATAAATACCGGCAAGGATTTTAATAAGCGTCGATTTTCCCGCGCCATTTTCACCTAATAATGCTACGATTTCGCCGGGATGGATGGCTAAACTCACATTATTAACCGCCGTGTGTTGACCAAAGCGCTTAATAATATGTTGCAGTGTTAAAATCGGTTGTTGCGTCATAATTTCCCTCTTGAAGATGGAGGTTGGAAAGCAACCTATTTCACATAGTAAAATAATGTTTCATAACATAACGTTAACAACTTGAAATGTCAATTCTAGAGGAATTTAAAAATTAATTAAAAATCAATAAGTTATATTTATTTTTCAAATTTGTGAGCAAGATCTCACTTTTTATTCGATAAAAATAAGTGGGTACAGTAACAGCATTGAGACAGAAAAGAGAAACGTCTGCTATTTTAACGTTGCATTTAACTGCGGGTTGATGGTAAAGGTAAACTGTTTAATTTGCGGGTAGGTTTGGTTGACAGCTTGTAATAAGGCGGCTTGTTTAAATAAAAAACCTTGGCGAATACTGGCGTGCGCCACATCGATAAATAAGGTTTCTTCAGTCATGTGGGTGATTTTGTAAAAACCGTAAAACTCCTTTGGAAAGAAAGGGTGTAATTGTTCGTTTAGTTGATTTAAACGCACGCCTTTTTCCATAAGATTTGCCAAAGTAGATGTTTCCAGAATGGTTTGTACATTGACGGTTTTTTTATAGCGCATGGGATTGTTTTCCGATTTTTTATCTCAATATTATGACATTGTGGCGGATTTCCGTTACAATGATACACATTTTTCGCACAAGACAACATAACGATGATTTTAATGAAAAGCAAACAAAATTTTTGGTCGCAATTACTGCTTAGTATGATTGCGATGTTTGCTTTGCCTGTGGCTGCACAGGGATTGGAAAATCATGCGCTTGGTGGCGAAACTTGTCCGAATGAGCAGCGTCAAGTTCCGCAACAAGTGGTCAACTTGATTGTACTGGCAAAAAAAACGCAACAAGAAAGCGGCAAACAGCCATTGTTGCCGGTAAAACAGGATATTCTTTTCAAAAAAGAACCGCACTTTAACACCTCTATATTGCATGATATTGCGCCTATTCGTGCTGGTCCTCTAATGAGTTAATCGCAATCAAGTATAATGTTCACAGTACGCGGGTGCTGTGGTGGATTAATTCTATTTTTAAGTAAGAAATCGTATGTTAAGAACAATAGCAACCAAAATTTTTGGTAGTCGTAATGACCGTATTTTACGTCGTTTAAATAAACAAGTTGCCAAAATTAATAAATTAGAGCCGACATTTGAAGCATTAAGTGATGAAGAATTAAAAGGCAAAACCGCGGAATTTCGCGAAAGATTGCAAAATGGCGAGAAGTTAGAAAATTTGATCCCTGAAGCTTTTGCCACGGTGCGTGAAGCGAGTAAACGGGTGTTAGGGATGCGTCCCTTTGATGTGCAATTGATTGGCGGTATGGTGCTAAATAATCGTTGTATTGCCGAGATGCGCACTGGGGAAGGGAAAACCTTAACCGCTACCTTGCCTTGTTATTTAAATGCGTTGAGCGGAAAAGGCGTACACGTGGTCACGGTAAATGATTATTTGGCGCGCCGCGATGCGGAAACCAATCGTCCATTATTTGAATTTTTAGGTATGACCGTTGGTGTCAATGTGCCAGGAATGGCGCCGGAAGATAAACGCGCCGCTTATGCCGCGGATATTACTTATGCAACCAACAGCGAACTAGGTTTTGATTATTTGCGTGATAATTTGGCGCATTCCGCCCAAGAGCGTTTCCAAAAACAATTGCATTATGCGTTGGTGGATGAAGTGGATTCCATTTTAATCGATGAAGCAAGAACGCCATTGATTATTTCTGGTCCGGCGGAAGACAGTTCAGAGTTATATATTGCTATTGATAAGCTGATTCCGTTATTGGTTAGACAAGAGAAAGAAGATTCTGATGAATTTCAAGGTGACGGTGATTTCACCTTAGATTTGAAAAACAAACAGGCTCATTTAACCGAACGCGGACAAGAAAAAATCGAAGAATGGTTGGTGCAACAAGGTTTGATGAAAGAAACCGAGTCTTTATATTCGCCAGCGAAAATTACCTTATTACATCACGTTTATGCTGCATTACGTGCGCATACTTTATTTGAGCGTGATGTGGATTATATCGTTAAAGAGGGTGAAGTGGTGATTGTGGATGAGCATACCGGACGTACTATGGCGGGACGTCGTTGGTCTGACGGTTTGCATCAAGCAATTGAAGCCAAAGAAGGCGTGAGAATTCAAAGCGAAAACCAAACTGTGGCGTCCATTACCTACCAAAACTATTTCCGTTTGTATGAAAAACTTGCAGGTATGACAGGGACAGCGGATACGGAAGCCTTTGAATTCCAACAAATTTATGGCTTGGAAACCATTGTTATCCCAACCAACCGACCAATGATCCGTGACGATCGTACGGATGTGATGTTTGAAAATGAGCAATATAAATTTGATGCAATTATTGAGGACATTAAAGATTGCGTGGCGCGTAATCAGCCGGTGTTAGTGGGAACGATTTCTATTGAAAAATCCGAAATGTTGTCCCATGCGTTGGATAAAGCGGGCATTAAACATAACGTATTAAACGCCAAATTCCATGCACAAGAAGCTGAAATTGTTGCCAACGCCGGTTATCCGGGCGCAGTGACAATTGCGACCAATATGGCGGGGCGTGGTACCGATATTGTTTTGGGCGGTAACTGGAAAGCGGAAGTGGCGAAACTTGAAAATCCAACTGAAGAACAAATCGAGGCAATTAAAGCAGAATGGCAAAAACGCCATGAAATTGTACAGCAAGCGGGTGGTTTGCATATTATTGGTACCGAGCGTCATGAATCTCGTCGTATCGATAACCAATTACGCGGTCGTTCCGGTCGTCAAGGCGACCCGGGTTCTTCCCGTTTTTATCTGTCGTTGGAAGATGCTTTAATGCGCATTTACCTCAATGAAGGAAAATTAAATTTAATGCGCAAAGCCTTTAGTACGCCGGGCGAAGCGATGGAATCCAAAATGTTGGCGAAAGTGATTGCTTCTGCTCAAGCAAAAGTGGAAGCCCATAACTTTGATGGACGTAAAAACTTGCTTGAATTTGATGATGTAGCAAATGATCAACGTCATGCTATTTACGAGCAACGTAATGCGCTTTTGGATAACGAAAATATTTCCGAAACCATTGAAGTCATTCGTGAAGATGTGTTCAATTCGGTGATTGATCAATATATTCCGCCACAATCTTTAGAGGAAATGTGGGATATTGCCGGCTTGGAGGCGCGTTTGCAACAAGATTTTGCTTTGGAATTGCCACTGTCTAAATGGTTGGAAGAAGATAATACCTTACACGAAGAAACCTTGCGTGAGCGTATTATTCAAGCCTCGGTGGATGAATATAAGCAAAAAGAAGCCTTGGCGGGTGAGGAAACTATGCGTCAATTTGAAAAAGGCGTAATGTTACAAACCTTAGACGAATTATGGAAAGAGCATTTGGCAGCGATGGATCATTTGCGTCGCGGGATCCATTTACGTGGTTATGCGCAAAAAGATCCAAAACAAGAGTACAAAAAAGAATCCTTCCAAATGTTTACCGAAATGTTGGATGCCTTAAAATTAAGTGTGATTACCACATTAAGTCGCGTTCGTATTCGTACCCAAGAGGAAATCGAGGAGGCGGAACGTTTACGCCAATTAGCGCAAGCACAGCAGGCACAAGGGATGGAATATCATAGCAGTGATAATGAGGAAAACGCCTCTGCCGATGAACATAATGAATTTGCCGATCGTAAAATTGGGCGTAACGAGCCTTGTCCTTGCGGTTCTGGTAAAAAATACAAACACTGTCATGGCAGTCGAGCGAAACATTAATTTAGCAAAAGTGCGGTTATTTTGACCGCACTTTTTTCACATCAGGATTTGATTAATCATGACAAAACCGATGATTCAAGTTGCCGCCGGCATTATTCGCAATGAATTTGGGCAAATTTATTTGACACAACGTCTTGAAGGGCAAGATTTTGCGCAGTCACTAGAATTTCCCGGCGGTAAAGTGGATGCCGGTGAAACGCCGGAACAAGCCTTGGCGCGCGAATTGGAAGAAGAAATTGGCATTCATATTTTAAGTGCGGTCATTTTTGAACGATTTTTGTTTGAGTATCCGAATAAAATTATTCATTTCTATTTTTATTTGGTGGAACAATGGGTTGGTGAGCCTTTTGGACGAGAAGGACAAGAAGGTACTTGGGTGGCGCAAAATGAATTGGATGCGGGAAAATTTCCGCCGGCAAATGCGCGATTAATTCAGCGTTTACTCGCTGAAAGTTAGCGAGTCGGGTGAGCAATTTGCATGGATAATGCCGCCAACTCGTTCCAAACTTCATCAGAAAATTCCATTTTTACTTTGCGCTCAATTTTCGCTAGGTGTTGAATTATGACATAAAGTTGTCGGTAATTAAGACGTTGGATGCATTGAGTAAAAAGCGGACGACGATTTTGCCACACTTTTAAGCGATCAAATTGTTCTCTTAGTTGCGCGGTTGGCAGCGGATCTTGTAGGCTGTTTAAGCGCTGCTGTGGCTGCGTCAAGGTTAAAAGGGTCATCAATTCACGCTGCAATGTGCGCAATAAAACTACCGGTTGCACATCTTCTGCTTGTAATCCTTGCAAAATCCGTTTAGCGCGGGCATATTTCCCTTCTAATAAGGCATCAATCCACTGAAATGGCGTAAAAATTGACGATTGTTCCACCGCTACGCGCACTTTAGCCAGCGTGACTTTGTCATTGGGATAAAGTAGGGCAAGTAGTTGTAAGGCTTGTTTCAGCGCCAGTAAGTTATTTTCATAGCTATAGCATAAAAATTGTGTTGCTTCGTTATCTATTGCCAATTGCATATTTTGGGCGCGATTGGCAATCCAGCGTGGCAGTTGATCGACGCTTGGCGTTTGGCAATTAATCAAGGTGACATTTGGTTCAATTTGCACGCCCATAGTAAACCACGCCTGCTTTTCCATTGCTTTCGTCAGTTTGCTCAAATGCAAAACGAGTAGCACATCGGCGTGTAGGGATTGCATTAAGGTCAGCAAATGTTGTTGGATAGGTACGGAAAGATTTTCCGGCAGATGTAAGCGGATGATTTGCCGGTTAAAAAACAACCCCATGGATTGTACGCGTTCAAAAAGTGCTTGCCAGTCGGTTAAATGATCGATGGTTAGCTCGTATTTTTCATCAAAACCTTGGGTAAAGGCGGTGTGGCAAATGATATCGGCACTTTCTTGTTGTAACAGCGGATCTTGCCCCACTAAATAATAGATTGACGCCAACCTATTATTTAGTGATTGAGGCAGTTGTTCGCTGAAAATTCGGATCATTTTTGTGTTTTGACTTGCTGTTGTAAGGCAATCATTTTACGGATTAATTGGCGCGCTGCTTGCTCACGCATATCGTTCCAAATCACTTCTTTTTCTGCCGATTTTGCTAAGGCAGCACGAGAGTTATCAAAGAACGTGCGGCTGATGCGCGCTGATAGCGGGTAACTGACTTGATTTAATCTGACTGTTGCATCTACATCTAGGATCAGTAATTTTTCCGCTTCGCGTCCGCGTTTAAAAATTGATGCGACCTCATCATTGGTCGTGGTTTTATTTAATCTTAAGGTCGGCGTTTGGCTTTTTGCCTCCACTAAATTAATTCCGTTTAATTGCAATTGTCGGCGCATTGCCATGGACATTTCGCTGTACGGATCGCTGCTTTCTAGGGTTAAGGTTTTCAATTCATTAGGAATTAATTCACCATTTTGAAAATGGAAACCACAAGCAGAAAGGGCGAATACGCCGGCGGCAATAAAAAAAGTTTTGATCGATTTCAACATATAATTGACTCTGTTTACAGAATTAAAATTAGCGGTACTTTACCATAAATCCGCAGGGAACAAAAAGAAATATCCCGGTTTGATTTTGTTTCACAAAATGACCGCACTTTTATCGGCAAAGTGCGGTCGTTTTTTGTGTTATTTTGCAACGAAACTGAGCAATTTACCGGGTACATAAATCACTTTTTGTACGGTTAATCCCTCAAGGAATTTTTCCACATTGGCATCAGCTAGCGCCACTTGTTTAATGTCTTCCTCCGCCATATCCGCAGGGACGGTAACTTTCGCACGAACTTTACCGTTCACTTGCACGACCACCAACTTCTCATCATCGATCATAGCTTGTTCATCGGCTTTTACCCAAGGCGCAAAATCAATGGTATCCACGTTGCCCAATTCTTTCCATAGTTGGAAACAAATGTGTGGCGTAATCGGATACAACATCCGAATAACCGCGCTCAAGGCTTCCGCCATTACTGCGCGATCTTGCGCGTCGTTTAACGGAGCTTTAGTCAATTTATTCATCAATTCCATGATCGCGGCGATGGCGGTATTGAAGGTTTGGCGACGCCCGATATCATCGCTAACTTTGGCAATGGTTTTATGCACATCGCGACGTAAGGCTTTTTGCGCGCTGGAAAGTGCGGTCGGATTTAGCGCTGTTTCAGTCGGATTTTTGCTATATTCAAAGACTAAATTCCACAAACGACCTAAGAAACGTTTTGCACCTTCTACGCCAGATTCTTGCCATTCCAAGGTCATTTCCGCCGGTGAGGCGAACATCATAAACAAGCGCACTGTATCTGCACCGTATTTTTCCACCATTTCTTGCGGATCGATACCGTTGTTTTTGGATTTTGACATTTTTGTCATGCCGCTGTGTACCAATTCATGACCTTCATCGTCCACTGCTTTGATAATGCGACCTTTTTCATCGCGCTCAAGGCTAACTTTGGTCGGTGATACCCAAATGCGTTCATTGGTTGAGCTGGTGTAATAGAAGGCATCAGCAAGAACCATTCCTTGACACAATAATTTTTTGGTTGGCTCATCTGAGTTTACCAAGCCCGCATCACGCAATAATTTGTGGAAGAAACGGAAATAAAGTAAGTGCATGGTAGCGTGTTCGATACCGCCGATATATTGATCCACCGGTAACCAATAGTTGGCTTCGTCACTGTCTAACATTCCATCATGGAATTGTGGGCAAGTATAACGTGCATGATACCAAGAAGACTCCATAAAAGTATCGAATGTATCCGTTTCTTTTAATGCGGGTTGACCGTTATAGCTGGTTTTCGCCCAGTTAGGATCCGCTTTGATTGGGCTTTTCACCCCATCCATCACCACATCTTCCGGTAACACAATTGGTAAATCCGCCAATGGCGCAGTGACTACTTCGCCATTTTCTAAGGTTAACATTGGAATTGGTGCGCCCCAATAACGCTGACGAGAAACCCCCCAGTCACGTAAGCGATAATTCACTTGGCGTTTACCGCGTCCCATGGCTTCTAATTTGTCGGCAATACCGTTGAATGCTGAATCAAAATCTAGCCCATTAAATTCAGCTGAATTAACTAATTTACCGTGTTCAGTAAATGCTGCTTTACTTAAATCAATGGTTTCCCCATTTGCCGGTTCAATTACTTGTTTAATCGGCAAGTCATATTTTTGTGCAAACTCAAAGTCACGCTCATCATGCGCCGGCACAGCCATTACCGCGCCGGTACCATAGTGCATTAACACAAAGTTTGCTACCCAAACCGGCACTTTTTCGCCCGTGATCGGATGGAGCGCGAATAAACCGGTTGCCATGCCTTTTTTCTCCATCGTAGCAAGTTCTGCTTCCGCGACTTTGGTATTTTTCGCTTCTTGGATAAACGCGGCTAATGCTGGATTTTGCTGCGCGGCAAGTTCCGCTAACGGGTGTGCTGCTGCCACCGCAACATAAGAGACGCCAAAGAATGTATCTGGGCGCGTGGTATAAACGGATAATTTATCGTTTACGCCTTCGACATCAAAGGTAATTTCTACCCCTTCAGAACGCCCGATCCAGTTGCGTTGCATGGTTTTTACCATTTCTGGCCATTCCGGCAAACTATCCAAACCACCTAATAATTGTTCTGCATAATCGGTAATTTTAATAAACCATTGTGGAATTTCTTTTTGTTCCACCGGTGTATCACAACGCCAACAGCAACCTTCGTGAACCTGTTCATTGGCAAGTACCGTTTCATCATTCGGACACCAGTTAACAGTGGACGTTTTTTTGTACACTAAACCCTTTTTATAAAGTTCCGTGAAGAACCATTGTTCCCATTTATAATAATCCGGTTTACAAGTGGCAATTTCGCGATCCCAGTCAAAACCAAAACCCAATAACTTGAGTTGTTTTTTCATGTAGGCAATATTTTCGTAGGTCCATTTTGCTGGTGCGGTTTTATTTTTTATCGCCGCGCCTTCTGCCGGCAAACCGAATGCATCCCAACCCATTGGTTGTAATACATTTTTTCCGTTCATACGTTGATAGCGGGAAATCACATCGCCAATTGTATAATTGCGCACGTGTCCCATGTGTAAACGACCGGACGGATAAGGGAACATGGAAAGACAATAATATTTCTCTTTGCTCGGATCTTTCACCGCTTTGAATGTTTTATTTTCAGCCCAAAATTGTTGAACTTCTGATTCAATCAAATCGGGACGGTATTGCTCTTGCATAATTTTACCTTTAAATTTCAGAAAAACTGACCGCACTTTGACGGTATAAATTGAGTTGGAAAATGTGCTATAGGATAGCGTAAAACGGGAAAAATTGATAGAACTTTCAAGAAACTGACCGCACTTTTAGCGACTAAGTGCGGTCAGTTTTTGGGATTTTTTGCGCGATAAGATTTGAGATTTACTTTTCGCTTAAGGCAACATTATTTTGCCCATTGATAGAAGTCGTTGGCAAAATTTTTCAAAAATTCTGTCGTATGTGGACTTAATTCAAGACTACCGTTACTGACGTACATTTCCCGTTTCATAATATCGGAACCTAAGAAAACGAAAATTTTGCGTAATTCCAAACCGACAACAATACCGCCGTATGCACTTGGTGAGGAGCTGACAATTGCCACTTTTTTATTCGCCCAAATAGATTGACCGTATGGACGGGAGGCAATATCAATGATATTTTTGGTTGCCGCAGGAATGGTACGGTTGTGTTCCGGTGTAACAATTAATACTGCATCAGCTTGTTTAAGTTGAGCGCGTACGCGATCGTATGCTGGGACGTTAGTTTCATCGTAATCTTGAGTATAAATCGGCAAATCGTCAATTTTTACTTCTTCCACTTCAATATCTGCTGGCGCAAATTGCATGATTTGATTAGCAATGTGACGATGAATGGATTTGCGGCTTAGACTGCCGATAATTACAGCAACTTTAGTCATAATAAATTTCCCTATTTAACGTAGAGTATGTACTCTTTATGGTGAATATGAGGATCTTGAACGAGCTAATCTCATCCAAGAACACCGACTGGCTGCACGCGGGATTAACGGATTTCTGTCTTAGGTGCATTGCGCACCACCCGCTTTATTGACCAGATATTTACTTAGACCAAGAAAATAAATAAAAATTCAATTTTTTATTGAATATTAAAATTTAACTTCTTGTTTTATCTCACATAATGCAACATTTAGCGATGACATCGCTCATACAGCGGTTGCAGCGATTGAATGGTTTTTGCGATAAATTCCACGAGATTATGTTCGGCGAGCGCCTGTTTTTCAAGATTTTTACCAATACAATAAAAATCTTGTTCAGCGTTAAACAGTTCACCTTGTTTCATCAACGACGCCACCGATGAATAATCTGCATATTCGCTTTCATCACCCCGCCAAAGATCAAAGTCGGCATAATGTGACATATCGCTATTTTCACGCCATTGATTATATTGTGCAAGCGTAATTTGTGAACGATCGGCACGGTAACAATGCCAATCAAGACTCACGGAAAGGCGTCGGCGGTTGAGTAACACAGAAAAAATCGCCGCGGAATTGGAATATTGTTGGTATTTAAAATAAGCAAAAAAATGCGCCCGTACTTGCCACCCGTTACACCATTTTTCAATATGTGGCGGCGCAAAAGGAAAAGCAAGACGTTGGGAGACTTGCAAAATCGTTTCTTTCCAATGATTCCATTCCCGTTTATAGTCAGCTTTGGTGGTAGGGATGGTTTCTGGACAGTATTTTTTCATCTGCGCAAATTGGAAAAAGGGAATATTAAAAAGCTCGCAAGTTTCTGCACTAATTTTATTTGGCATAATTTTTCACCGCACTTTGCGTAAAAAATTGTTGATCTTCCCAACGTAACATGGTCATCCGATTACCCCAAACACAGCCTGTATCTAGCGCAAAAATATGATTTGGCGTTGGCGTATCCACTAAACTTGCCCAATGCCCGAAGACGATATTTTGTGTTTTAAATAGCGGATTATTTAGGTTGAACCAAGGCGTGAGTTCAGCCGGCGCTTGCTGGATAGTTTCTTTGCAAACAAAATCCAAGCGATGATCAAAATAACAAAAACGCATACGGGTCAGCACATTGATGCTATAACGCAAACGCTCCAAACCTTGCAGCGCTGGTGACCAACGATCGGGTGTATCGGCATACATATTTTCAATTAACCAATGAAAATCTCCATGTTGCAAAACGTCTTCGACCGCTTTGGCGCAAGATTTTGCGGTTGGCAAATCCCAATCAGGTGAAATACCCGCGTGCGTCATCACAAAATCAAGTTTTTCATGATGAATTAACAAAGGTTGATGACGCAACCAATCAATTAATTCCTCAAAATCAGGTGCGGAAAAAATACTATCCACCCGATCGCGCGGCTTGATCTTTTTGATACCAAGTGCGGTGGAAATTAAGTGCAAATCATGATTTCCCAACACGGTCTTTCCCGACTCTCCTAGCGATTTGACAAAACGCAAACACTCCAGCGATTTATCCCCACGCGCGACGAGATCTCCAGTTAAATAAAGTTGATCTTCGCGCGGATCAAACTGCGTACGTTCCAATAAAAGCTGTAATTCATCATAACAGCCTTGCAAATCACCGACGAGATAAGTTGCCATAGATTGTTTTGCACCTTAGGAGGGTTATCTCCACTAATAATACATTGTGGTTTATTGTAACCAATATTATTGGGCTGTCAAAAAGACGATCAGTGAAAATCCTTTATTCGTTGATATAACGTCGAAAATTTCTCGCGTTTTTGTTGATAATATTCATGCCGCTGCCAATTGGGTTGATAAATGGCTTCTAGGGTTAACTGCTGACAAAATTGCGCAATATCTTGTTGCGGATTGAGCGCGATTTGTGCCAGTTTTGCCGCAACCAATGCCGGACCAACATCACCACCGGTACGGTATTCTAAAGTTCTGCCATGCGATGGCTAATGTAGATAATTGCCAGCCCTTCGTCGCGTAATCGTTTAATTAATGCAAATAACTTCTCTGTTTCTCGTGCTGACAGGGCGGCAGTCGGTTCATCCATCACCAAAATACGGCTATTACGGTGTAACGCGCGCGCGATTTCTACTTGTTGCTGTTCGGCGATCGTTAATGAGGATACTTTTTGTGCGGCAGTAAATTGCGCCCCTAAACGATTAAGCACTTCTTGCGCTTCTTGTTCCATTTTTTTACGGTTTAAGCCCAAAAGCGTTTTGATCTCGCGTCCTAAAAAAATATTCTCGGCAACAGTCAGGTTAGGGGAAAGGTGAATTTCTTGATAAATCAAGGTAATCCCGGCACGGATCGCATCTTTCGGAGAGGAAATCGGAAATGGTAATCCATCAATGTTAATTTCTCCGGCACTGGCAATATAAGCACCGGCTAATATTTTCATTAACGTACTTTTTCCGGCACCATTTTCTCCCATTAGAGCATGAATTTCGCCACGATAAATATCAAGATTGACATCCTGTAATGCATAAAAATTACCAAAACGTTTAGCGATACCACGCATTTTCAAAAGTAATTCAGGCGCTTTTTGCTTTACCATGTCCATCTTGATGACCTCATAAAATGAATTTACTGAAATTAGAGCATAGTTATATGAATGGAAAATGTTGAATCTCATTCATAATTGTCATAATTTAAGCGTTACTTGCCCTTAATATATCCATATCTCTTTTTAAGATAATCAGTAAAAAGTGCGGTCGAAAATATGAAAGTTTTTAAAATTCCTTTATTAACAAAGCCTTATAGTGTGAGATGGCGTTTGATTATTTTTGTGATTATGGCGGTATTGTTGGTGATTTCGATTAGTTTTACCGCAGTGATTGGGTTAAATAATACCTATAACTCGTTGTCAAATTTGAGAGATAGATCACTAAATCAAATGTTTTTTTCCATGACATTGGGGGTAAAAACGACGCAAATTTCTACCTATGCCACCCGACTAAGTCAAACAATACGCGCACTGGAATATAAAGAGGCAGCCGAACAATTAAGTAAGCATATTCTCCAAGTGCATATTCTATTAGATGAGATAAAAAAGCATACTAACGAAGAAGAAAGCGCTCGATTTTTTCATATTATCCAACCTATTGAATTGTTGGAAAAAAGTGTGAAAGAATTGCTACAACAATCTCATCAGCGTCATGTCAACAATACCATTATTTTAAGTAAGTTAAATCAAGGGTTGTTATATATAAGACATATTAAGCGCTTAGAAAGCAGTACGACATCAAATGGTTTATCTCAATTACTGAAAATTGAAAGTCTTATTGAAGATGCTACACACAGTTCTTTTCCTCCTAGCTCATTTTTAAGTATTCAATCGGCGTTTTCTTTTTTACCGGCATTTCAACATCCACTTGCTTCTCAAGAATGGCAAAATGTGGAGAGAGAATTTAAGCAAATTATTCAGCAAGCAAAAACGTTGGCGGACGTTAATTTGCGTATTCAATTTTTAACTTATCAAATAGATTCCTTAGTAAAACAAATTGATCAGGGCTATACCCGTTTAGCCAAAGAAAAAGTGGAATTAGTTAATAATGAATCGGAACAAATACAAACCAATTTGTATAAAAATATTGTATCTATTTTAATTTTTGCTTTGTTTACCATTATATTAATTGTGGTTTTAGGGTTATATATTTACCGTTTATTTGGCGAACGCTTATATTCGATTACTCAAGCCTTAACGCGTTTATCGCAAGGGGATAAAACCATTAAAGTGCCTCAACAGCAAAAACGAGATGAAATCGGTGATTTAGCGCGTGCCTTTGATATTTTTCAACAAAATGTACTGAAATTAGACCAAACGGACGCATTGTTGAAGGAAAAAAGCGAATTATTGCAACAAACTTTTTGGGCGATGCGTGATGGATTTGCGATTTTCGATCAAAAAGGCATTTTAGTCTCCTGTAATAAAGAATTTGTGCAAATCGTCGAACAGGGGCATCCTTTTGCCTCTTTTCAAGATATTCAACAGCTGGTGGATTTACTGGTTACTGGGGGCGCGAAAGTATATGGCGCCGATCAAGCGTTGACAGAAGCGGTTTTGACTGAAATACGCACCAAAGAAGAACCCTTGGAGATTTTATATAATAATTTTATTTTTGAATGGCGGATAAGCCCATTACAAGACGGTGGGTTAGTGGCATTCTTAATTGATCGTACCCAACGTAAAAAGTTAGAGAATGATTTAGCGCATAGTCAAAAAATGCGTACTATTGGACATCTCACTGGCGGAATTGCCCATGATTTCAATAACTTCCTTGCAGTGATTATCGGTAATTTAGATCTTATCGATCTGACAGTCTTACCTGAAAAACAAGCGAAAAGAATACAACGAGCCTTAAAAGCGGCGGAAAACAGCGCAACGTTAACGCAGCGTTTATTGGCGTATGCTCGTAAGCAGCCATTGCATCCGACGTCACTAGATATTAATCAGCTATTGCTTGATTTTAGTGATTTTATGAAACACAGCTTACCACCGGCGATTAAAGTGCGGTTAGATTTAACCGAGAATTTACCGTTTGCATATATTGATAAAAATCAGCTTGAAACCGCGTTGGTTAATTTATTGGTGAATGCTAAGGATGCGTTAAATGGGGAAGGGAATATTGTCATCCGTACGTGTCAAAAATTAGTTCAACGGACTTATTGGCAAGAGCAAAT
Source organism: [Pasteurella] aerogenes (assembly GCA_900637275.1). NCBI lineage: Bacteria > Pseudomonadati > Pseudomonadota > Gammaproteobacteria > Pasteurellales > Pasteurellaceae > [Pasteurella] aerogenes. The sequence goes on from LR134362.1 coordinate 138,597, forward strand.
GTTGCAGCTTTCCGTAATTGACGAAGGTTGTGGGATGGATGAAACCACCAAGAAACAAATATTCGAACCTTTTTTTACTACCAAGCAAAATGGCAAAGGAAGTGGTTTAGGGCTTTCAATGGTTTATGGTTTTATTCGCCAATCAAAAGGGCGGGTTATTGTTGAGTCTTCGCCGGGAGAAGGGACGACAATTCATTTACAACTGCCAATAGCACAAGAAAATTCCCAAAAAATCACCGCACTTTTGGCACCACAAGAGAAAAAAATGAATTTTGCTAACCTGTTATTGGTAGAAGATCAACAGGCTTTACGCGAGACATTGACAGAGCAATTGAGTGAAATGGGGTATCGTACCGTAGCGGTTGCCTCAGCGGAAGCGGCGATGGATTATCTTAATCAGAAACAGCCGATAGATTATTTATTATCTGATGTGGTATTAAGCGGACAATTAACGGGGGTTGATTTAGCTAATTATGTCAAACAATCTTATCCACAAACAAAAATTTTATTGATGACGGCAAACTTTGCCGAAGATATTGAAAAATCAACGGAATTCAGTGTGTTAAGTAAACCGTTTCATGTGGATAAACTGGCGCTTTTATTGTCAAAATTATAATGAGGAATAAGAAACAAGAAATCTGCCTTAAGACAGATTTCTTGATTAAAGTGATTTATGCCTCCACATCCTCAAGTGTTTCATTGCGATTGAACTCTGCCGGCGGGTTGTCAGCGAGCCAGTTGGCGAGGCGGGCGTAGTCAGCAATGGAGAGATTTTCTGCCCGAGCGTTTAAATCAATAGAAAGTGCGGTCAATTGTTCGGCAGAAAATAGCGTAGAAAGTGCATTGCGCAAGGTTTTTCTGCGCTGGTTAAAGGCTTGAGTACAAACCCGATTGAGCCAATAGAGATCTTTAACCGGATGTGGTAATGCTTGATGGGGAATTAAGCGCACAACAGCGGAATCGACTTTGGGGGCCGGTTTGAATGCGCTTGGCGGAACTTCTAGTACGGGCATGACTTGGCAAAAATATTGCGCCATGATAGTTAAACGTCCGTAGGCTTTGCTGTTTGGTGCTGCACACAAGCGTTTTACCACTTCTTTTTGCAACATAAAGTGCATATCTTGGATAATGTGATGAAACTTGAACAAATGAAACATCAACGGGGTGGAAATATTATAAGGCAAGTTGCCGAATACCCGTAATTTTTGATTTTTTCCTGCCAGTTTTTCATCAATATACAATTGCTCAAAATTAAATTGCATGGCATCGGTTTCGATCACATTGAGTTTTTGATGTAAAAAAGGGTGATGACGCAGACGTTCTGCAAGATCGCGGTCTAATTCGATGACGGTGAGCCGGTCAAGACGATCAGCAACAGGTTCGGTAAGGGCGCCTAAACCCGGTCCGATTTCAACTAAGAATTGATCTTTCTGCGGATAGATTGCCGCGACGATATTGTGAATAACATTATCGTCGGATAAAAAGTTTTGCCCAAAGCGTTTACGTGCGGTATGTCCTAAGTGTTTTTTTGAGTTCATTTGATTGTCTTTAACCAGAAAAATTGAAATGTATTATAAAGCAAAATCCCAGCGTTGGGCTGGGATTTATCAGATTATTTATTATTTTAAATATTTAATATCGGCGCGTTTACGCAATGCTTTTACCCAGTCTTTTGAGGCTTCTTGTAATTGTTGATTAACAAGTTGCTCGTAGGCTTTTTGCATATAGGCTTCTTGCGTTCTGTCGCCTTGACGGGTATCCGTCACTTCTAGAATATGCCAACCGAAATCGCTCTTAAATGGCGTAGAAATTGTACCTTTTTTGGTATTTTTGATGGTTTTAGCAAAGGATTCTACATAGGTTTCTGGAAAAGCAAAACCGAGGTTTCCACCATTAGCGCCGGATAAATAATCTTTGGAGTATTTTAACGCCGCATCCGCAAAGGAAATTTTACCGGAGGTAATATCTGTGCGAATTTGGTTTAATTCAGCTTTTGCCTGAGCATCATTTAACATTGGATTGAGTTTCAACAAAATATGACGAACTTGATATTCCGTACCGGTAACTTTTTTCTCGGTTCCTTTTTCTTGCGCCTGTTTCAGCATTTTTTGACCGAGCGCTTGGACTTCTTCACGTGTAATATCAACGCTTTTGCCAATTGCTTGATTACGCACTTCGCTCATGAGTAATTGATTGGCGATTTGGCGACGATAGGTTTCAAAGGCAATGCCTTGATAATCTAACGCGTCCAATAATTGACCGTAGGTTAGCCCGTTTTGTGCAGCAATATTTTCAATAATTTGATCCACTTGTGCATAGTTAACTTTAACGCCAGATTCTTTGATCGCTTGTTGCACCAAAATATCGTCAATAATGGAATCCACAGCCGCTTGGCGATTGGTTTCGGTATTGGCTTTTTTGCCTAATGCTCGTTTTACTTGGCTTTCCAAAATTGGCGCACCGTTAATGGTCGCTACCACGCGTTCTACCGCTTGCACACCGTTCGAAAAGGCAAAAAAACTGACGATAGTAAATAAAAAAGTTTTAAAATTAAAGGCTTTCATTTTTATCCCAAGGTTAAGTTTAAAAAAACTATTCATTAGAGTAACAATTTTGCAAAAGGTTCACAAACATTAATTGGAAACCAATGCGACTTCATAACAATGATCAAATTTCATGGTGCGCACTTGGACTTTTTCGCTGCGACTGGTTGGAATATTTTTTCCTACATAATCGGCACGAATAGGCAATTCACGATGGCCGCGATCCACAAAAATCACCAACTCAATTTTGGCAGCACGCCCAAAATCAATGAGCGCATCTAAAGCCGCACGAATAGTACGCCCAGTAAATAACACGTCATCAACTAAAATGACAGTTTTATTTTGGATGCTCAAATAATTTGATGCGCCGCTATACGTCGGCGATTGACTTTGCGGTTCGGCATACTCCAAATCGTCGCGATAAAATGTAATATCTAAATCCATTGCCGGTAGTTCAACATTGGTTAAATCGGCAATTTTACGTTTAATTAATTCGGCTATTTCCGCGCCACGACGTTTGATACCCACGATAATGATATCATCAAGGGATTGATGTTTTTCGATAATTTCGTGCGAAATACGAGAAATGGTACGGATAAATTGGTTTTCATCAATAATGATTTTTTCCATTGGTACTGGTCCTAATCCGGTGGAAAATATAAGTTGTGCTACTATATCAAAAATTATAACAAAAATGACCGCACTTTTAGAAAAAATCCTGACGTAAGTCAGGATTTTGCGTGATTTCAGTCGGCAGCATAGCCTTGTGCCGGTAATGGTTGCTCATCCAGATAGGCGAGACCTTTAATTAGTTTCAAGCGATCTTCCACAAACCATTTTATGACCAACGGATAAATTTGCTGCTCTTGTACTTTAACCCGCTGTTCAATATCTGCAATGTTATCATCAGCGAAAATCGGCACTTTTGCTTGTAAAATAATGGCGCCACCATCTACTTCTTCATTGACAAAATGTACTGTTGTACCGTGTTCGCTATCGCCTGCGACAAGAGCTTGTTGATAGGTATTCAGTCCTGGATATTTCGGCAATAAAGAGGGGTGAATATTGAGAATTTTGCCAGCAAAACGTTGAGTAAATTCAGCGCTAAGAATTTTCATATAACCGGCAAGCACGATTAAATCTGCACCGAGATGTTCAATATAATCGCCAATAGCATGATCCATGGCTTGGTTATCTGCATAATTTTTACGCAAAAAACATTGTGTCGGAATATGCGCTTCGGCGGCGCGTTGTAAGCCGAAAGCCTCTGCTTTATTGCTGATTACCGCGCAAATCTCGGCAGCAAAAAACTTCTCCTTACAGGCATCAATAATCGCCTGTAAGGTAGCGCCTTGACCGGAAATTAAAACAACGATTTTTTTCATTAGCGAATAACAACTTGTGCTTCGTTTTCTTCGGCGTGTTCAATTTGACCGATAACCCATGCTTGCTCACCGGCTTGTCGCAATAATGCCAAGGCAGTTTCCACATCTTCTTGTGGCAACGCGATAATCATGCCTACGCCACAGTTGAAGGTGCGGTACATTTCGTAACGTTCAATATTGCCTTGTTCTTGTAACCAAGAAAAAATCGGCAGCCATTGCCAACTTTGCTCATTAATGACCGCTTTCACTGATTTTGGTAAGACGCGAGGAATATTTTCCCAGAAACCACCGCCGGTTAAATGACAAATCGCGTGTACATCGGCGTGTTTAATTAATTGTAAAACCGGTTTGACATAGATCTTAGTCGGTGCCATCACATGTTCGGCAAGGGATTTGCCGGCTAGTTGCGCTTCTGCCGGGTTTACGCCCGCCACTTCGATAACTTTACGAATTAAGGAATAACCATTGGAATGTGGACCGCTGGAACCCAATGCAATTAAGGCATCACCCGCTTTGACTTTGCTACCGTCGATAATTTCGCATTTTTCTACTACACCTACGCAAAAACCGGCAAGATCATAGTCACCGGCATGATACATTCCGGGCATTTCTGCTGTTTCGCCGCCAACCAGTGCGCAACCGGATTGCACACAACCGTCGGCAATGCCTTTAATAACACTTGCCGCTACATCCACTTCCAATTTACCCGTTGCATAATAATCAAGGAAAAATAACGGTTCAGCGCCTTGCACCACAAGATCGTTTACGCACATGGCAACCAAATCTACCCCGATGGTATCGTGTTTGTTTAAATCAATGGCAAGGCGTAATTTGGTGCCAACACCATCCGTACCGGAAACCAAAATCGGCTCTTTATATTTGGTCGGTAGCGCGCATAAGGCGCCAAAGCCGCCTAATCCGCCGATAACTTCTGCGCGGGTAGTACGTTTTACGTCGGCTTTGATTTGTTCCACTAAGGCATTACCAGCATTAATATCGACACCGGCATCTTTATAGCTTAATGATTGTTTACTCACGATGGTTTCCTATTTAATCTAAAAATAACATGGATTTTGTTATTGTAGCACGCTTAAGCAATCGTTTGCGATAGATTTATTCGGCAAAATAAAAAATTATTTTCTCGGGGTTAAATCAGCATCATATAGGGATTTTTCCTGCTTTTTTAATTGGATATTCAAGATAAAGTGTGCCACAATGAATTTACTCCCCCAAAGTGGAGTCTAAGGAGTGCAATATGAAAAAATGTAGTCTTGCTGTTGCGATAGTGTTATTAAGTGCGTGTTCAACTGTGCCACAACCAACGCAAACCGAAGTCAGCTTAGTTCCACCAACCAAAGTTCAGCCCGGTTATTATAAATTAGTGAAAGATGCTGAATATTTTATTGATACTGCCTCGGTGTGGGAGGATAACGAAGACAAGCATTTAATTCATTTTGACGTAGTGATCAATTCAAATAAAGGACTGTTTGTTTATAAAGACAATCCGGAACTTTACGCTAAATCGCTGCGTGAATATAAAATTATGAACTGCAAAAATTTCCATTTGACCCAAGTCAGAACAGATTTTTATTCTGAATTTTGGGGACAGGGTTTAAGAGCAGCGCCGAAATTTCAAACCCGCCACACTATCGCGCTACACAAAAATTCCACCCTTTATACCTTGGGGCAAGTAATGTGTGCGAATTTGTATCGTAGTTCCAAATTAGAGCAAGGTTAATGAATATCGGTTGATGAGATGAAAAAAGTGCGGTCATTTTGACCGCACTTTTGTGATGAACGCTGAATTAAGGTTTAGCAATCAAACGTTTGCGCATTTTGATATTGATCATTTCTACGACTACAGAGAAGCCCATCGCGAAGTAAATATACCCTTTAGGAATATGGAAATCTAAACTTTCGCCAATTAACGCCACCCCGACTAAAATCAAGAAAGACAGGGCTAAGATTTTGAGCGTTGGATGGGTTTCCACGAAATCGCCAATTGGTTTGGCCGCAATCATCATCACTAACACCGCAATAATAATCGCAATAACCATTACCGCAATTTGATCTGCCATGCCCACCGCTGTGATCACAGAATCTAACGAGAACACGACGTCTAAAATAGCAATTTGAATTAATACACTAAGAAAACTCGGATTTTTTACCGGTTTGTCGTCATGACCTTCTTCCGGGGTCATGGCATGGTGGATTTCATGGGTACTTTTTGCCACCAAAAATAAGCCTCCCAGTAATAAAATTAAATCGCGTCCGGAAATTTCTTGCTCAAAAGCAACAAATAACGGTGCGGTTAATTTCATCAGCCAAGATAATGATAATAAAAGTAAAATACGGGTTCCCATGGCTAAACTTAAGCCAATAATCCGACCAGATTGACGTTGATGATCTGGCAAACGTCCCACTAAAATACTGATAAAAATGATATTATCAATCCCTAACACGATTTCAAGGGCGGTTAGGGTAAATAATGCAATCCAAGCCTCAGGGCTGGCAATCCACTCAAACATAAACAGTTCCTTAATAAAAAATGAGGAGCAAATAATATACACTTCTGCATCAAATGAAAAGGGGGAAATTAAAGTGCGGTCAAAAAATCTTGCAAAATTTCCTCGGTAAAATTTTTGCGCAAATAAAATCCCAAAGGCAGCGTATCAATTAACTCGCCATGGGGACCAATACCTTTAGTCAAGGCGCGGCTGTTAGCGCCTTTCGGGCGTAGTTGTAATACTTCGCCCAAACGTGCATTGATTTTATCCAATTGACCTAACACAATATATTCCATCAATTCTTCCCAGTCTTGGCGCAGTTGTTGTGCTTGGCGGGCATTAGGTTGCCACAAAATTGGCGCGCCGATATGGCGTTGCGCTAAGGGCAGCTGACGTTCGCCCTCAACCGGAATCCATAGTACTTTGGAAAGTTTATGTTTTACGTGCGAATTTTCCCAGGTGATACCCGTGTTTTGAACCAAGGGCGCAAGGCTGACAAAGGTGGTTTCCAGCGGTTTTCCGGCGGCATTGATCGGAATCGTTTTTAGTTCAATGCCAAGATGAGAAAAATCTTGTTCCGCTTTGCTGCCAGCGCTGGCACCGAGGGCAATTTCAATCAATGTTCCGACCCAACCTTTGTCGCGTTTTAAATTGGGCGGAACAGAAATATGTAATTCAGCGGCAAGCTCGCCTAAGGTGAGTCCAGCGATTTGTTTGGCGCGTTCCAATAACGCTTGTTCAGTTTGCGGTTTCATGAAAGTGCGGTCAATTTTTGTATTTTTTTAACAATTTTGGTTTGACGTGTTCCGTGCCTTTATCTACATAGGCAATCTTTTCTAATTGCAATAAATAACGTTTTGCCGGTAAGCCTCCGCCAAATCCGGTCAATTCTTGTTTTTTGCCTAATACGCGATGGCATGGAATAATAATGCTGATAGGATTGCTGCCGACCGCACCGCCAACTGCGCGGACTGCTTTGGGGCGCGCAATTTGCACGGCAAGTTCGCCATAACTAGAAATATGACCATATTGGATTTGGCGCAATGCCTGCCAAATTTGGCGCTGAAATTCCGTTCCTTGTGGGGCAATGGGAATGTCGTTGAAATCTTCTGGCTGTCCTTGAAAATATCGATCGAGCGCGGCTTTGACTTGCAAAAAGAGCGGTTGATTTTCATCAAGTTTCCATTTCGGATTGGGCGCGATTTGTTCTTCTTCAAAATCTAAATTGGTTAATTGATCTTGCTGTGCCAACATCAATAATTTGCCCACTGGCGAGGAATAATAGCAATAATAAATTGTGGTCATGATTTTCCTATAAAAAAAGCGTATCCGAAGATACGCTTATTATGGTTTATTTTGTTTAAATTAGAAACTATAATTCATCGAAATACCGTAAAGGTTTGCTGTTGCGGTAGATTTATAATCACCAACCACATTGACTAAACCGCCCGCTGCGGATTGGGTTTCTTTGAAGTTAAGTTTTTTGCCGCGTAGATGAGCGTAGGCAAAGTCAACCGATAAATTTGGCGTAAATTTATAGGTTGCACCTAGGCTGTACCAAGTCCGATCCGTATCCGGAATTGCCGCACTGGCATGGATTTGTGGCGCAGCAACTTCGTCATACGCAATCCCCGCGCGTAAAGTTAATTTGTCATCCACATTATAGGTCGCACCCAATGCGATACGTGAATTATCACGGTATTTTTCTTCTTTTCTGAACGCTTGTCTTCCGTCGTTATATTTCGCATCTAAATCTTGTAAGCGACTCCAACGTGTCCATTTATAGCTATAATGCATCGCAAATTTATCGGTCAATTGGTGGAAACCGGAGAATTCGACATATTCTGGTAAATGTAAGGTTAAACCGCCATTCCCCACGTAAGTACCAATTCCGGTTTCTGTTTGTTGTAAACTTAAAGCGGAACGATCTTTAAAATCAATATCAATTTTGGAATGGTAGGCTAAACCGAAACGGTTACGTTCATTGACTTCATATACTGCACCTAAATTCCAGCCGAATGCCCATGCAGTTTTATCTTCCAAATGGGTTAATACGGTACTTTCATTAACACGACCTGCTAATCCGCCTACCGCGCCTAATTTGGCGGATGTGCCGGCAGGTAATTTTCCGGCTTTTTCAAGCGCTATAACATTGTTGACAACCTCTTGTCGTAGTTCCGGATTCGTGGCAAGATTACGTACACCTGTCGCGAGTACGCCGGCAGTACGTTCAATTTCTGCTCTAGCATAGATTGCATTCACACCAGCACCAAGGCTCAAGCCTTGAGAGACACGATACGAACCGCTTAAATTTAAGTTAATTGTGGTTAAATCAGTGGTTCCGCCGAATACACCTGCATCATAATCAGCATCATATTCACTTTTTAACCCAAAGTTTACGTTCATGCCCGCACCAAATGCAAATTTATCATCAATTGGTTGAACATAATATAAGTGTGGGACGACCGCTTTTGGTATTACGTTATCTGCTGTCGTGCTGCCTTTCGCAATATCAACGCCGGCAGCATAGGCAGTTACCGTACCATCCATATCAATATTGGAATCAATTAAAATACCACCGTTACTAAATTGTGCGCTTTTAAATAAACTCATTAATGCAGGGTTGGTCGCAACAACGGAAGCATTATCTGCAATTGCCGCTTCACCCGCATAGGCACGCCCTAAACCGCTGGAAGAAATTTCTGCCAATTGGAAAGCAGAAGCAAAAACGCTGCTGGCGGAAAACGTGAATAAAGAGGCGATAAGTGTTTTAGAAAATAATTGTTTATTCATTAGAGAAACCTTGATTTATTTATTGTTTTTTATAAAGTTTTCGGATTTTAAGTGAAAAAAACGGGATTACGCAAATAAAATCACTGATAAAGGGAAGTGTTCAGACCAGTTGCAAGGGAACTTTTAACGAAAAAGTGCGGTTAAATTTGGTGTTAATTTTGAACAGTGTTAGAATAACGACATCTTTTATGATTAACAAAGGAATAAAAAATGTCAGAAAAAACCTTACAATGTAAAGCAGAAGAAGTGAAAGCTTGTTGTTGCGTTGATGTCGGTACGATCATTGATAACTCTGATTTAACCGTTGATTTTTCACAATCCTATGCAACGGAAGCGCAAGCCAAAGAAGCGCTTGCATATTTAACGCAAAAAGCACGTGCCGCGGAAAGCGAACCTTGCGAAATTAAAAGTGAAATTACAGCGGTTGATGGCGGTTATCAACTGGATGCACACTTTACATTCAGCTGCCAAGCAGAAACCATGATTTTCCAATTATCAACCCGTTAATTGAAAATTTTAGTTAAAACAAAGGGATACCATGATGGTATCCCTTATTGTTTACGAACTTGCTGGATTATCTGTTTAATTGTGCTAAAAATTCGGCTTCAGAGATTACCTGAATATTTAATTGTGCCGCTTTCGTTAATTTGCTACCGGCATTTTCACCAGCAATTACCAAATTGGTTTTAGCGGAAACACTGCCACTGACCTTGGCGCCTAATTGCTGCAAGATTTCTTTTGCCTCATTTCTGCCCATTTGGCTTAAGGTGCCAGTCAATACAATGGTTTTATCTTTAAATGGATTTTCGCCGACTTCTTGTTGTTGTACATCGTCCCAATGCACGCCTTGCGCAATCAGATCATTGACGACTTCTACATTATGCGCTTCGCGCCAAAATACATAAATGCGATTGGCGACTACTTCGCCGACATCTTGCACTTCTTGTAACTGTTCTAAATCAGCGGCTTGAAGTGCGGTCAAATTTTTAAAATAATTGGCTAAATTTAACGCAGTCGCCTCGCCAACTTCACGAATTCCTAACGCAAAAATAAAACGCGCGAGGGTAGTTTTTTTGGCTTTTTCTAAGCTATTTAACGCATTTTCCGCGGATTTCGCACCCATTCGCTCCAAGCGCATTAAGGTAACTAAATCCAGCTTAAATAAATCTGCTGGCGTGTGGATCAATTCGCGATCCACTAATTGCTCAATAAGTTTAGCACCAACACCATCAATATCCATGGCTTTGCGCGAGACAAAATGTTTTAGTGCTTCTTTGCGTTGTGCGGCACAAAATAATCCACCGGTACAACGTGCTACCGCCTCGCCTTCAATCCGGATAATTTGCGAATGGCAAACGGGGCAATGGCTTGGAAAAATAATCGGTTTCGCATCCGGTGGGCGACGTTCGTGTAGTACGCCGATAATTTGCGGGATCACATCGCCGGCACGTCGGATTACAACTGTATCGCCAATGGCAATATCTAAACGCGCAATTTCATCGCCATTATGCAAGGTAGCGTTACTGACTGTAACGCCGGCGACAAAGACCGGTTGCAGTTTTGCTACCGGCGTAATCGCGCCGGTTCTGCCCACTTGAAATTCAACATCATTTAATACGGTTAATTCCTCTTGTGCCGGGAATTTATAAGCAATCGCCCAGCGCGGCGCTTTGGAGATAAAACCCAGTTTTTCTTGCAGCGCAATATCGTTGATTTTCAGTACTGTTCCATCAATATCATAGCCGAGAGAACTGCGTTTTTCGGCAATAGTGCGGTAGAAATTTAGTACGTTTTCCACACCATCACATAAACGGATTTCATGGTTAATCGGAATACCGATCGATTTTAGCCACATTAGACGATCGTAGTGCGTATTTGGTAATTCCACACCCTCAGCAATACCGATACCGTAGGCATTTAACATTAACGGACGTTGACTGGTAATGCGCGCATCCAATTGGCGCAAGGAACCGGCGGCGGCATTGCGCGGGTTAGCGAACGTTTTTTCGCCTTTTGCTAAGGCGGTTTCGTTGAGTTTTTCAAATCCCGCTTGTGGCATAAATACTTCACCACGTACCTCAAGTCGCGTTGGCGGCGTATCAGTTAATAATTGCAATGGAATATTGCGAATGGTACGAATATTGGCGGTAATATCTTCACCGGTAGTACCGTCACCACGTGTTGCCGCTTGGGTTAATTTTCCGTTGACATATAAAATACTTACTGCCAATCCGTCTAATTTCGGTTCGCAACAAAAGGTCAATTGAGCGGGTAGGGCAACCAAGCGATCTTGAATCCGCTTCACAAATGCATAAAATTCTTCGTCCGAAAATGCATTATCCAAGGATAGCATCGGAATTTCGTGCGTTACTTGCGAAAAGGCAGATAGCGGTTGCGCCCCGACTCGTTGAGTCGGCGAATCAGCGTTGATAAATTGTGGATAACGTTGTTCTAGCGATTTTAGTTGGTGAAACAGGCGATCATATTCCGCATCCGGCAAAATCGGATTATCGAGGACATGATATTGATATTCGTGAAAACGGAGTGTGTGACGTAATTCGTCGATTTGTTGTGCTATTTGTTGAGGCGTATCCGCTTGGGTTTCACTTGGTTGAGTCATTGCTGTTCCTGTTAAGAGCAAGCCTTGCCGGCAGTAAATTTATGTGGGGTTATTGTAAGGAATTGAAAAATTTTTGCCATAAAAAACTGCACCTCATTGTTGAATTTTCAACATCAGAGGTGCAGTCAAATTAGCGATTATAACGAAAGGGCAAATTAGCCTTTATAGTTATAAATGTGAGCAACTAAATCTAATACTTTGTTTGAATAACCAGTTTCGTTGTCATACCAAGAAACAAGTTTTACAAAGCTGTCAGTTAATGCGATACCGGCATCTGCATCAAAGATAGAAGTTAAAGCACAACCGTTGAAGTCAGTAGAAACTACAGCATCTTCAGTGTAACCTAAAACGCCTTTTAATTCACCGTTGAAAGTTTTACCTTCAGACGCTGCTTTAACTGCCGCTTTGATTTCTTCGTATGAAGCTGGTTTTTCTAAGTTAACAGTTAAGTCAACAACAGATACGTTTGGAGTAGGAACGCGGAAAGCCATACCGGTTAATTTTCCGTTTAATGCTGGTAATACTTTACCTACTGCTTTCGCTGCACCAGTTGAAGATGGGATGATGTTTTGAGAAGCACCACGACCACCACGCCAGTCTTTTGCAGATGGACCATCAACGGTTTTTTGTGTTGCAGTTGTTGCGTGAACAGTTGTCATTAAACCGTCTTTGATACCGAAAGTTTCGTGGATAACACGTGCTAACGGTGCTAAACAGTTTGTTGTACAAGATGCGTTAGAAACGATATCTTGACCGGCGTAAGCGGCGAAGTTAACACCACGAACGAACATTGGAGTTGCATCTTTAGACGGACCGGTTAAAACGACTTTTTTTGCACCTGCAGTAATATGTTTACGTGCAGTTTCATCTGTTAAGAAAATACCGGTTGCTTCAACAGCGATATCAACACCGATTGCACCCCAGTTTAAGTTTGCAGGATCACGTTCTGCAGTTACACGGATTGTTTTACCGTTAACTACAAGGTTACCGTCTTTTACTTCTACAGTACCGTCGAAACGACCGTGAGTTGAATCGTATTTTAACATATAAGCCATGTATTCAACGTCGATTAAGTCGTTGATACCCACTACTTCGATGTCATCACGTTGTTGTGCTGCACGGAATACGATACGACCGATGCGGCCAAAGCCATTGATACCAATTTTAATTGCCATAAGATTTTCACCTATAAATTTAAGTTAAACAAAAACGGTTAAGCTTTAATGGAATTACCCAAACTTGTTGGATAGGATTATAGCATGGTTTCTTTTTTTGATGAAACTAGACTATCGACAAAACTATATCAGATAAACTTTTTGTGATCTATGTCAAATTTTTGAAAAATTGTTCAGACTTGTTGATGAATAATTTTTACTATATGAAATTATTGATAATATTTTATACAAAGTGAAAGCCGCTTTTTGCAAATTTGTACTTTATTATTTGATAACCAATTTTATAGTAATTTATGCATAATTTAAAACAACGAGGGTTAAAACATGACAGCATTACTTTCCGCATCTTGTCGCGTCGCATTTGCTGCTCTTATTCACGATTTAGGTAAATTTACTCAGCGGGCAAAATTACCGATTGCACTCAACGAACTTGATGCACATAAAACGCTTTATTGTCCTTTTAATAAAGAGGGTAATTACCATTCCCACACACACGCTGCTTATACTAGCTATTCTCTTGATCAAATTGAGTCATATTTGCCTGATCTTATAAAGGAGCAAACTTACCCGTTTGCATCACGCCAATCTAATACTGATGCGAGCATTACAGATTCATTGATCAATGCAGCTGCTGCGCATCATAAACCTGATACCTTCTTACAATGGGTGATTGCTACCGCTGACCGCATTGCATCAGGTTTTGAGCGAGAAGAATTTGAACAATACAACAAAGCAGAAAGCAAAAACCACTACCAAGCTCGTTTACTCACATTATTCGAGCAAATCCAATTGACGCAAAGTGCGGTGAAAAATCACGAAGATTTAGATTTTTGTTACGATCTTGCGCCATTGAGTGCTGAAAGTATCTTCCCAGCAAAACGCTTAGATATTGAACCGAAAGATAATGAAACTGCCCAAAAATCTTATTTGAAATTATGGGAACAATTTGCACAAGGTTTAACAGAAATCCCTGCATCCCACCGTAAAAAATGGGATTTATGGCTAGATCATTTTGATACGGCTTATCAATGTTTTACCAGCGGTATTCCATCGGCAACCGCTTTTGGCGTAAAACCTGAAGTTTCTTTATATGATCACAGTAAAACAACAGCCGCACTTGCCACCGCTCTTTGGCGTTGGCACGAAGAAAACCAACTTACAGGTAAAGAACAAGCGGTCAAATTAGCAGATCGTTCTGCAAGTTGGAATGAAGAAAAATTCTTGCTGATTCAAGGGGATTTCTTTGGTATTCAAGACTTTATTTTCTCTGGCGGTAGTGATAGCAATAAACAAGCAGCAAAATTACTGCGTGGACGCTCTTTCCAAGTGTCGTTATTTACTGAATTAGCTGCACTGAAAATTTTGCAAGCCTGTGAATTACCAAGCACGAGCCAAATTATGAATGCTGCAGGTAAATTTTTAATTGTTGCGCCAAATACGGAAAAAGTAAAAGCAACCGTAAAACAAGTGCAAGATGAATTAAATCAATGGTTTGTTCAACATACTTATGGCTTAGTTGGACTAGGTTTAGCGACCAAAGCGGCTTGTGGCAATGATTTTATCGGCAGTCAATTCAGAGTGTTGCTCAAACATTTATTTGAACAGTTAGAAGAAACTAAACTACAACGTTTGGATTTAACCGATAGCACCGAATCCGTTCAGGAAGTTAGCTATCCTTACGGTATTTGTCGTTTAAATCGCTATTTCCCAGCCAAAACGCCATTGAATAGCGAGGATAAATATTCTGGTTTATCGCAACTTTCTCTCGATCAAATTGCAATTGGGGAAATGCTTGTGAAAAAAAGTCGTATATTAATTTGTGCTGAAAATGCCGATATTTTCAAAACAGAAAAAACACATAGTTTAGGCTTGCCTGTCTTTGGCTACAACGTGATTTTTACTGATAGAGAAGAAGAAACGGGCAAATTTGGCGAGTTAGTGAAACAAGAACAGCTATATCGTGTTTGGGATTTCTCCATTCCTGAAAATCTGACTCAAGGTGTTTGGAATGGTTATGCACGTCGCTATATCAATGGTTATGTGGCGAAATTTAATTTGGCTGACAATTACACGTCAGAAAAATATCAAAATGTTGATGCGAAAGAAATCGAAATGGGCAAAATCAAAGCCTTTGATTTTATTGCCTGCGAAGATCGTCAGCTATTCAATGATAAATATGTTGGTGCGTCTGCTTTAATGACGTTAAAAGGTGATGTAGATAATCTTGGCTCGATTTTCCAAAAAGGTTTGGCTAAACCAACCTTTGCGAAAATGGCTTCTCTTTCACGCCAAATGAACCAATTTTTCAGTTTATGGTTACCGACTTATTGCCAACAATATAGCCAAAATATGTATACGGTTTTTGCGGGCGGTGATGATTTCTTCTTAATTGGTCCTTGGAAAAGCACACAAAAAGTCGCACACGAAATGCAAAAAGCCTTTAAACGTTATGTGGCGGAAAACCCTGAAATTCATTTTTCAGTCGGTATGGTAATGACCAAGCTAGGCATTCCAGTGGCTCGTTTAGGTGAATTAGCAGAAGATGCCTTAGAAAAAGCCAAAGCCATTGAAAGCGGTAAGAAAAATGCGGTCAATATCTACCAAAAAACTGTTTCTTGGGAAGATTGGCAACATTTAATGGATCTTGAAGATGAAATTGCTCGTTTAGCGCAAGAATATCAGATATCGGTGAGCTATTTATATTCTTTAATCCGTTTAGCAGAACAAGCAAATGACCGCCAAAACCTTGAGAATTCTATGTGGCGTAGTCGTTTTTATTACCGCACAGCTCGCTATGTGGCAGATAAATTGCCAAAAGAGCGAAAACTAAAAGTACTCAATGAAATCATTACGTCATTAGGTGATAAAGGCATTGAAACATATCAGGGCAATTTTGCCATTCCGCTATTTAACTATTTCTACTCAAAACGTTAATCCGAGGTGAATATGAGTATTCAACATTTAATTAAATTTGGAGAAGGAAAATCTCCCAACATTTTTTCAAATATTGCAGATGAAGCTGCTCGTGAAATCAAAGCCAACGCTTCTGCGAACAAAAGTACCCAATTACGCAAATTCTATGATGAATTAGCGATGTGGAATGATCGAGTACAGCTCGATCAAGCAGATAAACAGGCTAAATTTAAAGAATTAGAGCCTTTCATCAAAATGCTAAAAGCGAAAGTCGCCTATGCAAAGGGACGCAAACACGTTGATGATCATTTTATGGCTATTTTCAACAAAACCATCGATGAAATTAAATGCCCACAAACCTTAAAAGAAGCCAAATTATTTATGGAAGCGGTGATGGGTTATTGCAAATTATACGAACTTAAATAAGGAACAGAATGATGAAACTCAACAACATTATCGAAATTAACGCGCAATTAGTTTTAAAAACCGGTTTACATATTGGTGCTGGTGATAGCGAAATGCACATTGGTGGTATTGATAACAGCGTGATTAAACACCCGATTACTCAATCACCTTATATTCCAGGATCTAGCTTAAAAGGCAAAATTCGCTCACTGCTTGAATGGCGTAGCGGTGCAGCAACTGATGGCAAACCACTTAGCCTTGAGCATTTAGCCAAAGCAACCGATAAAAGTGCGGTAGAAAATATCCTAAAATTGTTCGGTATCAGTGCGGATAGCAAAAAAGAAGAAGAGCAAATGAAACAAATCGGCGTGGCTCGTTTAGGCTTTTGGGATTGTGCATTAAATGCGGATTGGGAAAAACGTATTCGTGATGACAACCAACTCTTAACCGAAGCAAAAAGTGAGAATACCATCAACCGTATTACTGCAACGGCGGATAATCCACGTCAAACCGAACGCGTGCCAGCAGGTGCAATCTTTGATTTCAAATTAACGTTACGTCAATTTGAAAATGACAGCGATGAATTATTAGCCTTAATTCTCAAAGGGTTACGTTTATTAGAATTAGACAGCCTTGGCGGTTCAGGCTCTCGTGGTTACGGTAAAGTGCAATTTACTGACATTACCGTCGGTAGCGAAAAATTTGAGAATCTTGAACACATTAAACCGTTTGAATAAGGACAGTTATGAAAACCTACCGTATCACATTAAAAGTGCAAAGTGCTTTTGGTACGCCGTTGGTGGGAGATAGCCTATTTGGGCAATTTTGTTGGGCTATCGCCAACCATTTTGGACAAGCGCGTTTAACGACATTATTACAGGGTTATCAAAATCAACAACCTTTTGCGGTATTTTCTGATGCTTTCCCATCAGGTTATCTACCACTTCCTTGTTTGCCTTCTAAATTTTGGCAAAAAGCAGATAATGCAGATCGCAAAGTGCTGAAGAAAAAACAATGGATTGCGTTAGACGTATTGCAGCAACCGCTTACACAATGGCAACAGCTTGCCTTAGCAGAAAAAGCAATAATGGAGAAAGCACTGCACGATCAACCCCATAACACCATTGATCGAAGCACCAATAGCACAGGTACAGGAATGTTCGCCCCTTATATGAGCGAACAAATTTGGTATACCCCTGAAACCCAGCTTGATATCTATTTGGTTCTTGATGAAAACCGTCTAAGCCTAGCTGAAGCGGAAATGATATTAGATCAAATCGGTAAACTCGGTTTTGGGCGAGATGCGTCTATTGGTTTGGGTAAATTTGAGCGAATCCATAGCGAAGAATTTCATCTCACGGAATACCAAGGCAATGCTTATTTAGCTTTAGCGAACTGTGCACCACAACAGCTTAATTTAGATCCTAACCGTTGCTACTATCAAATGACGACTCGATTTGGGCGACACGGCGATATTAAGGCACTAATGGGTAACCCATTTAAAAAGCCGATTATCTTAACCAAAGTGGGGGCTGTATTTACGCCACAAAAAATCGCTGAAATCGCACCGCACTTTTTAGGCAACGGCTTAGGTAATGTTTCTTATGCTCAAGCCGAAGCAGTGCATCAAGGCTATGCACCTATCGTGCCAATCCAGATCGATTTTCAGCACTAAGGATTTGAAAATGAAAGAATTTATGCAAACGCATCAAGTCTATCTGACCCCACTTAGCCCTATCCACATTGGCTGCGGGGAAGATTTTGAGCCGACAAATTATGTGATTGATAACAACGTTCTCTACCATTTTGAGCCAAGCCAACTCAATTTATCGGACACACAAAAACAAAATTTGATAACCTATTCAAACCGTTGCGATCTGCTAGCTATTCAAAGATTTTTCTTAGACAATAAACAGCAAGCGGTTAATTCTGCTCATTATGTTGCAAATGTGGCGGACGAAATTGCACGCAATTGGTCAAGCAAAATGGGGAAAGTTGCCCAACAAGAAAAAGATGGTAACAAGGTCGTTGCAAATTTAGCGATAGAACGCACCGCTTACTTACCTTATAAAAATGAGCCTTATATCCCAGGCAGTAGTTTTAAAGGTGTTTTGGCGACTTCATTACTTAATGAAGAGCATAAAAAGAAAGGTTCGCCAAAAGTACGCAAAGAAGATAATAAAGCACTTCAAAAAGAGTATATTGGTGAGTTTCAACACAGCAAATTACGCACGGTGAAATTTAGCGATTTTGTTCCTGTAACACCTACGCATACTAAGGTATTTTATAGCTTAAATTATAAAAAAGTCCCTACTGACAAGGGCAGTAAAGGGAAAGGCATTACCTTACGCCGAGAATGTATTTTGCAAGGGCAATATCGTGCATTTCAAAGCGAATTGAGTTTATGGGTAAATGCCGACAACCCACTCTCACTCAAAGAGTATTTTAGTTTGCTAAATCGCTATCACCAAAAAATCTTTAATGATGAATGTGTTATGTTAATTGAGCGTGGATTAGTCAGCAAAGAATGGATTGCAAAAGTTTTTCGGTTAATTAACAACAATCAAGTTGCCTTAGTTCGATTAGGCAAAAATGGAGCAGATAGTAAAGTTTATCAAGGCAACATTGCTCAAATTAAAATTATGAAAGGAAAAGGGCAAAAATCTGATTTCCGCTCAAGTGCGACCACGGTTTGGCTTGCTGGTAATCAAGAACAACAATCGTCAGGCTTATTACCTTTCGGCTGGGCATTGCTTGAAGTGGCAAACGATCAAGAAAACGAACCATTAAAGCAATGGTGTGCCGAGCAACTTAAACAACTCTCCGTTTTCGATAAAATCGAAAAATTACGCGATAGAGAAGCTCAACGTGCTGAAATCCAAGCGAAAAAAGCCGCTGAAGAAGCGGAAAAACAAGCCAAAGCAGCAGAATTAAAAGCGGAACAAGAAGCCAAAGAAAAATTGCTCAATTCACTTTCAGATAATCAACGCTTGATTATGGATTTTGTGGAAAAAGTTAAAAATACAAGAGAACGCCAAGCGGATAACACTGGGTCGCCATTATTAAAAGAAGCTGAAGCCCTTATTAATCAGGCAACTGAATGGGATATTACTGATCGGCAGTTTGTCTTTGAACAGATTACGCCTGATTTCTTAAAATCAAAAATTGACTTTAAGAAAAAAGACACGGAGAAAAATGTAAAAAAATGGCGTAATAAATTAGGGATTGAATAATGCAGAACTCACTTCCTATCGCTCGCTATCAATTTCAATTTAAAGTGAGCGAGCCGATTATTTTACCCGAATATGCAGGCTCTACATTGCGTGGAGCTTTCGGGCGGGCATTGCGTAAAATTGCTTGTATGACAAAACAAGAGGATTGCAAAGGCTGTCCGTTATATCGCACTTGCCCTTACACCAATATTTTTGAAACACCGGCACCTGAAACTCATCAAATTCAGCAATTTAGCCAAGTGCCGAACGGTTATATTATTGAACCGCCAGAATGGGGAGTAAGCGAATATCAAAAAGGCGATATTCTCCATTTTAATTTAGTTTTATTTGGACGTTTGATTTCGCAACTCCCTCTAATTGCTTTCGCTTTTAAACGTGCTTTTGAATATAACATCGCAGGCGGAAAAGGAGAATTAGTCGATATTGCATTTTTTTCGCAAAATCAGACCGCTTGTCAATCTATTTTACAGCAGGGAAATATTATTGAACATCAAACAGAAATAATTATCCCCTCTGATTTACCGAATAAAATGGAATTAGAGATTTTAACGCCACTTCGTTTACAGGATAATGGCAAACCATTAAGACCCAATGAAATTAATTTAAACCGTTTCTTAATTAGTTTGGCAAAACGCATTTCATTATTAAGTGAATTTCATCATCAACCTCTCAATTTGGATTTTGAGCATTTAATTTCATTATTGCCCCAAATTGAAGATCATAAACAATTAAAATGGCAAGATTGGACAAGATATTCCTCTCGCCAACAACAAAGAATGAAATTAGGTGGCGTGATTGGGAAATGGGAATTATCTCATCTTCCAACAGAATGGACAGAATTGATTTATATCGGACAATGGCTACATAATGGAAAAAATGCGACTTTCGGCTTAGGGAAATATCGGATTACAAATTTGTAATTAAAAAAATTCGCAAAAATTTAAGCTAAAGTGACCGCTCTTTTAATTTAGTAACAAAAGGGCTTTTATTGTGGCAGTATGGTTTATCTCAAGACATCAAGGTGCTATCGACTGGATCAAACAACAACCGATCCAGATCGATCGCTTTGAAAGCCACTTAGATACCAATTTAATCCAAGCGGAAGATACGGTTATTGGTACACTCCCTATTCACCTTGCGGCGGAAGTTTGTCAAAAAGGAGCAAAGTTCTATTTTTTATCCGTAAACGTTCGTCCCGAACAACGTGGTACGGAATTAACGGCAGAAGATCTCATTGCACAACATTGTACAATTGAGCCTTTTTACATAGAAAAAATATAAGGAATATTTATGCAAAAATATGATATTCATGTTTGTTTGGTTTCAGCACAAGCAGCACCCAATTTATTACCTATTTTAGATAAGGATTTTAAACCTCAAAAAGCTGTATTTGTAGTTTCTACCGATAAAAGAATTCAAGAAAAGGCTCATTCTCTTAAACTAGCTTTTGAGCAAAATAATGTTGAAGTAGAAATGCTATACCTATCTGATGAATTTGATTTTCAAAGCATGGAAGATGAATTATTTAATTTACTATCGAATTATGAAAATACCAATATTGCATTAAATGTCACAGGTGGTACAAAATTAATGGCAATAGCTGCTCAAAATGTATTTTCTAGTGAAAAACCTATTTTCTATATTAATACAGAAAAAGAAGAAATTATTTTTATTTCAAAAGAAAATGATAAATATATCCCTGTAAAGAAACTAAATACAACTACATTGATAAATAATTATCTTTCAGGATATGGTGTTAGTATATTAAAAAACAAGAAAAAATTTAATTTCAATAAATTAGGAAATTTTACTGAACGTTTTGCACTAAGACAAAAAAATTATAAAGATATAATTTCAAGCTTAAACTCGCTAACCAAGCAGGCTAATAATAAGCTAGAAGCAAGCCTTGTTGGTTATCGCGATGATCTTAGATCCATTATAGAAGATCTTGTAGATGATGGACTAGTAAAACTAAACGGTGATATTGTTGATTTTCAAAATGAAGAGACAAGAAACTTTTTAAATGGAAACTGGTTAGAATATTTTACTTATAGACAAGTTAGTGAAATTGTGGATGTTATTGATGTCGACTGGAATGTAGAAGTAGTAAATTCAGAGTATGAAAAAGATAAATTTGGAGTAAATAATGAATTAGATGTTGTATTTATGGCAAGAAATAAATGTCACATTATAGAATGTAAAACAATGGATTTTGACAATCTCGATAATAAAAATAAATTACGAGGTTATTTAGATGGGCTAAAAGCTTTAAAAGATTATGGCGGCTCATTGACAAAGGTATGTTTAGTCAGTTTTTACCCAATACCTGAAAATACAAAACGTAGAGCAAGAAAAGACAATATTGAAATAATTGATGATTATCGTATTAAAGATCTAAAAGAAAAAATTCAACATTGGATTAGAGAAAAATAATGAACACCTACAACAAACGCATTTTACTCTCTGTTACAGGAATGTCGCCCGCAGTCGTGACTGAAACCCTGTATGCTCTCGTAACAGAGAAAGGATTTATTCCGACAGAAATTCGAGTTATTACCACGTTACAAGGTAAAAATAAACTACTTGACGCTTTACTACGCCGAGGCGCATTGGCGGAATTTATTGCCGACTATGGCGAACAATATGGTTTTTCACATATTCATTTTGATGAGAGCTGTATTGAAGTCATTAACGATACAAGCGGTGAAAAATTAGCGGATATTCGCACGCCTGAAGAAAATGATTTAGCAGCAGACCAAATCGTCAAACTAGTTGGGCAACTTTGCCAAGACGAGCATTCAGCTATTCACGTTTCGATTGCAGGCGGTCGCAAGACAATGGGCTTTTTCTTAGGTTATGCCCTTTCTCTCTATGGTCGTAAACAAGATAGCTTATCTCACGTTTTGGTTTCAGCCGAATTTGAAAATGTGCGAGATTTTTATTATCCGAAGCCTTACTCTTGTGAAATTTTCAATGATAAAGGGGTTGCTTTGGACGCATCACAAGGCAAAGTTATGCTGGCAGAAATCCCTTGGGTTCGTTTAGGGCTTGGCGTTCCTACGGATTTATTAAATAACCAAATTTCTTACAGCCAATCTGTTCATAATGCACAGCACATTTTAGAAACACCGACAATCTCGTTTATAGGGAAAATTATCGATCGACAAGTCAAATTTGGTGAGCATATCATCAAACTAGCTCCACGAGGATATACTTTCTTATTATCATTGGTGATTGCCAAAGAACAACAATGGAAATTTAACTATAACAAGCAAGAAGAAAAAATCATTGAACTTTATCTCCAAATTTACGAATTGGTTAAAGGAAATGATCTTAGTATGCAAGATCGTTTGACTGGAAAATATTATGAGTTAGATCTTCTTAAAAAAGTCCTTTCCGAATCAGCGCATGATATTAATGAAAAAGTACGTAAAGCCTTTTCATTAGGGAAATCCGTTAAAGTGCCTTATATTCCTTCTGCAAAGAGGGGGTGTTACGAATTAATGGTTGAAAGTGCTGATATTGATTTTTCTAGTATTCAACCTGAAATCCAACATCTCCTTTAATCCTTTCTATATAAGCGGTGAGTTTTCACCGCTTTTTTACAAATTTGCAATTCATTTCCTCTTCATTATTTTCCCTTATTATTATCTCATCAGTTAGCAAAATAATAAGGGGAAAATAATGTTAGATTTAACTATTCGTAATAATAACAATCAAAACAATATTTTTATTCCTTATACTCCAAGTGAAATTGAAGCACTTATCGCTGGCTATGTCGAAAAATATGATGAACGTGCTTATAACAAACGTTGCTTTATTAAAAATAATAAAAAGTGGATCCATAACTTGGAGGCATTACGCAATAAATTAAATAATGAGTATGGTCGTTATATTGACGACGAAGAACTTTCTGCAAAATATCCAGAAGGATTTGGGTATGACGTAGAGAATTATTATACTCGAAATAAAAACCAAAAATTGAAAAACAGCAAATCATTTAAAGATTTAATGAGTAAGGTAAGAATTCATTAAATCTTACAAATTTGTATTTTAGATTGTGTTTATCAAAAACATCTAAAATACATTTATTACATCAACCATAACCTTAGAGGAAAATATTATGTCTAGTATAAACAAAGTTATTTTAATTGGTCGTTTAGGCTCAAATCCAGAATTAAGAACAATGCCAAATGGCGAAGCTGTCACTTCAATCAGTATTGCAACTAATGAAACTTGGACAGATAAAAGCAATGGAGAGAAAAAAGAACAGACAGAATGGCATCGCTGTATCTTTTTCCGTAAGCAAGCAGAAACTGTTGCTCACTATTTAAGAAAAGGCTCCCTCGTTTATATTGAAGGGAAATTAAGAACTAAGCAATGGCAAGATCAGGAAGGAAAAAAACAATATTCCACAGAAGTTCATGCTCATACTTTCCAATTTTTAGATGGTAAGCAAGAAAGTCCTTATACCATCAAAAAAGAGATAGAAAAACAAGGCAATGATGTACCAGAAACAATTCCATTCGACGATGACAAAGATTGCCCATTTTAAAATCACAAATTTGTAATTAATTTATTTAGAAATTTTATCCGCTATTATCTTCATAAATATAAGTCAAGAGGAAAAATGTTTTATATTACCAAAGCAAACTACCATACTTTATTAAATTCATTAGAATTAAATATTCCTTTTAATAGAAATGAAGAGAAAGAGTATTTTTGGGGTTCTAAAATGACCTCTTTTGATCTTGACTTAAGCTATTTCACATTCGAGGAAGCTAAAGCATTATTAATTAGCGATCTTTTATTTAGTGATACCAAATCAGCACTGAATTCGATGCTGATTAAAAAAGTATATAAAGATCAGAGAAAATGGGTTTTCCAATTAGGAACGCCTAGCTATCATATTTCTGGGGATTGTGAACGTCTACAAAGCGATTTTATTAATGTTCGTGTACCTAAATCTATGCAATTAAGAGGGAATCACGAAATTGAGCAGTATCGTGCCTATTTCATTGATAATTTTGCAAAATATGGGCGATCAGAAAATAAAATTGATCCGATTGTTTTCTGTCGAAAACTGATTGAATTATTTAAATTAACCGAATCTGCAAAGGAAATGGAACAATTCTATCTTCGTCGCGAATATTATTCTAACTCTGGCGTAGAAGAATTTAACCTAACATTAAATTTTGAGAAAGAAGCAAATGAAATTAATTCATTAATTGAAGTATTTAATGAATTAGTGAAAGATGTTGAGCCATCAATATCTCGCTTTGCATATAGCTATACCAAGAAAGATGTAGATAGCGAAGAGTATGCTCAGCTTAAAACTATCTTTGAACAAAGAAAAGCATTATGGGCTCGTATTTTAAACTTTCACTTTAGAAAACTAGCGAAAGAAGGCTTTGATCTAAATGAAAAAATATTTGAGCTAGTCGGTTTTCAGACTTGCAAGAAGTGTTGTCATTAAGAGGAAAAATAATGGGCGATATTTTAGACGAAATCCAACAAATCATTTTTACACATAGCATCAATGATGAACCATTCCTGTATTTATATCAGGAGATCATTTCGGAGGAAGACGAATGGACACTACCCGAACTCGATATCTCATTGCTTATGATATAGCAGATAGAAAAAGACTCTATCGTATACATAAGCAAGTCGAAGCCTACGCCATCGGTGGGCAAAAGTCGTTCTATGAATGTTGGCTCACGCCCCACGAACTTGCAAATTTTAAGGAAAAAATCACCGCTTTAATGGAAAACAGCGAAGATCGTGTGTTTATTTATCAACTGCACGCCGACATCGAGCCTGAACTTTTTGGCAAAGCACATTTGCAATCTATTCAACCTTTTTTGTTAGTATAAGGAGAAGATGATGTCTAGCTTATATATTGACCGCAAAGGTACCGAAATCAAAATTAGTGGTGAAGCCCTTGTTTGTTATGAAAATGATGAACGGATTGGCACCATTCCCCTTGCCCCGATTGAACGCATCTATTTAAAAGGCGATGTGAAACTGCAAGCGTCTTTGCTTGCCAAATTGGGCGAACGCAATATCGGCATTATTTGCCTATCTGGGCGTAAAAATACGCCAACGCTCTTTATGTCGCAACCGCACAATGATGCTGAACGACGTCTTTCTCAATATGAGCTTTCCAACAATGAAGCCTTTTGTCTTGCTTTTGCGAAAAAACTGATTACGCTCAAACTAGTTACGCAGAAAAACTGGCTATGGCAAGCCAGCAACGCTCGTCTGGATAAAAAAAGTCTGCTTGTACCCAAAGCGGAAGAACTAGACAGCTTAATTGCGAAAATCGATCAACAAACCACGCTTGCATCCCTTCGTGGCATTGAGGGCAGAGCCGCCAGCGCTTATTTCACTGCCTTAAGCCTTTATCTTCCAGCATCGCTCCGTTTTGAAGGACGAAACCGCCGTCCGCCACGCGATCCCTTTAATGCGGTGATGTCACTCAGTTATACCTTATTACATTCCGAAGCAGTGCTGACTGCTTACGGTGCGGGGCTTGATCCTTACATTGGCTTTTTACATAGCTTAGATTACGGACGAGAATCTCTTGCTTGCGATTTAATTGAACCAATTCGACCGCTTGTAGACAACTGGTTATTAGGCTGTTTTCGTCAGGAAATTCTACGCCATGAACATTTTTCTACCACGCAAGAGGGGTGTTTTTTAGGCAAAGCAGGGCGCATTCATTTCTATCAAGAATATGAAAAGATGATCATTAACTGGCGCAAAATGCTTACGGAAAATTGCTACGATTTAGTGCAACTGTTTAAAACTTGTAACCTTGATTGCTCGCCACAACGCCGAGCGAGCCAACTCTCACCAGCTAGCTTTGTGCAATATGAACAAAACTGGAAACAGCTACTTGAACATTATTATTTTAACCAACGCACGATGTTGAGCAACTATGCGTTTTATTTTTAACGTATATCAACAACAGACACGAAGCATCGTGTCCCTACAATCATATATTTTATATCAATTTCATTGTAGGGACGCCACGCTTGGCGTCCGCAACAAGCGATTAGATTTCTCCCATATTTTGCAAATTAAAAGGAGACCTTATGCAATACCTCATTGGCTACGATATTACCGATGAAAAACGGTTGCAAAAAATTCATAAAATAATGACCAAATACGCCACACCCATTCAATACAGCATTTTTCTGTTTGAAGGAATGCGTAAAGAATTGCAACATTGTATTGATGACGTGATGACCGTTTTTCACAAAAAAGAAGACGATTTGCGCATTTATCCACTGCCAAGCAATGGCAAACAGTGGCAACTTGGCAAGGCGGTATTGCCTGAAGGGATCATTTGGACGTCATTGCCACTCAATAAGGCTTAAATTCGGCTCGAAAAGTGCGGTCAATTTTGGTAAAATATTTGCGTTTTTGACAAGTGGGAAAATACGAATTGATGAAAATTTACTCAATTCCACACCCAGCTTCTCAACTTCTTGAGAATCTTGGGAAGCGATTATTTAATTTATTGAAAAATAAAGAAAATTTACCTTTCCGCAGTCGAAAGACACAGCCCTGTCTAAAAGGGATTAAGACAAGACAAGAAAATTAAATCATATGAAGATCTAAGGTCGAAAGACACAGCCCTGTCTAAAAGGGATTAAGACGAAATACCAGTATAGGAAAGTATTAGTTTAGAAGAGTCGAAAGACACAGCCCTGTCTAAAAGGGATTAAGACAGACTTCTTAGTGGACTTTTAAAATGAAAGAATATGTCGAAAGACACAGCCCTGTCTAAAAGGGATTAAGACCTCTGAAGCTTATTCACTGAAATATAATGGTTCGTCGAAAGACACAGCCCTGTCTAAAAGGGATTAAGACGTTGATGTGCTTTCGCAATATCTTGAGAAGATTTTGTCGAAAGACACAGCCCTGTCTAAAAGGGATTAAGACCTTTAACATTACCCGTATCAATTTCACCTTTTGGGTCGAAAGACACAGCCCTGTCTAAAAGGGATTAAGACGTGTTCTTCACCGTTAATTTCTACTGGTAAACCTAAGTCGAAAGACACAGCCCTGTCTAAAAGGGATTAAGACAATGTGCTTAATAGATATTTAAAGTTACGCATATAGTCGAAAGACACAGCCCTGTCTAAAAGGGATTAAGACAGAAATAGAAGGATGTATGAAATACCAGTATAGGAAGTCGAAAGACACAGCCCTGTCTAAAAGGGATTAAGACAACTTAGCCCCTGTAAGACATCATTTAATTCTTGTGTCGAAAGACACAGCCCTGTCTAAAAGGGATTAAGACCCATTAAATGAATTTCATTGCCAATTTCGCCGTCGAAAGACACAGCCCTGTCTAAAAGGGATTAAGACAAATGTTCAGTTGTAAAAACTAACGTTCTAATTTCAGTCGAAAGACACAGCCCTGTCTAAAAGGGATTAAGACTAAATGCCCCTCTGTAATTTGTTTCTTCAAAA
Source organism: [Pasteurella] aerogenes (assembly GCA_900637275.1). Lineage (NCBI taxonomy): Bacteria > Pseudomonadati > Pseudomonadota > Gammaproteobacteria > Pasteurellales > Pasteurellaceae > [Pasteurella] aerogenes. The sequence goes on from LR134362.1 coordinate 166,658, forward strand.
GGGAGTCGAAAGACACAGCCCTGTCTAAAAGGGATTAAGACCTACGAACGTTCGTGAAGCTGAATCTACTGATGATGTCGAAAGACACAGCCCTGTCTAAAAGGGATTAAGACTCTTTCATAACATCAGCTCGATATTCCAATGTCGAAAGACACAGCCCTGTCTAAAAGGGATTAAGACTCTGCTTCTTTAATTGCTGTAGCAAGGTCATTAGTCGAAAGACACAGCCCTGTCTAAAAGGGATTAAGACATGTATTTATTAAAGGAATAGATAATGTTAGAGGGTCGAAAGACACAGCCCTGTCTAAAAGGGATTAAGACGCAGTTTCCTTCATATCTTTGATAGCCTCTAAACGGTCGAAAGACACAGCCCTGTCTAAAAGGGATTAAGACTTTTACCTTTATAGTCTTTATATTTCTGCAAATTTAACGTCGAAAGACACAGCCCTGTCTAAAAGGGATTAAGACGCTTTATGCGATAAACACGCTCGCAGTCTCGACGTCGAAAGACACAGCCCTGTCTAAAAGGGATTAAGACGAATACCCTCGTATTCAATTACTGGATAGATTGCGTCGAAAGACACAGCCCTGTCTAAAAGGGATTAAGACTAGATAAGGTGCTTTGCACCTTATCTGTGATTTGTGTCGAAAGACACAGCCCTGTCTAAAAGGGATTAAGACTCATTAAGGCGATCATATTGATAAAAACTTTTGTCGAAAGACACAGCCCTGTCTAAAAGGGATTAAGACTATCAATTCAAGAACAGTTAAATTTATTGAACCGTCGAAAGACACAGCCCTGTCTAAAAGGGATTAAGACAAATAGTAAAGCCCTTGTGTTGGCGTTTTGATTGGGTCGAAAGACACAGCCCTGTCTAAAAGGGATTAAGACAAAACGCTTTGAGCCGACCTGAAAATTCAGGTGGGCGTCGAAAGACACAGCCCTGTCTAAAAGGGATTAAGACGCAAGAGTACCGACAGTAGTACGAGCAAGTGAGTCGAAAGACACAGCCCTGTCTAAAAGGGATTAAGACGCAAGAGTACCGACAGTAGTACGAGCAAGTGAGTCGAAAGACACAGCCCTGTCTAAAAGGGATTAAGACTCAATAGAGCATCAATACGCTCTATTTCCTTAGTCGAAAGACACAGCCCTGTCTAAAAGGGATTAAGACCTTTGATAGCCTCTAAACGAAGCTGTACTGTTTTGCGTCGAAAGACACAGCCCTGTCTAAAAGGGATTAAGACCTGTGCCAATAAATGAATAAGCTGTTTTATATAGTCGAAAGACACAGCCCTGTCTAAAAGGGATTAAGACAATATAGCTTATCGCCTGTTTTGGGAAGTAAATATGTCGAAAGACACAGCCCTGTCTAAAAGGGATTAAGACTTTGTTCTTTCTTTGCCACTTAAAATATCATTTATCCGTCGAAAGACACAGCCCTGTCTAAAAGGGATTAAGACAGCGACTTGCACCTGTATGATGTATTCGCTGGGTCGAAAGACACAGCCCTGTCTAAAAGGGATTAAGACTTACTTCGCTATTGGCAATAGCGCGAACAGTCAGTACGTCGAAAGACACAGCCCTGTCTAAAAGGGATTAAGACCAGATACACGTTTGCGACCTTTTTTAACATCTTCGTCGAAAGACACAGCCCTGTCTAAAAGGGATTAAGACTTATTGCCTACAATTAAATAAGCGTTAATTCTGCTAGTCGAAAGACACAGCCCTGTCTAAAAGGGATTAAGACACGTCTTGAGTTGTACGAAGTTAACAATTTTCGTGTCGAAAGACACAGCCCTGTCTAAAAGGGATTAAGACCGTTTCTTCTTTGTCAACTTGCCAGACTTGAAAATCGTCGAAAGACACAGCCCTGTCTAAAAGGGATTAAGACAATAAATAGCTTTACCACCTGCGTCATTCATTACGTCGAAAGACACAGCCCTGTCTAAAAGGGATTAAGACGAATTGTTTTTCTGTAATATAACTGTAGAATGCTTGTCGAAAGACACAGCCCTGTCTAAAAGGGATTAAGACTGTGTTTGGGGTGGTTTGTTCTAAAACGAATTGATGTCGAAAGACACAGCCCTGTCTAAAAGGGATTAAGACTTTTTTATTTTTTAAAATTCGACCTTTTGTGAACGTCGAAAGACACAGCCCTGTCTAAAAGGGATTAAGACAAAAATCTTCGCATTGATTAATTCTTTGGTGAGTCGAAAGACACAGCCCTGTCTAAAAGGGATTAAGACAAATAATAAAGCCCTTGCGTTGGGGTTTTAATTGTCGAAAGACACAGCCCTGTCTAAAAGGGATTAAGACAATGCCCATCACTTTCAACGTGTGAGATTTTTGGTCGAAAGACACAGCCCTGTCTAAAAGGGATTAAGACATGTTCAATCAAAAATATCCGAGCTAATGTCTCGGTCGAAAGACACAGCCCTGTCTAAAAGGGATTAAGACTTCTTCAATGAGGCTTTCTACGTTTTCATAAATAAGTCGAAAGACACAGCCCTGTCTAAAAGGGATTAAGACGGTTTTTTCTCAATCCCCTTAACGATTTCAGGATGTCGAAAGACACAGCCCTGTCTAAAAGGGATTGAAACTCATCTTTTGATACGTTTTGAGAAAGGTTTAAAAGGTCGAAAGACCTAGCCCTGTCTCAAAGGGATTAAGATACAAGCCATTTGGCGTATGGCATATCCGAGTGAGTCGAAAGACACAGCCCTGTCTAAAAGGGATTAAGACCCAGAAAACTCGCAAACAGCAGTAGAGTTCACTTGGTCGAAAGACACAGCCCTGTCTAAAAGGGATTAAGACTGGTAGGCTTATTAATACTAGAATTAACAGGATGTCGAAAGACACAGCCCTGTCTAAAAGGGATTAAGACCAAACCTTTAGCAAGGTTGCCAGCTAGACCTGTCGAAAGACACAGCCCTGTCTCAAAGGGATTGAAACTCATCTTTTGATACGTTTTGAGAAAGGTTTAAAAGGTCGAAAGACCTAGCCCTGTCTCAAAGGGATTGAAACTTCAGGACGTAAAGCAGTATCTAAACCAATACCACAAGTCGAAAGACACAGCCCTGCCTAAAAGGGATTAAGACAGAGCGTTGAGATTATGTGTATCTCGTTTTGATGTCGAAAGACACAGCCCTGCCTAAAAGGGATTAAGACCTTTGATAATTGATTTATCTATATTTATGGATTGGTCGAAAGACACAGCCCTGTCTAAAAGGGATTAAGACGACACTGATAGGCTTGACGTTGATTGCAATCTCGAGTCGAAAGACACAGTCCTGTCTAAAAGGGATTAAGACAGCGAACCATAGTTATAAGCAATAGATGTTAATGGTCGAAAGACACAGCCCTGTCTCAAAGGGATTGAAACTTTCAACGCCCACAACATCTTGCTATTCTAATTGGTCGAAAGACCCAGCCCTGTCTCAAAGGGATTGAAACCCTTTAACTGCTGATTCAGTAGATGTTACGGTAGTGCGTCGAAAGACCTAGCCCTGTCTCAAAGGGATTGAAACTCTTTCAAAAGAAGAAATTGAATTTATCACACAATGGTCGAAAGACCTCGCCCTGAATGAAAGGGATTGAGTTTTATGTAATTTGCTCAATTGTCAAAATCGTCTCATATTTAGTGTAATCTTTTACCATCTATCATCAATTTTATTAAAACTTCACAAAAAAACACCGCACTTTTGCTGATTTTTTATTGAATTATCGGCATAATGGGAAGAAATATGATGTGGAGGGCATTTGGATGTCGCAAGGAAATCTTTATATTATTTCAGCGCCGAGTGGGGCGGGTAAATCGTCGTTAATTTCGGCATTATTGCAGAATAGTCAGGAAAAAATGATGGTGTCGGTGTCGCATACGACGCGTCATCCGCGTCCGGGCGAGGTAGATGGGGTGCATTATCATTTTGTCTCTCATGTAGAATTTGAGCAATTGATCGCGCAAGATTTGTTTTTAGAATATGCTAAGGTGTTCGGAAATAATTATTATGGGACGTCGTTGCCGACCATTGAGGCGAAATTGGCGGAAGGGTTTGATGTTTTTTTGGATATTGATTGGCAAGGTGCGCAGCAAATTCGTGCTAAATTGCCGTCAGTGAAAAGTATTTTTATTTTGCCGCCCTCTGTTGAGGAATTAGAGCGTCGTCTAATTGGACGCGGGCAAGATAGTGCGGAGGTGATTGCTTCTCGTATGGCGCAAGCGGTAAGCGAGATGTCGCATTATGTGGAATATGATTATGTGGTGATCAATGATAATTTTGAGCAGGCGTTGGCAGATTTGCGTCATATTTTGCGTGCGGAGCGTTTGACGGTGAATTATCAACGTGAACAAAATGCCGCCTTAATTCATCAATTACTAGCAAAATAGACCGCGCTTTAGTATGATAAGTACCCTTTTTTATTTTTGTAGAAATTTAACTTTTGATGGAGTAAGTTATGGCTCGTGTGACAGTGCAAGATGCTGTGGAAAAAATTGGTAACCGTTTTGATTTAATTTTAACCGCGGCACGTCGTGCTAGACAGTTGCAGTTGCATCAACGTGAACCTTTGGTCTCTGAAGATAATGATAAACCAACGGTAATTGCGTTGCGTGAGATCGAAAAAGGATTGATTAATAACGATATTATGGATTCACAAGATCGTTACGATGCGTTAGAACAAGAAAATGCGGAAGCACAAGCGGTTTCGTTATTAAGCAAATAATCCGTTGCTGAAGAAAAGTGCGGTCATTTTTTGTTTAATTTATCAAGTGATAGTGAAAGTGAAGTCAGGTGTCCCTTGTTTCTGTTTGAAAGTTTAAATCGAATTATTGAAGGCTATTTGCCAGCGGATAAAATTGAGTTGGTCAAGCGTGCGTTTGTGATTGCGCGAGATGCACACGAAGGACAAACTCGCTCCAGTGGCGAGCCTTATATTACGCACCCGGTAGCGGTGGCGTCGATTATTGCTGATATGCGTTTGGATCATGAGGCAGTGATGGCGGCGTTGTTGCACGATGTGATTGAAGATACGCCCTATACGGAAGATCAATTGAAAGCAGAATTCGGTGAAAGCGTAGCGGAAATTGTGGAAGGGGTGTCCAAACTTGATAAATTAAAATTTAGAACCCGCAAAGAAGCGGAAGTGGAAAACTTCCGCAAAATGATTTTAGCCATGACGAAAGATATTCGGGTGGTATTGATTAAACTTGCCGACCGTACACATAATATGCGTACTTTAGGCGCATTGCGTCCGGATAAACGTCGTCGTATTGCCAAAGAAACCCTCGAAATTTATGCGCCGCTAGCGCATCGCCTTGGCATTGAGCATATCAAAAATGAACTTGAAGACTTAGGCTTTGAGGCAATGCATCCGCAACGTTATGCAGTATTGCAAAAAGTCATTCAAGTGGCGCGAGGTAATCGTAAAGATATGATTCAACGTATTGCGGATGAAATTAAAGGGCGTTTAGATGATGTGGGGATTAAAGCTCGCGTGTTTGGGCGCGAAAAGCATTTATATGCCATTTATCAGAAAATGCGCTTAAAAGATCAGCAATTTCATTCTATTATGGATATTTATGCGTTCCGTGCGGTGGTGGATTCGGTGGATACTTGCTATCGCGTGTTGGGGCAAATGCACAGTTTGTATAAACCACGTCCAGGGCGAGTAAAAGATTATATTGCGGTGCCGAAAGCCAATGGTTATCAGTCGTTGCATACGTCTATGATTGGACCGCATGGCGTGCCGGTGGAAGTACAAATCCGGACTGAAGAGATGGATCAGATGGCGGAAATGGGAGTGGCAGCGCATTGGGCGTATAAGCAAGGTGGGCGCAATGACAGTACGACTGCGCAAATCCGCGCGCAACGTTGGTTGCAAAGTTTAATTGAATTGCAACAGAGTGCGGGTAATTCTTTTGAATTTATTGAAAGCGTGAAATCGGAATTTTTCCCTAAAGAAATTTATGTATTTACGCCGAAAGGACGCATTGTTGAATTGCCGGCAGGTGCTACGCCGGTGGATTTTGCTTATGCGGTGCATACTGATATTGGACATTCTTGCGTGGCGGCAAATGTTGATCGTAAACCTTATCCGTTATCGCAAGCCCTACAATCCGGACAAACCATTGATATTATCACTTCAAATAATGCGCGCCCAAATGTGGGCTGGCTGAATTTTGTGGTGACTGCCAAGGCGCGTACCAATATTCGCCATGCCTTAAAAAATCTTCGTTCTGATACCGCGCTAATTTTAGGTAAACGCCAACTAAACAACGCATTGCAACCGAAAAAGTTGGAAGATGTGGATCCTCATCGTATTGAACATGTACTTACCGAATTAAAACTGGATAGCTTTGATGATTTATTAACCGAAATTGGATTAGGTAATCAAATGAGTGCGGTGATTGCTTATCGTTTGTTGGGTGAACCGATTGAGATTGATACTGATGGTGATGTGGGTAATAACAAGCATGTGCTAGAGGTAAAAAGTGCGGAAGGATTATTGACCACATTTGCTCATTGTTGCCATCCAATTCCTGGCGATCCTATCGTTGCTTATGCCAGTCCGGGAAAAGGATTGGTTATTCACCACGAATGTTGCGCGAATTTAAAAAATCGCAAAGATGGTGTCGAACGCTATACGCCGGTGGAATGGGAAAAAAGTGATGTGAAAGCGGATTTTGAAACCGAATTGCGTATTGAAATGCTCAATCAGCAAGGCGCATTACCAAATTTAACCTCTGCGATCTCCTCTTTAGGAAGTAATATTCATAGTATTTGGACAGAAGAACAAGATGGGCGTTTGTATCAAATTGTCGTCTTATTGACCGCGACAGATACCCAACATTTAGCCAATATTATGCGTAAAATCAAAACGCTTCCGGGATTAGTGAGCATCGTTCGTAATACGAATAGCTAATGAACAGCGGATTATTTGATGCCATTCCATTAACCACCTTATCCGGCGTGGGCGCGGCGATTGCAGAAAAATTAGGACGGTTGGGGATTTTTAATCTACAAGATTTGTTGTTTCATTTCCCCATGCGCTACGAAGACCGTACTCGAATTACACCCATTGCCGATTTGCGCCCCGAACACTATGCTACCATTGAGGGTTTTGTTCAAACCTGTGATGTTCAATTTGGTAAACGACCAATTTTGACTGTCAGTTTGTCTGATAGCAGTTCTAAAATTACCTTGCGTTTTTTCAATTTTAATGCGGCAATGCGCAATAGTTTTCAAGTTGGCGCCAGAGTGAAAGCTTTTGGCGAGATAAAGCGCGGTCGATTTATGGCGGAAATTCACCATCCGGAATATCAAATTGTGCGTGATGGTGCGCCCTTACCATTGGAAGAAACGCTCACGCCGATTTATCCGACCACAGAAGGTTTAAAACAAGCCTCATTGCGCAAATTAACCGATCAGGCTCTTGCTTTGCTAGACAAAATGGCGTTGCCAGAAATTTTGCCGGCGGCGTATAACCCTCATCAATTTAGCCTCAAACAAGCTATTCAATTATTGCACCGCCCACCGCCAGATTTAGCGTTAGAATTGCTGGAACAAGGCAAACATCCAGCACAACAGCGGTTGATTTTTGAAGAATTGTTGGCACACAATCTTGCGATGCAAAAAGTGCGGTTGGGAACGCAGCAGTTTTCAGCGATTCCATTAACCGATAAAAGCGATTTAATTGAGCGATTTTTGCACCAACTGCCTTATCAACCGACGTCAGCGCAGCAACGCGTAAGCCAAGAGATTGCCACCGATTTAGCGCAAGATTATCCAATGATGCGCTTAGTGCAAGGCGACGTTGGTTCAGGAAAAACTTTGGTCGCAGCGCAAGCTTCATTGAAAGCGATTGATAATGGCAAACAGGTGGCATTGATGGCGCCAACGGAAATTTTAGCCGAGCAACACGCCGCCAATTTTCGTCGCTGGTTTGCGCCATTGGGTATTGATGTTGGTTGGCTTGCGGGAAAAGTGAAGGGCAAAGCGAGACAAGCTGAATTGGAGAAAATTCGTCAGGGTCAGGTGCAGATGATTGTTGGTACGCACGCGTTGTTTCAAGATGAGGTGGAGTTTGCAGATTTGGCGTTGGTTATTGTGGATGAACAGCATCGATTTGGCGTGCATCAACGGTTAAGTTTGCGTGAAAAAGGCAATAAAGACGGTTATTATCCGCACCAATTGATCATGACCGCAACGCCAATTCCTCGTACTTTAGCGATGACGGTGTATGCTGATCTGGATACATCAATTATTGATGAGTTACCGCCGGGACGTACGCCAATTCAAACGATTGTGATTTCCGAAGATCGTCGCCATGAAATTGTCGCGCGCGTACAACACGCTTGTGTGCATGAACATCGCCAAGCCTATTGGGTGTGTACCTTGATTGATGAAAGCGAAGTATTGGAAGCGCAGGCAGCAGAAGCTACCGCGGAAGATCTACGTAAAATCCTACCGCACTTGCGTATCGGTTTGGTGCATGGGCGCATGAAATCGGCGGAAAAACAACGTATTATGGAGCAATTTAAGCAAGCGGAATTAGATTTGTTGGTGGCGACGACGGTCATTGAAGTGGGAGTAGATGTGCCGAATGCGAGCTTGATGATCATTGAAAATGCGGAGCGTCTTGGGTTGGCGCAATTGCATCAACTGCGCGGGCGCGTTGGGCGAGGAAGCACCGCATCATTTTGTGTATTAATGTATAAGCCGCCATTGGGAAAAATTTCGCAACAGCGGCTGCAAGTGATGCGCGAAAGTCAGGACGGTTTTTTGATCTCGGAAAAAGATTTAGAAATTCGTGGACCGGGTGAAGTGTTAGGAACTAAACAAACCGGTATTGCTGAATTTAAAGTCGCTAATTTAATGCGAGATCGTAAAATGATCCCGACGGTGCAACATTATGCGAAACAATTGATCGTACAGCATCCAGAAATCGCGGATGCCTTGATTTCTCGTTGGTTAAATCATCGGGAAATTTATTCAAATGCTTGATAAAATACGTTTAAAGTGCGGTCATATTTTTTAATATATTTGGAATAACAAGATGAATGAACAAAAACCGACAATTCTGTTTTTTGATTCCGGAGTTGGCGGATTTAGTGTGTATAAAGAAGTACAACAACTTTTACCGCATTGCCACTATCTTTATTGTTTTGACAATGCCGGTTTTCCTTATTCGGAAAAATCAGAGGAGACGATCATTGCGCGGACGCTAAGTATTTGCCAGCGCATTGATCAACAATATCCGCTGGATTTGATTGTCATTGCTTGTAATACCGCCAGCACGGTGGTGTTACCGACATTGCGGCGCCATTTTGCGATTCCGATTGTGGGAACGGTGCCGGCGATTAAGCCGGCTGCGGAAATTTCCCAAACGAAACATATTGGGCTTTTGGCGACGAAAGGGACGGTAAAGCGTCAATATGTAACAGATTTAATTCAGACTTATGCAAGTCATTGTCATGTAGAGCGACTTGGTACTACGTTGTTGGTAGAAATCGCGGAACAAAAATTACGCGGTAATTCCGTTGATTTATTGGCGTTGCATCATGAGTTGGCACCATGGCGGGAAATGGCGGATTTGGATACGGTGATTTTAGGTTGTACTCATTTTCCATTGATTAAAGATGAGATCCAACTTTGTTTGCCGCAAGTGAAGTTTTTTATGGATCCGGGGAGGGCTATTGCGTTACGGGTGCAAAGTTTGTTGCAGAATCTTAAAGTGCGGTCAAAAATGGAAAAGAAAAATGTTATTTTTTGTACGCAAAATGGGGCGTATGAAAATACCTTTAAACAAGTGCTGGCATTATGGGGTTTTGTGCAGATGGATGTGCTGACGGATTTGATGATAAAAGAAACGAATATTTAACAAAAAATCAGCATAAAGCCGAAAAAATGTGCGGGCGATAAAAAAATACGAAAAAAGTGAAAAAAGCACTTGCAAAGAAATTTCAGATGCCTATAATACGCACCCACAACGACGCGACGTTGTAAAGCATTAAGAAAAACACCTCGCGTCGTTTTTTGTTCTTTAACAATATATCAGACAATCTGTGTGGGCACTTGTTGATTGACTTTGTTTAAAACTATTTTAAATTTTGAAGTCTTAATAGGTGCTTAACTTGAAATTCATAATGATTGAAGAAATTCAGTCGTAATTTTATAGTCAGTACATATTGAGCGATTGAACTTGAATTGAAGAGTTTGATCATGGCTCAGATTGAACGCTGGCGGCAGGCTTAACACATGCAAGTCGAACGGTAACAGGGAGAAAGCTTGCTTTCTTTGCTGACGAGTGGCGGACGGGTGAGTAATGCTTGGGAATCTGGCTTATGGAGGGGGATAACGACGGGAAACTGTCGCTAATACCGCGTAGTGTCGAGAGACGAAAGACCGGGACCGCAAGGCCGGTTACCATAAGATGAGCCCAAGTGGGATTAGGTAGTTGGTGGGGTAAAGGCCTACCAAGCCTGCGATCTCTAGCTGGTCTGAGAGGATGGCCAGCCACACTGGAACTGAGACACGGTCCAGACTCCTACGGGAGGCAGCAGTGGGGAATATTGCGCAATGGGGGCAACCCTGACGCAGCCATGCCGCGTGAATGAAGAAGGCCTTCGGGTTGTAAAGTTCTTTCGGTGATGAGGAAGGCGGTTAGTTTAATAGGCTAATCGATTGACGTTAATCACAGAAGAAGCACCGGCTAACTCCGTGCCAGCAGCCGCGGTAATACGGAGGGTGCGAGCGTTAATCGGAATAACTGGGCGTAAAGGGCACGCAGGCGGTTGCTTAAGTGAGGTGTGAAATCCCCGGGCTTAACCTGGGAATTGCATTTCAGACTGGGCAGCTAGAGTATTTTAGGGAGGGGTAGAATTCCACGTGTAGCGGTGAAATGCGTAGAGATGTGGAGGAATACCGAAGGCGAAGGCAGCCCCTTGGGGAAATACTGACGCTCATGTGCGAAAGCGTGGGGAGCAAACAGGATTAGATACCCTGGTAGTCCACGCTGTAAACGCTGTCGATTTGGGGATTGGGCTTTAAGCTTGGTGCCCGTAGCTAACGTGATAAATCGACCGCCTGGGGAGTACGGCCGCAAGGTTAAAACTCAAATGAATTGACGGGGGCCCGCACAAGCGGTGGAGCATGTGGTTTAATTCGATGCAACGCGAAGAACCTTACCTACTCTTGACATCCAGAGAAGAGCGCAGAGATGTGCTTGTGCCTTCGGGAGCTCTGAGACAGGTGCTGCATGGCTGTCGTCAGCTCGTGTTGTGAAATGTTGGGTTAAGTCCCGCAACGAGCGCAACCCTTATCCTTTGTTGCCAGCACGTTATGGTGGGAACTCAAAGGAGACTGCCGGTGATAAACCGGAGGAAGGTGGGGATGACGTCAAGTCATCATGGCCCTTACGAGTAGGGCTACACACGTGCTACAATGGTGCATACAGAGAGCGACGAGACCGCGAGGTGGAGTGAATCTCAGAAAGTGCATCTAAGTCCGGATTGGAGTCTGCAACTCGACTCCATGAAGTCGGAATCGCTAGTAATCGCGAATCAGAATGTCGCGGTGAATACGTTCCCGGGCCTTGTACACACCGCCCGTCACACCATGGGAGTGGGTTGTACCAGAAGTAGATAGCTTAACCGAGAGGGGGGCGTTTACCACGGTATGATTCATGACTGGGGTGAAGTCGTAACAAGGTAACCGTAGGGGAACCTGCGGTTGGATCACCTCCTTACCTAGATAAAGCGACAGCGAGTGTTCACACAGATTGGCTGAGATATTGTAGACAGAAAAGAATGAAAAAAGACCGCGCTTTTAGGTTACTTTCTAGGTCGAGTAATGGAAATCGTATTAATGCGATAAGCGAAAGCGTGAGGAAAGAGAAGAGATTATCTTTACCTGATGTCCCCATCGTCTAGAGGCCTAGGACATCGCCCTTTCACGGCGGTAACCGGGGTTCGAATCCCCGTGGGGACGCCAATTAAAGATGATTTCATATTATCTTATTGTTCTTTAAAAAATTGGAAACAAGCTGAAAACTGAGAGATTTTCTGTAGGGATGATTAATAATCATCCCCAAGTAGAAAGTCTGAGTAGTTCGAAAAGAAATCTTAACTGAGAAAAGGCAGTTAAGTGTTTAGTTGTAGAGATAATACCCTCAGACATAAAATGTTTGAGGTTGTATGGTTAAGTGACTAAGCGTACACGGTGGATGCCTAGGCAATCAGAGGCGAAGAAGGACGTGCTAATCTGCGAAAAGCTTGGATGAGTTGATAAGAGGCGAATAATCCAAGATATCCGAATGGGGAAACCCGATGGATGAAGAATCCATCATTCTTAAATGAATACATAGTTTAAGAAAGCGAACCGGGAGAACTGAAACATCTAAGTACCCCGAGGAAAAGAAATCAACCGAGATTTTGTGAGTAGCGGCGAGCGAAAGCGAAGGAGCCTGCAAGTGATAGCGACAGAGATAGAGGAAGCAATTGGGAAATTGCGCGATACAGGGTGATAGCCCCGTACTTGAAATCCATGTTGTGGTACTAAGCTTGCGAGAAGTAGGGCGGGACACGAGAAATCCTGTTTGAAGAAGGGGGGACCATCCTCCAAGGCTAAATACTCCTGATTGACCGATAGTGAACCAGTACTGTGAAGGAAAGGCGAAAAGAACCGGGGTGACCGGAGTGAAATAGAACCTGAAACCGTGTACGTACAAGCAGTGGGAGCCTGAAAGGGTGACTGCGTACCTTTTGTATAATGGGTCAGCGACTTATATTTTGTAGCGAGGTTAACTGAATAAGGGAGCCGAAGGGAAACCGAGTCTTAACTGGGCGTTGAGTTGCAAGGTATAGACCCGAAACCCGGTGATCTAGCCATGGGCAGGTTGAAGGTTGGGTAACACTAACTGGAGGACCGAACCGACTAATGTTGAAAAATTAGCGGATGACTTGTGGCTGGGGGTGAAAGGCCAATCAAACCGGGAGATAGCTGGTTCTCCCCGAAATCTATTTAGGTAGAGCCTTGAGCGGACACCTTCGGGGGTAGAGCACTGTTTCGGCTAGGGGGCCATCCCGGCTTACCAACCCGATGCAAACTGCGAATACCGAAGAGTGATACTCAGGAGACACACGGCGGGTGCTAACGTCCGTCGTGGAGAGGGAAACAACCCAGACCGCCAGCTAAGGTCCCAAAGTCTATATTAAGTGGGAAACGAAGTGGGAAGGCTTAGACAGCTAGGATGTTGGCTTAGAAGCAGCCATCATTTAAAGAAAGCGTAATAGCTCACTAGTCGAGTCGGCCTGCGCGGAAGATGTAACGGGGCTAAAATATAGCACCGAAGCTGCGGCATCAATGGAAACATTGTTGGGTAGGGGAGCGTTGTGTAAGCGGAAGAAGGTGAATTGAGAGGTTTGCTGGACGTATCACAAGTGCGAATGCTGACATAAGTAACGATAAAACGAGTGAAAAACTCGTTCGCCGGAAGACCAAGGGTTCCTGTCCAACGTTAATCGGGGCAGGGTGAGTCGGCCCCTAAGGCGAGGCTGAAAAGCGTAGTCGATGGGAAACGGGTTAATATTCCCGTACTTGGATAAACTGCGATGTGGGGACGGAGAAGGTTAGGTTAGCAGACTGTTGGATGTCTGTTTAAGTTGGTAGGTGGGGAGCTTAGGTAAATCCGGGCTTCTATTAACACTGAGAGATGATGACGAGGCTCTAAGGAGCTGAAGTAACTGATACCACGCTTCCAGGAAAAGCCACTAAGCTTCAGGTTTATCTAAACCGTACTGAAAACCGACACAGGTGGTCAGGTAGAGAATACTCAGGCGCTTGAGAGAACTCGGGTGAAGGAACTAGGCAAAATAGCACCGTAACTTCGGGAGAAGGTGCGCTGGAGTAGGTTGTAGGGATTAACTCCTGAAGGCTGAACCAGTCGAAGATACCAGCTGGCTGCAACTGTTTATTAAAAACACAGCACTCTGCAAACACGAAAGTGGAAGTATAGGGTGTGATGCCTGCCCGGTGCTGGAAGGTTAATTGATGGTGTAATCGAAAGAGAAGCTCCTGATCGAAGCCCCAGTAAACGGCGGCCGTAACTATAACGGTCCTAAGGTAGCGAAATTCCTTGTCGGGTAAGTTCCGACCTGCACGAATGGCATAATGATGGCCAGGCTGTCTCCACCCGAGACTCAGTGAAATTGAAATCGCCGTGAAGATGCGGTGTACCCGCGGCTAGACGGAAAGACCCCGTGAACCTTTACTATAGCTTGACACTGAACATTGAATTTTGATGTGTAGGATAGGTGGGAGACAGAGAAGTGTGAACGCCAGTTTGCATGGAGTCGTTGTTGAAATACCACCCTTTAACGTTTGATGTTCTAACGAAGATTACGAAACGTGGTCTCGGACAGTGTCTGGTGGGTAGTTTGACTGGGGCGGTCTCCTCCCAAAGAGTAACGGAGGAGCACGAAGGTTTGCTAATCACGGTCGGACATCGTGAGGTTAGTGCAATGGTATAAGCAAGCTTAACTGCGAGACGGACAAGTCGAGCAGGTGCGAAAGCAGGTCATAGTGATCCGGTGGTTCTGAATGGAAGGGCCATCGCTCAACGGATAAAAGGTACTCCGGGGATAACAGGCTGATACCGCCCAAGAGTTCATATCGACGGCGGTGTTTGGCACCTCGATGTCGGCTCATCACATCCTGGGGCTGAAGTAGGTCCCAAGGGTATGGCTGTTCGCCATTTAAAGTGGTACGCGAGCTGGGTTTAGAACGTCGTGAGACAGTTCGGTCCCTATCTGCCGTGGGCGTTGGATAATTGATTGGGGCTGCTCCTAGTACGAGAGGACCGGAGTGGACGCATCACTGGTGTTCCGGTTGTGTCGCCAGACGCATTGCCGGGTAGCTAAATGCGGGAGAGATAAGTGCTGAAAGCATCTAAGCACGAAACTTGCCAAGAGATGAGTTATCCCAGTTAATAAGACTGTAAGGGTTGTTTGAGACGAAGACGTAGATAGGTGGGGTGTGTAAGTGTAGTGATACATTGAGCTAACCCATACTAATTGCCCGAGAGGCTTAACCATACAACCTCAAGCGTTTTGGTTTGGGGTGTGTGCAACGAGACGAAAGAACGAAGAAAAGCGTAAGAGCAGAAAAGTACAGTAGACAGCTTGTTTCGAATTTAACAGTAAAGAGTAAAGACGAAGAACAAAGACAAGAAGATAGAATAAAACACGGATAAAACACCGATAAAATACCGAAAGGTAGAATCATCGAAAGAATTATCTTGGCGGCGATAGTGCAGTGGACCCACCTGATTCCATGCCGAACTCAGAAGTGAAACGCTGTAACGCCGATGGTAGTGTGGGGATTCCCCATGTGAGAGTAGGACACCGCCAGGTAAGAAATAAGAGAGAGCCTCAACGAGAAATCGTTGAGGTTTTTTTGTTTTGGGGAAATTGAAGAGACACAAACGATAACCTCTAATCACAATGAACAATGTCAACTATCAATAAAGAACAAAGAAAATAAAGAACACAAAGAAAATAAAACAAAACAAAAAAGAAAAAGTGCGGTGATTTTTTCATTTATTTTTAGGTAAAACCTGTAGAAAATCACCGCACTTTTATTTTTTCCTTTTTTATTTACTCCTTAATATCCAAAATCTCGAATCCACAATAAAACAAAAGTGCGGTTAATTTTTTCAGATTTTTATTTATTCGTGGCAATGTTAGAATACATAGACTGACATTTTAGAGGCATGATTATGAGAAGTTTAAGATATTTTGCACAAAAATACGTTGAATGGGTGGTTCGTTTAGGGAAATTGAAATTCTCGTTATTAGGGATTTGTGTTCTTGCTATTTTTGCGCTTTGTACTCAAATCGTTATCAGCTTGAGTATTATCGGACGAATTTACTGGGATGATATTGTCCGTTCTATCATATTCGGTTTAATTTCCGCGCCTTTCGTTATTTATTTCTTTACGCTGTTAGTTGAAAAATTAGAAAAATCGCGCCTTGATTTATCTAAATTAGTTGGAAATTTAAGAAAAGAGGTCTCTGAACGTGTAGCGGCGGAGCGAAAATTATCCGTTGCACTAAGCGATCTGGAAAAAAATCATCGAGATAAGACCGCACTTATGGCGACGATTAGCCATGAATTAAGAACGCCGCTGAACGGAATTATCGGCTTAAGTCAAATATTACTTGATGGACAATTGAGTGATCAGCAACGTAACTATTTGAAAACTATCAATGTTAGCGCGATTTCTCTTGGGCATATTTTTAGCGACATTATTGATTTACAAAAAATTGATGCGCAAAGCATTAAATTAAATCTAAAAGAAGTGGATGTATATAGTTTTTTAAATGATATTACCAATTTTGCAACTCTCTTAGCAGAACAAAAACGGTTGCATTTTGATTTTTATTTTGCGGAAAATTTACCGCATTGGTTAATGCTGGATCGCGCAAGACTAAGTCAGGTTTTGTGGAATTTGATTAATAATGCGGTGAAATTTACCCTCAAAGGTCGTATTCGTTTAGATGTGAAACGTGTTTCTGAAACGGAATATGCCTTTTCTATTTCGGACACGGGGATTGGTATTCCGGCGGAAGAGTTGGATAATATTTTCACCATGTACTATCAAGTTAAATCCAGCGAACACAAATCCGGTGGAAGTGGTATCGGGCTTGCGGTGTCAAAAACCATTGCGCAATTAATGGGTGGCGATCTTAAAGCTTATAGCGAATATGGTAGCGGTTCCACATTTACGTTGACCATTCGTGCAGAGGAAGTGAATAAGCCATACGATACGCAGGCTTCAGGACCACAAGCAATGACGATTTTGTTGGTTGAAGATATTGAAGTCAATGTGATTGTGGCGAAATCACTATTGGAAAAATTGGGGCATAATGTTGATGTGGCGATGACCGGTAAGGACGCGATTCAAAAATTTGAACAAAATTATTATGACTTGGTTTTATTGGATATTCAACTTCCTGATATGTCCGGCTTTGATGTTGCAGCACATTTACGTCGTAATTATGAGGAAGGGGCGTATGACTTTTTACCGCCATTGGTGGCGTTTACTGCCA
This sequence comes from [Pasteurella] aerogenes, assembly GCA_900637275.1. Classification (NCBI taxonomy): domain Bacteria; kingdom Pseudomonadati; phylum Pseudomonadota; class Gammaproteobacteria; order Pasteurellales; family Pasteurellaceae; species [Pasteurella] aerogenes. Next base: position 183,766 of record LR134362.1, read on the forward strand.
ACGTTATGCAAGATAAATCCGAATATTTACAGAAAGGTATGGATGATGTGTTGCGTAAACCGATTTCATTAGATGAATTAGCGCAATGTTTTTCTTCACATTTTGATGAGACTTTTGCCTTGGATGTACCGCAGCCGGCACCAGAAACTTTCGATGATGAAATTGTAGATTATGCGATGATTAAAGAGTTGGTTGATATTTTGGGTGGGGAATTTGTGTATAAGAATTTGATGTTGTTTAAAGAAACGATGCCAAGTTACCTTGCAGAATTATCTCAAGCGTATCAAATCTATCGGCAAGATCATCAAACACATCAAGAAGTGGCTTCTATTGCACATAAAATTAAGGGGGCAGCAGCATCTATCGGGTTGAAACGTCTGCAAAAAGTAGCATCCGAAGCGCAAAATTCAGAATTGCCGAAATGGGAAGTTCACATTGATGATTGGGTTAACGAACTTACACAATCTTGGCTTAATGATGTAGAAGAATTAGCCACTTGGTTAAATAAAATTGGCAAGTAAACGGTTGTGTAAATTAAAAAATCGGTTAAAATTTGTCAGCCTCTGAGATTTAGAGCCTGTGAGCGAATTTTATTTTGTTTCCGCTGGTGTAGCTTAAACGTTTTAGTTAGAATTCACTTTATTTAGCATCATTAACCTTAGGAGAAAAAGATGAATTTCCCTAAAATTGCCCAGCAGGTCATTGAAAAGCTTGGTGGAAAAGAAAATATCAATGCCTTAGCCCATTGCGCCACAAGATTGCGGATTGTGGTTAACGATGAAAGTAAAATTGATAAAGAAGCCATTGAGAACATTGAAGGCGTTAAAGGACAGTTTTCGGTTTCCGGTCAATACCAAATTATTTTTGGTTCTGGAACGGTGAATAAAGTGCATACGGAAATGTCTAATTTGCTCAATATGGGCGATATGACCAAAAATGAAGTAGCAGCTGCCAGTGCGGAAAAACAGAATATATTACAACGCCTTATCAAAGGGTTAGCAGATATTTTTATCCCAATAATTCCAGCGATCGTTGCCGGCGGTTTGCTAATGGGGATTTATAGTGTCCTTACGTCGCAATATGAAAGTTTGGGTCACAAATCAGTTATTGAATTGTATCCACAATACAAAGATTTATCCGAATTGGTGAATATGTTGGCGAATGCGCCATTCGTTTTTTTGCCGGTTTTGCTGGGGTTTTCGGCAACCCGAAAATTTGGTGGCAACCCGTTTTTGGGCGCGACTTTGGGCATGATTTTAGTCCATCCAGCGCTTACCGCAGATGGTTGGAATTACGCGAAGATTTTAGCCGAAGGACATATGACCTATTGGAATGTTTTCGGTTTAAGTATCGAACGTGCCGGTTACCAAGGGACTGTCATCCCTGTGATTATTGCCGCGTGGGTGCTAGCTACTTTGGAAAAAGCGTTCCGTAAAGTGGTGCCTTCTGCCTTGGATAATCTGCTTACCCCATTATTATCAATTTTTATTACAGGCTTCTTAGCCTTAACTGTTATTGGTCCGTTTGGGCGTGAGGCGGGGGCATTGTTAAGTACAGGATTAACCTGGTTATATGATTCCTTCGGCTTTATTGGCGGCGCGATTTTCGGGACCTTTTATGCGCCTATTGTGATTACTGGTATGCACCAAACTTTCTTAGCGGTAGAAACACAATTATTGGCAAGTGTCGGCTTAACCTTTATTTTCCCGATTGCAGCGATGTCAAATGTAGCACAAGGGGCGGCTTGCTTGGCGGTTGCATTGGTTAATAAAGATCCGAAAGTACGCGGATTGGCGATTCCTTCTGGCATTAGTGCAATTTTAGGTATTTCCGAACCGGCAATGTTTGGGGTAAATTTACGTTATCGTTACCCATTTATTGCCGCTATGGTAGGCTCAGGTCTTGCGAGTGCGTTTATTGCGTATAATGGCGTGAAATCCGTTGGTTTAGGCGCCGCCGGATTACCAGCAATCCCGTCTATCCAAGCACAAAGTATGTTGGCTTTTTCTATCGGTTTATTAATTTCCTTCATCACCGCCTTTGTTCTCACCATGATATTGGCAACGAGATCTAAATCGAAATAATCTTCTTTTTATGATGACCGCAAATTAAAGTGCGGTCATTTTTTTGGATGTTTTGAAATTAATATTTCAAACTAGAACAACTTTTCAAATTTCATCATCTCTCTGTTACAAATTGTCTTTTTAAAGAATAATTCTTCTTAACTAGCCTTTTTTATCAAAGAATTTTTGCAAAAATTTGATCACTGCCACAAAAATGAAATTTATTTTTCATTTATATTTCATTTGGAATAAAAATGTGATTATATACTGCAAAACCAAGTGAGTTACTTTGTTAGGAGATGAATATGAAAACCGTCAGACTTACTGTAGCACAAGCATTAGTAAAATTTCTTGATAATCAATATATTGAATTTGATGGTAAGGTCACTAAATTTGTAGAAGGTATTTTTAGTATTTTTGGACATGGAAATGTACTGGGAATGGGACAAGCTCTGGAACAAGATCGTGGCGGTCTTATTGTTCGACAAGGACGTAATGAGCAAGGAATGGCGCATGTGGCGATGGGATTTGCCAAACAAAAATTGCGTAAGCAAATTTATGCTTGTACCTCGTCTGTAGGTCCGGGGGCAGCAAATATGATTACTGCTGCGGCGACTGCCACTGCTAACCGTATTCCACTTCTATTATTGCCGGGTGATGTGTTTGCAACTCGCCAACCCGATCCGGTTTTACAACAAATTGAGCAAACCCATGATTTAAGTATTAGTACGAATGATGCTTTTCGAGCGGTCAGTAAATACTGGGATCGCGTAAGTCGTCCGGAACAATTGATGAGTGCTTGTATTAATGCCATGCGTGTATTGACAGATCCGGCAGAAACTGGTGCGGTAACCATTGCTTTACCGCAAGATGTACAAGCAGAAGCTTATGATTTCCCTGAATCCTTTTTACAAAAACGTATTCATCGGATTGAACGTACATTACCGACAGAACCGATGTTACAAGATGCATTAGCGTTAATTCAAAGCAAGAAAAAACCGTTGATTATTTGTGGTGGTGGCGTGCGTTATTCTGAAGCGGCGGAGCAATTAAAAGCTTTCGCTGAAACTTATCGTATTCCATTTGCTGAAACCCAGGCGGGAAAAAGTGCGGTGATTTCTGAGCATGAATTAAATGTTGGTGGTGTGGGAGAAACGGGTTGCTTATCTGCAAATTTACTTGCTAAAGAGGCGGATTTAGTGATTGGTATCGGTACTCGATATACCGACTTTACGACTTCTTCCAAATGGATTTTCCAAAATCCAGATGTTGCCTATTTGAACATTAATGTGGCACGTTTTGATGCGTATAAGTTGGATGGTGTACAAGTGACGGCGGATGCGAAAGAAACTTTACAAAAATTAACCGCACTTTTAGCTACAACCGGTTATCAAGCACAATGGGGTAATCAAATTGCAGAGGCGAAAAAACAATTTGCACAAGAGTTGGATCGCGTTTATCACGCAACTTATACCGGCAAAGATTTTGTGCCGGAAGTAGATGACCGTTTAAACCGTGATGCGGTATTTGCCGAATTTATTGAAATGACAAAATCCTGTTTAACGCAAAGTCGGGTGTTAGGTATTTTAAATGAAACCTTAGGTGAAAATGATGTAATTGTTGGGGCAGCGGGTAGTCTTCCTGGCGATTTACAACGTACATGGCAATCAAAAGGTGTTAATACCTATCATCTTGAATATGGTTATTCTTGTATGGGATATGAGATTGCGGCATCGTTAGGTGCGAAATTAGCAGAGCCGCAACGTGATGTTTATACTTTGTTGGGTGATGGTTCTTACATGATGTTGCATTCTGAATTGGTGACATCTATTCAAGAGAAGAAAAAAATTAATGTGGTGTTATTTGACAATATGACCAACGGTTGTATTAATAATTTACAAATCGGTAATGGAATGGACAGTTTTGGTACGGAATTCCGTTTTAGAAACGAGCAAACCAACCAACTGGACGGGGCTTTTGTGCCGGTAGATTTTGCTATGAATGCCGCTTCTTACGGTTGTAAAACCTATAAAGTCACTAATGAAGAAGAGTTGCGCTTTGCGTTGGAAGATGCGAAAAAACAAACAGTTTCCACGTTAATTGATGTAAAAGTCTTGCCAAAAACGATGGTACATGGTTATGGCAGTTGGTGGCACGTGGGGGTGGCGGCGGTTTCTGAAAAAGAAACGATTCGCGAAGCCTATGAAAATTCGGTGAAACGAATTGATGAAGCAAGACGTTATTAATTTTATGCGGTAGGTTTGCCTGCCAAACACAATTCAATCATTCTTTAATAGAAGGACCATAATATGAAAGCTGAAAACGTGAAATTGGGCATTGCGCCAATTGGTTGGACCAATGATGATTTGCCTGAGTTAGGTTCGGAGAATACCTTTGAACAATGTGTAAGTGAGATGGCTTTAGCCGGTTATGTCGGGTGTGAAGTGGGTAATAAATATCCGCGCGATGTAGCTGTGTTGAAACATAAACTTGATGTTCGTGGTATTCAAATTTGTAATGCTTGGTTTAGTACGTTCTTTGTTGATGGTAAAAAAGAAGAAACAATCGCTGAATTTATTAAGCATCGCGATTTTTTACATGCGATGGGAGCGAAAGTGATCGGTTGTTCCGAACAAAGTCGAAGTATTCAAGGTCAGAAAAAAGCGATCTTCAAAGAAAAAACCGTTTTCACTGAAGCCGAATGGCAATTATTGGCTGAAGGTTATAATGAATTGGCTAAATTAGCTGCTGAAAAAGGCATGAAAGTCTCTTTACATCACCATATGGGAACAGGTATCCAAACACCGGAAGAAATTGATAAATATATGGAAATGACAAATGATGATGTGTATTTGTTATTCGATTCCGGTCATATTTACTACTCTGAAGGCAGCCAAGAAGTGATGTTGCAAGTATTGGAGAAATATGTGGATCGTATCGTACACGTACACTTAAAAGATGTGCGTGATGAAGTCGTGGCAGAAGTGAAAGCCAACGATTTGAGTTTCTTGGAAGGGGTGAAAAAAGGAACCTTTACTGTTCCGGGAGACGGTGTAATTGATTTTAAACCGATTTTCGATATTTTAGAAAAACACAATTACAAAGGATGGATGGTCGTTGAAGCTGAACAGGATCCGGCACTTGCCAATCCGTTCGAATATGCGGTGAAAGGTCGTAAATACATTCGTGAAGTTGCAGGAGTTTAAAATGATTAAAGTAGGTATTATTGGTGCTGGTCGTATTGGTCGTGTTCATTCAGAAAGTATTACTAAATATGTGAAAGGGGCAGAAATTAAAGCGATTTCTGATGTCCGTGTGACTGATGAACTAAAAACATGGGCGCAAGGAATGGGAATTCCTCATGTTTATGAAGATTACAATCAAATTTTACAAGATCCTGAGATTGATGCGGTATTAGTATGTTCATCAACCAATACTCATGCGCCGATTTCTATTGCGGCAGCGAAAGCGGGTAAACATATTTTCTGTGAAAAACCGATTGATGCAGATGTCGGCCGTATCAAAGAAGTATTAGAGGAAGTGAAAAAAGCAGGCGTAAAATTCCAAGTGGGCTTTAATCGTCGTTTTGATCATAACTTTAAAGCAATTAAAACTCGTGTTGCTAATGGAGATATTGGTGAACCACATTTAATTCGTGTTACCTCTCGCGATCCAGATGCTCCGCCAATTGAATATGTAAAAGTTTCCGGCGGTATGTTCTTTGATATGACCATTCATGATTTTGATATGGTTCGTTATCTTTCCGGTAGCGAAGTCACTGAAGTTTATGCGGCAGGGGGCGTATTAGTTAACCCTGAGATTGGAAAAGCTGGTGATATTGATACTGCAGTGATTACATTAAAACTTGCCAATGGGGCGATTGCGGTAATTGATAATAGTCGTAAAGCCGTTTATGGTTATGATCAACGTGCTGAGGTTTTCGGTTCAAAAGGTGCTGTACAAACGCGTAACGACACGGATTCTACCGCGGTTTATTCTTGTGAAGCCGGTGTGATCGCAGAGAAACCGAAATATTTCTTCTTGGAACGTTATATGCAATCTTTTGCAGACGAAATGGCGTGTTTTGTTGACTCTGTAGTCAATGATAAGCCGACTTTAGTCAATGGTAACGATGGATTACAACCGGTATTAATTGCCATTGCCGCGAAAAAATCACTGGATGAAGGACGTCCAGTAAAATTGAGCGAAATTGCTTAATTTATCCATTATCAATGAGGCACGTTGACAAACGTGCCTTTTTTATCTGAGAAAGTGGAATTTTAAAAGGTGATTTTATGTTGCAATATTTTTTAGAAGAAAACAAATTCTCGATTTTTGAAAACAATCGCCTACCGCAACTGCTTTATTTATGCAATACCGAAACGATGCAACAAAATTTTCCACGCGCGTTGCATAAACATGATGATCGTCTTGAAATCGTTTTTATTGTCAAAGGTCGAGGTATCCATTTAATAGGCGATGTTAAATATCATACTAAAGCAGGTGATATTTTAATTTTTAACCGAGATGTCATTCATGATGAAATGGCGGAAGTAAATTCCGATATGGTAGTTTATTGCTGTGGTATCAAAGAGTTGCATATTAAAGGAATGGAAAAAAACCGACTTTTTGATATTGATTCGCCAGCAGTTATCTCTAGTGGCGATAAGCACGACATGATTGAACAACTTTTAGCGATCATGTTTTTACAAATTAAAGAAAATGGAAATAAAGCCAGTGAAACCTGTCGTTATCTACTGTCAACTTTATTAACGCTTATTGTAAAATTACCTCGCGAAACAATCAAAACGATCCCTTATAAAAAACTGACGTTAGTTGAACAGGTCAAACAATATTTAGATGCACATTATGCAGAAAATATCACGTTGGATAATTTGGCTTTTCGTTTTAATTTAAGTCCTTATTACCTTTCTCATCTTTTTAAGCAAGAAACTCACTTTTCGCCTATTCACTATTTAATTCGGCGGCGTATTGGCGAAGCGCAATCACTATTGACTTACACCAATTACAGCATCAGCAAAATCGCAGGTTTAGTCGGCTATGACAATGCCAACTATTTTAGTACGTTATTTACGAAAATGATTGGAATTTCGCCAAGTTTATATCGCACGTCTTGGGTGGGAGAGAAACGTAGTTAAGTTGTTTTGCTAAAAAGGGCGGTCATTTTTTTCATGATTTTTACAGAACGCAAGAAAATAATGATTATTACGTAAATTTGTGACAAATTTAGCAAAAAAACGTGTTTTTCCCCTGAATAAAAAGCAAGAATGTGAAGATCTTGTTTTTCCGTTCTTTATATACTTTGCACATCAGATGAGAAATCGGAGGTTGTGCATGAGTATCAAAATTTCTACTGCGCCTTGTTGTTGGGGCGTTGATGATCCGAAAAATCCTTATTTGCCTCAATGGACGTTGGTGCTAAATGAAGCGCATCAAGCGGGCTATAAAGGCATTGAATTAGGACCTTATGGTTATTTGCCAATTGATATTGAATTGGTTTCACAAGAATTACAGAAAAATGATTTGTTTATTGTTGCGGGAACGATTTTTGATGATTTGGTTGCTGAAGAAAATCAGGAAAAATTGCAGCAGCAAGCGCATGATATTTGTCGCTTGATAACTCAATTACCACAAGCACCGCAAGAAGATGGACAAAAATTTCCAACGCCTTATTTGGTACTGATTGATTGGGGCCATGATGAACGGGATTATGCGGCTGGACATCCGGATAAAGCACCAAGATTATCAGATACTCAATGGGAAAATATGATGGTGCATACCAAAAAATTAGCGGAAATTGCCAAAAGTTATGGGGTACGCGCGGTTATTCATCCTCATGCGGGGGGCTATATTGAATTTGCAGATGAAATTGCACAAGTTGTTCGCGATATTCCATATGATCTGGCGGGACTTTGTTTAGATACAGGACATCTGTTCTATTCCAAAATGGATCCGGTGGAATACTTACGCCAATATGCTGATGTGATTGATTATGTGCATTTTAAAGACATTAATTTAGCAAAATATCATGAAGTGATGCAGCAAAAAATCCGTTTTTTTGAAGCCTGCGCTGAGGGGGTTATGTGTCGTATCGGAGAAGGCTGCATTGATTATGCCGCAGTGCGTGATGTGTTAATACATGAATTAAAATATCAAGGTTATATTACGGTTGAACAAGAGCGAGATCCACGTAATTCGGGGTCAAGTTTGCGCGATGTAAAAATCAGTCGTGATAATTTGCAGCAGATTGGTTTTGAATAAAAGTGCGGTCAATTTTAGGAGAGAAATATGATTTATGGTGAAAAACGGGTAGAACGTCCCATTCGTTGGGCGATGGTCGGTGGTGGGCGTGGCAGCCAAATTGGATATATTCATCGTTCCGCCGCATTACGGGATTTTTGTTTTGAATTAGTGGCGGGGGCATTTGATCTTGATCCTGCTCGCGGTCGGGATTTTGGTAAAAATTTGCACGTGGCAGAAGATCGTTGCTATGCGGATTATAAAACCATGTTTGCAGAGGAGGCAAAACGCGCTGACGGAATTGAAGCTGTATCTATCGCCACACCTAATGGAACGCATTTTGAAATTTGTAAAGCTGCATTGGAAGCGGGGCTACACGTAATTTGTGAAAAACCGCTATGTTTTACTTATGCGGAGGCGAAGGTGTTGGAAGCCTTGGCAGAGAAACAACAACGTATTGTTGGGATTACTTATGGTTATTCCGGGCATCAAGTCATCGAAGAAGCGCGACGTCTGATTGCCGATGGAACCCTCGGGGAAATTCGTATTGTAAATATGCAGTTTGCACATGGGTTTCACAACGTTGCGGTAGAACAAAACGCTGCGAGTACCAAGTGGCGGGTAGATCCGAAAATGGCTGGACCAAGTTATGTTCTAGGCGATCTTGGTACACATCCGCTGTTTCTTTCAGAAGTAATGTTGCCGCAGTTGAAAATTAAACGTCTGCTTTGCTCTAGACAAAGTTTTGTCAAAAGCCGCGCGCCATTGGAAGATAATGCCATGACTTTAATGGAATATGATAATGGTGCGGTGGGGACATTATGGTCTTGTTGTGTCAATGCGGGATCCATGCATGGGCAAAAAATTCGAGTGATCGGCGAAAAAGCCAGTATTGAGTGGTGGGATGAACAACCTAATCAGTTACGCCTTGAAATACAAGGAGAACCGGTACGAATTTTGGAGCGCGGTATGGGGTATTTGCATGACAGTGCCTTACAAGAAGATCGTATCGGTGGCGGACATCCGGAAGGTTTGTTTGAAGCATGGTCAAACCTTTACGCTCGTTTTGCTGAGGCAATCGTAGCTAAAGAACAGGGTAAAACTTACGACTTTTGGTACCCGGATATTCATGCGGGTGTTGAGGGGGTTCGTTGGGTGGAAAAATGTGTTCAATCGGCGGATTTAGGTGGCGTTTGGGTCGATTACAACGAGTAAAACGGAGGAACTTATATGAAAATTGCATTTGATGTAGATGTGTTGGCAAAACAAATGAGCATTAGTGATATGGTGCATAAAGTCGCGGATTGGGGTTACAAATATATTGAACAATCACCGCATCCGCGGATAAATCCTTTTTACAAACATCCGCTGTTTTCACGCGAATGTGAAAAAGAATATCGCACTGCGCTGCAACGTACCGGCGTGGAGATCTCGTCTTTTATTGTGGTGTATCGTTGGTCTGGTCCAACAGAGGAACAACGTCAACACGCGGTTGCTAACTGGAAACGTATGATTGAAATCGCCGATGCTATGGATGTACGTGTGATCAATACGGAATTATCTGGCGATCCGCAACAACCAGAAATTTGCAACGGAATGCTATTTCGTTCCTTAGATGAATTAATGCCATATTTTGAAAAATATGGTATTCGTTGTGAAATTCAGTCGCACCCGTATGATTTTTGCGAACTTAATAATGAAACCTGCGATATTGTAAAATCTTATCGTTCGGATCACCTGAAATATGTGTATTCTTCACCACATGGCTTCTTCTATGACAAAGGCAAGGGCGATGTGCGAGCGATGCTGGAATATGCCGGTGAGGATTTGTCGCATATTTTATTTGCCGATACATTCAATCAAACCCTAGATTGTCGTTATATTGTTAACCCGCCGGGTTGTTGTGCTACTATTCATCAGCATTTACCTATGGGCGAGGGTGATGTGGATTTTGTTGGTATTTTTGAAAGTTTAAGAAAAATGGATTTTGCCAACCGTACTTATTCGGTCGGCGGTGAGAGTATTGCTTGTGTGTCAATGTTCGGTTTTCCTGAGAAAATGGACGTTGAAGCGCCAAGAGCGAGAGAGATTATCGAAAAAGAGTTATTGGGTAAATAGAAATACGTGAGCTAAACAATTTAAGCAAAAGTGCGGTGGTTTTTCACCGCCTTTTTATTTCTTGCTGTAAACCCTGATGGTGGCTGTGGTAAGATGGCGCGGTGTGAATGTAAGGGATGATGTAGTATGGCAGAAAAAAATTTGTTAAATCATTTGGCACAGTTAATTACTGAGCAGCGTAATCCGCATTCGATGCGTTTGGATCAGTTGTCTGCGGCGGAAATTGTGCATTTGATGAATGAAGAAGATCAAAAAGTGGCGCAGGCGGTGGCGGCTTGTTTGCCGCAGATTACTTTAGCGGTGGAAAAGATTGCGGCGGCGTTTGCTCAAGGTGGGCGTTTGATTTATCTTGGGGCGGGAACCAGTGGGCGTTTAGGTGTGTTAGATGCATCAGAATGTCCACCGACCTTTAGTGTATCGCCGGAGCAGGTAAAAGGCGTGATTGCTGGTGGGGATTATGCGATTCGTCATGCGGTAGAAGGTGCGGAAGATGATCCTTCGGCGGCAGTTAACGATTTGCAGCAATTGGGATTTAGCGCGCAAGATGTTCTGGTTGGTATTGCGGCAAGTGGGCGTACGCCTTATGTTATCGGCGGTTTGGAATATGCCAAACAATTGGGAGCGACGACGGTGGCGTTAAGCAGTAATCCACAAACTAAAATGACGGAAATCGCCGATATTGCGATCACAACTGTTGTTGGACCGGAAATTTTGACCGGCTCCAGTCGCTTAAAATCCGGTACTGCGCAAAAATTGGTACTGAATATGTTAAGCACTGCATCCATGGTGTTGTCGGGAAAATGTTACCAGAATTTGATGGTGGACGTGAAAGTGAGCAACGAAAAGCTATATGCGCGCGCTATTCGGATTGTGATGCAAGCGACGGAATGTGACAAATCAGCGGCGGAAGCGGCATTGGTGCAAGCGGATAATCAACCGAAATTAGCCATTTTGATGTTATTATCCGGATTGGATAAATCAAGGGCGCTGGCATTATTACAAGCAAATGATGGGCGTTTAAGTCAGGCGTTGAGCGCGTAATTGATATAAAAAGGGAGCGGTTGGCTCCCTTTGTTTTATTTGGTTAAGTGCGGTGGATTTTATCTCGTTTTTTTCGCGAGTTTTGACCAGTTGTAATACCCGTATAAAGAGTTTAATAAGTAGGCGCCATACATTAAGTACATTGCCGGTGTTTGCGCCCATAAGATGATAGATAAGATATTGATGATAATCCATAAAATCCATTGCTCGCTATAGCGCAAGATCATCAATAATTGTGCCGCAACGACGAGTACCGTAGTTACTCCGTCTAAGGTGACAGATTGTCCGTCAGTGGTTTTTAGAAAGCTGATAAAAGCAATGGAGCCGATAAGAACAGTGGCAATTAATGTTGTCCAGCCTTTGAGCGTGAGAAATTTGGCTTCTACGACTTCTTGCGCATTTTCGCTGCGCATATTTTGTTTCCACAAGAAATAGCCGATAAATTGTGCGGGGATATAGACATAAAGCGTGGTGGTCATTTCGCCATAAAATTTATTATCTAAGGATACATAAAAATAGGTGTAAGCAAAAATTAAGCCAAACAAATAGTTACTGATTTTCCCTTTACCCACAAACACCACGCAAAGAATACCTGCAATACCGGAAATCATGGCGAGGAGCGAGTCGGGTTCTTGTATATAGGCAAAAATTTGTGCCGCTAAAAAGAGAAAAATCCAAATGACTTCAAAGGGTTTCCAGCCGCCGAAAAGTTCATTTTTAAGATGTTGTAACCAATTGTTCATATCAGACCTCTGAAATGTAAAATCAAAACGCAATGAGTGTTGCATTCCGGATGCGAAAAGTCAATTATTAGCGACGTTTCGAGGCTTTTTTATCATGTAATTGCAATTATATATAAAATAAATAACAAAAAGTGCGGTCATTTTTACCGCACTTTTGTGATTTATTAATTGGTGAACGTGTTACATTGGCTTGGATTGCCATTTTGTAATCCGCGTTTAAACCAAGCCAGGCGCTGTGCTGAGGTTCCGTGAGTAAAACTGTCTGGCACGATATAGCCTTGATTGCGTTTTTGCAAGCGATCATCGCCCACCGCTTCTGCTGCATTAAATGCTTTTTCGATATCGCCGGTTTCAAATAAGCCGCTTTTTGCCGCTTGATAGCCCCAGACACCGGCAAAACAGTCCGCTTGTAATTCTAATTTGACCGATAATTGATTGGCTTGAGTTTTACTACTTTGTTGTTGGGCTTGATAAACTTTTGGCAAGATGCCGAGTAGGTTTTGAATATGGTGTCCCACTTCGTGTGCAATAACGTAGGCAAAAGCGGACTCGCCATCGGCACCCAATTGGTGTTTCATGTCATTATAAAAGGATAAATCCAAATAAACGCGATGATCGTTTGGGCAGTAAAAAGGTCCCATCGCCGATTGTCCGGTGCCGCAAGCAGTTGAGGTGGCACCATTGTAAAGCACCATGATAGGCGCATTATAACGTTGATTTTGTTGAGCAAAATAATCGCCCCAAACCGATTCAGTATCAGCAAGCACAACGCGGGACAAGCTATTGAGTTCTTGTTCTTCCTGACTGTTAAGTGAGCTGCTTTGTTGTGAGGAAAAGTCTGGTGTGCCAACCAAACTGCTAAGATCCACGCCATAATAAGCGCCGATTAATAAAATGATAATTCCGAAAATGCCGGTACTTTTTCTACCGCGACGAAATGATCCGCCTGAGCGTCTGTCTTCGACGTTTGTACTTTCTCTACGACCTTGCCAACGCATATAGTTTCCTTTTTTGTTGATGAATTGGCGCTATTTTATTACAAAATATGTAAAAGTGCGGTGATTTTTTGTGAAGAAGTTTCAAGTTATGTAAAGATTCGTTAAAGTTCGCGTTTCGCTATGGACTTCCGAACCTGAATTCGTTAATGTAGCAACGAATTCATTATTGATATCAGATAAGGAGATGACAATGGGTTTATTTGATTTTGTGGGCGACATTGGTAAAAAACTTTTCTCTAAAAAAGAGGAAGCCTCTGAAGCGGTTACGCAACACATTGCTGAAGATAATCCGGGTGTGGAAAATGTATCGGTAAAAGTGGAAGATGGTGTAGCAAAATTGGAAGGTAAAGCAGTTTCAGCGGAAGCATTGGAAAAAGCGGTATTGATGGCGGGTAACGTGATTGGTATTAACTCGGTGAATGTGGATAACGTTGCGATTGCTAGTGGAGAACAATTAGCCGGTGATGATGAGTTTTATGTGATTCAAAAAGGAGATACTTTGTGGAAAATCGCCGAGAAAGCTTATGGTAACGGCGCGAAATATACGGCCATCGTAACAGCGAATAAAGAAGTGATTAAAGACGCGGATAAAATTTTCCCAGGGCAAAAAATTCGGTTACCAAAATCGTTATAATTGGTTTTAAAGAAAGCCCTATTTCTATTGAAATAGGGTTTTTGCTTTTGTTTAGTTTAAAATTTAATCAAATGTCGTTTTTTCTCCGCCATTTTCTCGACTGATGGCATTTGTATCGTTATAATTCATCGTCTTATATTGGATTTAATTTTATCTAACTTTTAATTAACGTGTTCGGTGCGAGCGTTCGCCGAGTGCAAATTCATTTTGAGGTAACATAATGTCATTAAATATTGAAACAACTCAAGGTCTTGAGCGTCGTGTAAGCATCACCGTTCCTGCTGAAACTGTAGAACAAGCGGTGCGTGAAGAATTAAAACGTGTTTCTAAAAACGCCCGTGTTGATGGTTTCCGTAAAGGTAAAGTGCCGGCACAAATTATTGAAAAACGTTTTGGTGCATCAGTGCGTCAAGATGTATTGGGCGACTTATTACAAAAACATTTCTTTAGTGCGGTAATTGATAGCAAAATCAATTTGGCCGGACGCCCTAACTTTACTGTTGAACAATTTGAAAACGGTAAAGATTTAACTTTTAGTGCGACCTTTGAAGTCTATCCGGAAGTGCAATTGCAAGGTTTAGATCAAATTAAAGTAGAAAAACCGGTTGTTGAAATCACTGATGCCGATGTAGATAAAATGGTTGACGTATTGCGTAAACAACAAGCAACTTGGGCAGAAAAACAAGATGCAGCGAATGCAGACGATCGCGTTACTCTTGATTTCGTGGGTTCTGTGGACGGTGAAGAGTTTGAAGGCGGCAAAGCGAATGATTTCGTATTGGCGATGGGTCAAGGTCGTATGATTCCGGGCTTTGAAGAAGGCGTTGTTGGTCATAAAGCCGGTGAAAGTTTTGAGATTGATGTGACTTTCCCTGAAGAATATCATGCAGAAAACTTAAAAGGTAAAGCTGCGAAATTTGCTATTACCTTGAAAAAAGTAGAAGTCATGGTGTTACCGGAATTAACCGATGAATTCGTAGCAAAATTCGGTCCGACCACAAAAACTGTAGCAGATTTACGTGATGAAATTCGCAAAAATATGCAACGTGAATTAAAAAATGCGTTAACGGCGCGCGTTAAAAATCAAGTGATTGACGGTTTATTGGCACAAAATGCTATTGATGTTCCGGCAGCAGCAGTTGAGCAAGAAATTGAAACCTTGCGTAGCCAAGCGGCACAACGCTTCGGTGGTAACGCACAACAAGCCGCTCAATTACCACGTGAATTGTTTGAAGAACAAGCAAAACGCCGTGTACAAGTGGGATTATTGTTGTCTGAAGTGATTGCATCTAACGAATTGAAAGCAGATGAAGAGCGCGTGAAGGCAATGATCGCTGATATTGCTTCTGCTTACGAGCAACCACAAGAAGTAATCGAATATTATAGCAAAAACAAAGAGTTAATGAATAATATTCGTAACGTGGTATTAGAAGAACAAGCAGTTGATGCCGTACTTGCGAAAGCGCAAGTATCCGAAAAAGCAGCTTCTTTTGATGAAGTGATGAATCCGCAAGCGTAATTTCGCTTGAACAATATAAAAGTGCGGTCATTTTTTTCGCAGAAATGACCGCACTTTTTATTTTCAGCATCAGCAAGCAAATGGATTTCATTTAGGCAAAAACGGATTTTTCAGGTAGAATAGCCAGTGTGAAAATTTTGAATAAGAAGTGGAGATAAAAATGAGTTTAATCCCTATGGTTGTTGAGCAAACCTCGCGCGGCGAGCGTTCTTATGACATTTATTCCCGTTTATTGAAAGAACGTGTGATTTTTTTAAGTGGCGAGGTTGAAGATCATATGGCGAATTTAATTGTGGCGCAGTTGCTGTTTTTAGAATCGGAAAATCCGGAAAAAGACATCAATATTTATATTAATTCACCGGGTGGTTCAGTGACTGCTGGTATGGCGATTTATGATACGATGCAATTTATTAAGCCGGATGTGCGTACCTTATGTATTGGTCAAGCTTGTTCTATGGGGGCTTTTTTATTAGCCGCTGGTGCTGCTGGCAAACGGGCTGCGTTGCCGAATGCGCGCGTGATGATCCATCAACCGCTAGGCGGTTTTCGTGGTCAAGCGTCAGATATTCAAATTCATGCGCAAGAAATTCTAAAAATTAAACAGACCTTAAATGATCGTTTAGCGTTCCATACTGGTCAATCCATCGAGAAAATTGAGCGTGATACGGATCGGGATAATTTTATGTCGGCACAAGAGGCTAAACTATATGGTTTAGTGGATGATGTGTTGGTGCAACGATAGGATGAGATAAGCATGACTATGGATAAAGATCTGCATTGTTCTTTTTGCGGTAAAGAACAAAAAGAGGTGGAAAAATTAATTGCCGGTACGTCGGGCTATATTTGCAACGAATGTATTGAATTATGTCACGATATGTTGACCAATGAAGTGGAAACACCGGCGGAAGAAGAAAGCGGTATGTTGGCGAAATTGCCAACACCACACGAAATTCGCGCCCATTTAGATGATTATGTGATCGGTCAAGATTATGCGAAAAAAGTATTGGCGGTGGCGGTATATAACCATTATAAACGTCAGCGTGCAGCGCATAAAATTGATAACGTGGAGTTGGGCAAAAGTAATATTTTGCTGATTGGTCCGACGGGCAGCGGGAAAACCTTGTTGGCGGAAACCATGGCGCGGATGTTGAATGTGCCTTTTGCTATGGCTGATGCGACCACCTTAACTGAAGCGGGTTATGTGGGCGAGGATGTGGAAAACGTGTTGCAAAAATTATTGCAAAGTTGCGATTATGATATTGAACGCGCAGAGCAAGGGATTATTTATATTGACGAAATCGATAAAATTACGCGTAAATCGGAAAATCCGTCAATTACCCGTGATGTGTCTGGCGAAGGTGTGCAACAAGCCTTGTTAAAATTGGTAGAAGGCACTATTGCTTCCATTCCTCCACAAGGTGGACGCAAACATCCGCAGCAGGAAATGTTAAAAATTGATACATCTAAGATTTTATTTATTTGCGGCGGAGCATTTGCCGGATTGGATAAAATTATTGAAAAACGTGTCCATGTAGGCAGTGGAATCGGTTTTGGCGCAGAAGTCAAAGGCGAGACCGATAAGGCAACCTTGACGGAATTATTTAACCAAGTGGAACCAGACGATTTGATGAAATTTGGCTTAATTCCAGAATTTATCGGGCGTTTGCCGGTGATCGCGCCGTTAAGCGAATTGGATGAAGAAGCGTTGATCAAAATTTTAACTGAACCGAAAAATGCGTTAACCAAACAATATCAAGCATTGTTTAATTTAGAGGATGTAAGTTTGGAGTTTACTCCGGAGGCGCTGGTGGCAATGGCGAAGAAAGCCTTAGAACGAAAAACGGGTGCGCGCGGATTGCGTTCCATTGTGGAAGGATTGTTATTAGATACTATGTATGATCTTCCGTCTTTGGAGAAATTGCAAAAAGTGGTGGTCACCGAGTCCAGTGTAACGGAAAACGAGCCTCCGGTGTTGGAGTTTGCGCAATAAATTGGCGATTGTGAAAAGTGCGGTAAATTTCACCGCACTTTTTTATTTTCCCTTGAATTTTAGCCTTTCACCCCAATATCACAGCGTAACACCCCAATTTTTTAGAGAGAGTAGATGAGATATGAACGCAAAACGAACTAAAACACAAACAATTCCGGTTCTACCATTGCGTGATGTGGTAGTGTTTCCTTTTATGGTAATGCCATTATTTGTCGGACGAGCAAAATCCATTCGTAGCCTGGATGAGGCGATGGAAAGTGGTAAACAATTATTATTAGTAGCGCAGCGTCAAGCGGATTTAGAAGAGCCGACAGTTAATGATGTGTATGATGTCGGGACAATCGCGAATATCATTCAATTATTAAAATTGCCGGACGGTACGGTTAAGGTATTGGTGGAAGGTCAGCAACGCGCTAACATTCATTCGTTGCAAGATACCGGAGAATTTTTTAGTGCCGAAGTATTGCCGATTGACAGCGTGATTGGTGATGAAAAAGAATTGGATGTCGTGAAAAATGCGGTACTTTCCGAGTTTGAAAAATATGCCAATTTAAACAAGAAAGTACAACCGGATATTTTGCCGGCATTGCAACGTATTGATGATGTAGAACGTTTAAGTGATACTTTAGCGGCACATTTGCCGGTGGCAGTTGCACAAAAACAAAATTTATTGGAAGAAGCCAATGTGGTATCGCGCTTTGAATATTTGCTTGGTTTGATGGAAAGTGAAGCGGATTTGCTACAAATCGAAAAGCGTATTCGCGGACGTGTTAAAAAACAAATGGAAAAAAGCCAGCGTGATTATTATTTGAATGAGCAAATTAAAGCCATTCAAAAAGAATTAGGCGAGGGCGATAATGCCATTGACGAAGTTGAGCAGTTGCGTAAAAAAATTGAAGACGCCAGAATGCCAACGGAAGCACGTGAAAAAGCGGAAGCAGAATTACAAAAACTGAAAATGATGTCGCCAATGTCGGCGGAAGCGACAGTGGTGCGCAGTTATATTGATTGGATGGTACAAGTACCTTGGCATAAACGTACCAAAGTGAAAAAAGATATTGCGAAAGCGCAGGAAATTTTAGATGCCGATCATTATGGTTTAGAACGCGTGAAAGATCGTATTTTGGAATATCTCGCGGTGCAAAGTCGCTTAAATCAAATTAAAGGTCCGATTTTGTGCTTGGTGGGACCGCCCGGTGTGGGTAAAACTTCGTTAGGACAATCTATTGCGAATGCTACCGGACGTAAATATGTGCGTATGGCGTTGGGTGGTGTGCGTGATGAGGCGGAAATTCGCGGACATCGTAAAACCTATATCGGTTCGTTGCCGGGTAAATTGATCCAAAAAATGGCGAAAGTGGGGGTGAAAAACCCGTTGTTTTTGTTAGATGAAATTGACAAAATGTCCTCCGATATGCGTGGCGATCCGGCTTCTGCATTATTGGAAGTGCTGGATCCGGAACAAAATACCCATTTCAATGATCACTATTTGGAAGTCGATTATGATTTGTCGGATGTGATGTTTGTGGCAACTTCCAATTCCATGCATATTCCAGGACCATTATTGGATCGGATGGAGGTGATCCGTCTATCCGGTTATACGGAAGATGAAAAATTGAATATTGCGACTCGTCATTTATTGGCAAAACAAATCGAGCGTAACGGGTTGAAAGCCGGTGAATTAGTGATTGAGGATAGCGCGATTTTAGACATTATCCGTTATTACACGCGTGAAGCCGGCGTACGGGGCTTGGAACGAGAAATTTCTAAAATTTGTCGTAAGGCGGTGAAAAATTTATTGTTGAACCCAAAATTGAAATCTATCACTGTTAATGCCGACAATTTGCATGATTATCTTGGTGTGAAACGCTTTGAATTCGGGCGCGCAGATACGCAAAATCGCGTGGGTGAAGTGACCGGTTTAGCATGGACAGAAGTAGGTGGTGACTTACTTACCATTGAAACAGCTTCTGTTCTCGGTAAAGGTAAATTGACCTTCACCGGTTCCTTAGGTGATGTGATGAAAGAAAGTATCCAAGCGGCGATGACTGTTGTTCGCGCCAGAGCGGAAAAATTAGGGATTGCCTCTGATTTTCATGAAAAACGCGATATTCATATTCATGTACCGGATGGCGCGACACCAAAAGACGGTCCAAGCGCGGGGATTGCGATGTGTACCGCCTTGGTTTCTTGTTTAACTGGAAATCCAGTGAGATCTGAAGTGGCAATGACTGGCGAAATTAGTTTGCGTGGGAAAGTATTGCCTATTGGCGGGTTGAAAGAAAAATTGCTGGCGGCACACCGTGGTGGTATTAAAACCGTGATTATTCCGAAGGATAATGTGAAAGATTTGGAAGAAATCCCGGAAAATGCGAAAAATAATTTAAGTATTCATGCTGTGGAAAGCATTGATGAAGTGTTAAGTATCGCATTGGAAAATCCGCCGGAAGGGATTGAGTTTGTGAAGCATAAACCGTTGAATAAAGTGAAAACTACGCGCAGTCGAAAAGCAAGTAGCACTTCAAGTGCCGTTAACTAGCGAAAGTGCGGTCGATTTTTACGTTATTTTATAAGCCGGGATCAAATCCGGCTTATTTTCGTTTTTTCCGTGTTTTTCATGGTGCGAAGGCGTAAAGTTTCTATTATAATCAAAAAGATTTGCGGTAGCGGGTAGTTTATGTTGCCGATAATTGGTTTTAATTATCACTATTACAGGAATAGATTCAATGTTAATGGAAAAATTTCATGCGGCGTCAAATAGCATTATTTGGAAGCTCATCTTAGGGCTTGTTGCAGTATCTTTTGTGCTAAGTGGTGTTGCCGGCTATATGTTTACTCAAGTAGATACGTCGGCTGCAAAAGTAAACGGAGTGGAAATTCCGCAGCAAACGTTTTTGCAGCAATACAATAATGAATATCAAGCATTAAGCCAACAACTTAGTGCGCAATTTGCCGCGGTGGCGGATTCACCGGAGTTTGTCAGCGGTTTGCGCAAAAATATTTTGAATCGTTTAATTGATCAAGAATTATTGCGCCAATATAGTGAAGATCTAAAATTGGGCATTAGTGATGCGCAAATTAAACAAGAAATTGTTTCTATGCCATCATTACAAACAGATGGAAAATTTGACAATAATTTGTATCAACAAATGTTGGCGGCGAATGGAATTAGTTCTGATGCGTATGCGGAATTGGTACGAGAAGCGCTGCGTCTTGAGCAATTACAAGCTGGGTTAGCTTCTTCTGATTTTATGGTACCGACACAAGCGGAGGCATTAGCAAAATTATTTTTCCAACGTCGCGAAGTGCGTTTAGCCACATTCCCGCTGGCTGATGAAATTGCCAAACAAACGGTCAGCGAGCAGGAAATGCAAACCTATTATAAAGAAAATCAATCTGCTTTTGCTGCACCGGAATTAGTGAAAGTGCAATATATTGATTTAACGCGTACTTTAGCGGAAAAAAACGTTAAAGTGACTGATGTTGAGATTTCACAGTATTATCAAGATAATAAAGCCCAATATATGTCACAACGTTTGGCACATATTCAAGTTCCAACCGAACAAGAAGCGCAAACTATTTATGCTGATTTGCAAAAAGGCGAATCGTTCACCCAGTTGGCGAAATTATATTCGACCGATAAAATTTCCGGTGCCAACGGTGGGGATTTGGATTGGGTGACTCCGGGCATGATGCCGCCTGAATTTGAAACCGCGGCAAGTAAACTTGATGTTGGGCAATACAGCCAGCCGGTGAAAGTGGATAATGCGTATCACATTATTAAATTGGAAGATGAAAAAGTACGTTCGTTAGATGAAGTGAAAAATGAAATTGCGGTGAAAATTCGTAATGAATTAGCCGCAAATGCGTTTTATGCTTTGGAAAAACAAGTAAACGAGAAAGCCTTTGAAAATCCAGATAGTTTAGAAAATGCGGCGAAAGCGGCAGAAGTGAATATGCAAGAAACCGCCTATTTTTCACGCCAAAATATTCCTGCAGAGTTAAATTATGCTAATGTAGTTTCGACCATTTTTGATTCGGATATTACCCAAGGCGGGGCAAATTCGGAAGCCATTAACGTAGGCGATCAGCATTCTATCGTGGTTCGCGTGGTGGAACATAAACCAGAAGGAATTCGTTCTTTTGAGGAGGCGAAGGCGGATATTGAAAACTATCTGAAACGCCAAAAAGCGGAATCATTAGTGTTGGAGCAAGCGAAGAAATTAGCCGATGGCTTATCTGCGGCGACAACTCAAGAAAGCGCACTTAATTTCTCTGCGGCGCAATCTTTGGTGTATGCAGAAAATAAAGATCCAGTGTTGAATAATGCGATTTTTGCGATGGCAAAACCGGCAGAAAATAAAACCACCTATGGTGTTGCTAAAGATGGTAACGGTGATGTGGTTGTGGTGGCATTGCAAAACGTTGAAGATGGTAAATTGTCTGGTGAGCAATTAACGACATTTAATGCCCAGCTTGAGCAAGATCGTCAACTCGCTTTACGCAATACGGTTTTAGCGGCATTACGCCATAAAGCGAAAGTGGAAATCAATGAAGAATTTATGAGCAAGGATGAGTAATGTTGTTGCATCTTTGATATTCCATTAAAGCAGAATGCTCGACTGAAAATCAGATTTTGGTCGAGCATTATTTTTATATATTGCGAAAATTTTCTGGTTTTTGACCGCACTTTATGATATAAAGCACGCCGATATTTTAATTTTTCAAAGATATCGAATTTATTTTAAATCACACACATATCGCTCGGGTAAATCGGGGTGCCAAACGGTCGATTTGCTTGGTATGTGGAGGCTAAACCCCAAACAAAAGGAAAAATATTATGGCACAAGTTTCAATGCGCGATATGCTTCAAGCAGGCGTTCACTTCGGTCACCAAACTCGTTATTGGAATCCAAAAATGAAACCATTCATTTTCGGACCGCGTAATGGTGTGCATATCATCAACTTAGAAAAAACCGTTCCAATGTTTAATGAAGCGTTAGCAGAATTAACTCGCATTGCAAGCAATAACGGTAAAATCTTGTTTGTTGGTACAAAACGCGCAGCAACTGAAGCAGTTAAAGCAGCAGCATTAGACTGTCAACAATATTATGTAAACCACCGTTGGTTAGGTGGTATGTTGACTAACTGGAAAACAGTTCGTCAATCAATCAAACGCTTAAAAGATTTAGAAACTCAATCTCAAGATGGTACTTTCGACAAATTAACGAAGAAAGAAGCATTAATGCGTACGCGCGAGATGGAAAAACTTGAATTAAGTCTTGGCGGTATTAAAGATATGGCGGGTCTTCCGGATGCGATCTTCGTTATCGGTGCAGATCACGAACACATCTCTATTAAAGAAGCAAATAACTTGGGAATTCCGGTATTTGCTGTGGTTGATACTAACTCTACTCCAGATGGCGTAGATTTCGTTATCCCAGGTAACGATGACGCGACTCGTGCAATTCAATTGTACCTTTCTGCAGCAGTTGCAGCAGTCAAAGAAGGTCGTCAACAAGAAACCGTTTCTGAAGAAAGTTTCGAAGCTGAAGCGGCTGCCGCTGAGTAATTCGGTTGGCTCAGACGGTGAGTGGCGTAAGCCCTTATTAATCACAACGATTAATTGGTTAGCAGGGGGCTTGATGGCTCCCTGCTTTTTTCATTAAAAGTGTGGTAATAATGACCGCACTTTAAACTCAATAGCGTGATAGAGGATTTTAAAATGGCTGAAATTACAGCAGCATTAGTTAAAGAACTTCGTGAACGTACCGGCGCCGGTATGATGGAATGTAAAAAAGCCTTAGTAGAAGCTAACGGTGATATTGAATTAGCCATCGATAATATGCGTAAATCCGGTCAAGCAAAAGCAGCGAAAAAAGCAGGTCGTATTGCAGCGGAAGGCGTAATTTTAGCGCGTCTTGCAGAAGGTTTCGGTGTGTTGGTTGAAATGAACTGCGAAACTGACTTCGTAGCAAAAGATGCCGGTTTCTTAGGCTTGGCAAATGAAGTGGCTGACTATGCGGTAGCAAACAAAGGTGTTGCAATTGAAGCATTACAAGCACAATTTGAAGAAAAACGTGCAGCATTAGTGGCTAAAATTGGTGAAAACATGACAATTCGTCGTGTTCAATATTTAGATGGTCAAGTGATTGCACAATACTTACACGGTGCAAAAATCGGTGTATTAGTTGCTGGTGAAGGCTCTGCTGATGAGTTGAAAAAAGTGGCAATGCACGTGGCTGCAAGCCGTCCTGAATATGTTAACCCAAGTGATGTGCCGGCTGATGTGGTTGAACATGAGCGTAATATCCAAGTGGATATCGCAATGCAATCTGGTAAACCACGCGAAATCGCAGAAAAAATGGTTGAAGGTCGCATGAAAAAATTCACTGGTGAAGTATCATTAACAGGTCAACCGTTTGTTATGGATCCTTCTCAATCTGTGGGCGATTACTTAAAATCAGTTAATTCTTCTGTCTCTAGCTTTATCCGTTTAGAAGTGGGTGAAGGCATTGAGAAAGTAGAAGAAGATTTTGCTGCAGAAGTGGCTAAAATTACTGGCGGAAACGCATAATTTTCGCTTTGAATAAGCATAAAAAAGCGGGTTGATGATAACCCGCTTTTTGTTTGACAGTTTTTATGTGGCATTATTTGAATGTTAATTGAATGCCTAATTCGCCTAAGATTTGACTTTCTGCCGTTAAATCATTTTGTATTAACGGATTGCGATCAAGATACTCCGCTTCAAATTGCAACTGCCATGAATTGGCGGCATTGTCCACTTCTAAGATCATTTTATGGGTCACTTCTGTCGCTTGGCGTGAGCGATTAAGCAAAATAGCTAATCTTAGTAGGCAAATAATCGCTATTACATCAGATTCAGCATAACGAGTAAATTTAGCCAGTTCTGTCAGTTTAAACTGATTAATTTGATAGCGGACAATGGTGGCGAGTAAACGTTGTTGCTCTTTGTCAAAACCCGGCAGTTCCATATTTTGCAGAATATAGGCGGAATGTTTTTGCATGCCTTTATGATTGATCACAATGCCTACTTCATGCAGTCTTGCCGCCCAGAGGAGAATCTCTTTCATTTCTTGCGCTATGCGTGGATTTTTCCAATTTTGATATTGTTTGGCAAGCAAGCGTGCGCTTTGATATACCCGATCTGATTGAGGTAAATCTAAATTAAATTGCGTTGCTAATGCCACCGCTGTACGCTGGCGGATATTTTGCACTTGGAAATTTTTTTCTAATCCGTACATAACGCCTTCGCGTAACGCTCCGTCGGAATAACGCATTTGTTTGATTTTATACGTATCAAAAATGGCACTTAAAATCGCCAGACCTGGTACAAAGACATCGATACGATCATCGCTTAATCCCGGCATTCGCAATTGATTGAAATGAGAGACGTTGAGTGTTTGTTTAATTAATTGATCAAGGCGTTCCGGCGTGATGATGCCATTAGGATCGATGGTAATGCTGATGACCTGTGAAACCGTTTTAATGGTACCAGAGGAGCCTAAAACCGATTCCCAACCAAGGCTGCGATATTCAAATTCTAAATCTTCAATTTTATTTAGCGCACTTTGCTTGGCGCGCTCAAAATTCTCTTGAGAAATTTTCCCTTTCGGAAAAAATTGGGTGCCAAAACTGACACAGCCCATATGGCGGCTTTCCGCGATTAATGGGACAAAATCATCACCAATGATCATTTCGGTTGATCCACCGCCAATATCAATCACAAATTTGCGCCCAACTTCCGGTTGAGTGTGCGACACGCCGGCATAAATGGTTTTCGCCTCCATTTCGCCGGTAATGATATTAATTGGGTAAGGAAATACCGCTTTGGCTTGACGTAAAAATTCATCATTATTAACTGCAGTTCGTAGAGTATAGGTTCCGACCACACTCACATTATTTGGATCAAATCCTTGTAATCGTTCCGCAAATAAAGCGAGACAGTCGATCCCGCGAGTAATAGCCTCTTGGCTTAATACTTTATTTTCATCTAATCCTTCGGCTAATTTTACTTTCTGTTTTAAGCGCGATAAGACTTGAATTGAACCGTTTACAATACGGGCAACGATCATATGAAAGCTATTGGAGCCTAAATCAATAGCCGCGATTTCTCTCACACTATGACGCTTTTTATCAAGTGCGGTGACTTTTTCTGTTAAATTTTCGTTATGCATAGACGTTCCTAAAATTCAAATCGATACAAGAGATCAAATGCTTGATTTACCCCTGATACAGATTGTACATAAAGTTGCGGTAATAATTTATAGCGTACGGTAAATTCAGCTAATCCGTCAAATAAGCCAACGCCATATTTGACTTGTAGGCGTGGTGTAATATTACCGCTTACCACCACTTGTGAGTTGTCACCAACACCTTGCGTTCCGATATTGAGATCTTGAATACCAAAGGTTTCTCCAATACCGCCGATCACTTTTCCGCTTTTTGCCAATCCCATGCCCAATAACGCGGTACCAACTGCGCTGCCGGAACCGGCTTCGCCACTATTTTCCAGAGAGCGCCCGGTTAATAAATAAGCCAAGGCTTGATCTTGTGGCATACTTGGTTGAGAGAATACCGTAACTTCAGGGCTGTCTGCAATACCCACGACATTCACCCCGGCAGTGACATTACTGTCCTCCATCGCATCAGGATTGCGGATCGCTTCAATTTCCAACATTGGTTGTGATGGCATACCGGAGAAACTGATTTGTCCTTTACGGATTAACAGATCTTGACCGAATGCGGCGTAACGTCCTTCATGTAAATTAATTTGTCCATACAATCCCAATTGACCGCGATCTTGTCGAACTGATAGTAGGCCTTGTAATTCGGTTTGTAATCCATAGGCATTTAATCTAACGTCGTTGCCAATTTTGATTTTCAGATCGGAACGAATTTCCATTCCGCTTGTGGTTTTTGCCGGCATTGGCTGTTTTTTTGCCAATTGCTGCGTTAAGGTCGGTTTTTGATCCAAAATGACCTCATCCGGGCTGACGGATACGGCGCTATCTGGCAAACTTTCGATCGCAATTCTTGCCCACGGAATATCAATATTTCCCGATAATTCCAATAATTTTGGCGAGGCAGTGATTTCAATATCTGGACTGATCTTTAATTTTGCCATCGATGGAATGCTGACATTAAATCGATCCGCTTGCGCGCGCAGACGGGTATTCCAGCGATCCACGTTTTGCCAATCGGCATTACCATCAACATTGAGGCGACTATCATTAGTTTGTACATAGCCTTGTAACGTAGAACGATTGCCTTGGAATTGCAAGTTAAGCTCACCGTCATTAATATCAAAAGGCATCGCTTTCATTTTAGTTTTCAATCGGTTAGCGACAAATGAACCAGTCAGCAATGGCGCATTTAAATTTCCACCGAAACTCAAACGCGCATTGACGTCACCGGCGACACTTTCGCCGCGAGACAGTAATTGATTAGCCAAATTTAAATTCACATTTTGAATATTCAACGTTCCGCCCAATTGACGAGCGTTGGCTAAATCTTGGATGCGAATGTCAGTATTGATTTGCCCTTGATTTTGAATATTAATTGTTGATTTCAACGCCAAATTATTATCTTGCAAATCTGCATTGAAGGTTAATTTTGGAATATCCAATTTAAAGGTTCGGTAGTCAATCGGTTGATTGACTGATAGGGCATTTCCATCAATCTGCAAGGCTAATTTCAATGGTTTATCGACGAACCATTCCACATTCCCTTTACTTTGTAATTGCCCTTTGAATAGCTCTTTTTCCAAATAATGATTGATGAGCGCTAAATCAAGTTTTTTAATTTCAAATGGCATATTCCCATTTTTACCGGCTTTAAAGTTTTGCGGAAAACACAATTCCACACCGGTATTAATCCAACAATGCGCGGAAATTCCAGCGATAGTTTGTTTATTATCATAATCTAGGTTTACATTTTGATTATTCCGCCATGCGCCGACCGGTGAGCTGATGTTCACTTGGCTTAATACACCGTTCCATTGTTGCGAAGTGCGGTCAAAATTTCCGGATAAATTTAAATCTGCCGCTAGTGGCTCACCCTGAGATTGTAATTGCAGACGATGATTTTTTTCATCACCACTTAAGGTTAATTTGGCATTACGAATATTGACTTCGTTATATACCAAACCACCGATGCCCAAATCTAAATTACCCTTGATAAGCTTTTCGGATGTCACTTGTCCTTGCAAAGATAACGTTGCCAGACGCATATCATTAAATTGGATATTTCGCCCATTCAAATCCATATTTAAGTTCGGTTCGGTGATTTTGCCGGAAAGCGTCACTTTACCATTGAGTGCCGCGTTTAAATTTGGCAATAATCCGCGTAAATTTGGCGCTTGGATATCCAAATTAAAATCAGATTTTTCACCTAATTCACCTTGGGCGGTAATTTTATTTTCGCCATAAGTTAAGTATAGATTCGGGATCGACAACAATTTTTCTTTGGTGGCAGTGAGATTGCCGGTCAGATTGAGCGGACGCTGGGATAAAGTACCTTGCAATGCCAATTCCGGTATATTAACTAACCAGTTTTGCCCTTGGACTTCTCCATCCGAACGGATTTTACCGGATAATACCGCCGGAAATTGCGCTAAATAATCGCCTAAATTTAATTGCGACAAATCCAGCGACGTTTGCCATTTCACGCCCGATTGCCAATCCGCTTTACCGCTTAATAATGCGCTGCCTTTTAAGGTATTGAGTTGCAATTTTTCAATGTTAGCATATGACAAACCACCCTGTAGATTTAAATCCACATCGCTTTTCGGGATCCCCATGCCTTGCGCACTTCCTTTGAGTTGGGCTTGATAATCCAATAAATTTCCTTCAATGGTTAAATCAAGTTTGGAAACTTGTAGGGCATCAGCGTTTTTCGCTGCAAGGGGATATTGCAATTTATCGCTGTGTAAGGTGAGATGAAATGGCGTTTTTTCTTGGTTAAGCTGAACTTCTGCCTGTAATTGCGCTTGTATACCGCCATTGGCTTGGATGGAAAGTGCGGTCTGTTTTTTTAAATTTCCATTTAATGTCAAATCAATCTGCGTATCAGGCAACAATACCTGGTCATTTTCGCTGATTTTTTTGACCGCACTTTGCAATTGAAAATCTAACGGAAATTCGCCATTGAGTTGCAATTGTCCTTGTCCTTGCAGATTGCCTAAAGAACTTTCCAGTTGTAAAGTGTGTAATTGCACGAGATGATCTTGTGCCTGTGCTTGAATTTGCCAATGGGGAATATCTACCGTTTGCAGCACTTTTTCATCTTGGTCAAGTTGTTGATACTGCCAATTTTTTCCTTGTAGATCTTGCAAATTTAATGCAAAAGGTAAATTAATTTGCGCAATATCGCCGAGTAATGCCGGCGTTAGTTTTTGTTCCAACGCATGCCAATCAATTGGTTGCGCCACTTTTTCTTGTTCGGCTTGTTCCGCTTTTTCTACCGCCGCAATTGCTTCTGGATCTTTTATGGCTTCTTCGACAATTTTCGGCGCGATTTTGTCTTCTACAATGGTTTCAGTTACGGTTTTTTGTTCTTGAACAGCGTTAGTTTTTGCCTCTTTGTCTGCTTGTGCTTTTTCTTTTTGTTCCTTTTGCTGTTTTGCATCGTTTACGCTTTGTGCAATTTGCGTGATAAAGCGCAGATCATTAATTTGCGTTGGTGAAATGACCAATCCTTGAGCATTATCTAGAGAAAGTGCGGTGGAAAATTGCGCGAGATCTAGCCGATTTTGATCAATTTTTAAGGCGAGTTGATCGATAGTAATGTGATCCACTGCAACGGAAATCGGCAAATGAATCGGTTGGAGTGGTGAATTATCTTTTGGCTTTTCTTCCGATGGTGGTAATTTTGCGCTATCAATTTGGATTAATGGTTGTTGCACACGCAAATCGCGCAAGCAAATTTGGGCTTGTAGTAGACAACTAAAATCCAGTTGTAAACGCACTTGTTCAATGTGCGTATCTACGCCTGGCGACTGGTAACGTACATTGCGTAAAACCAGTCCGTTTTGCAGTCCGCCTTCAATTTGCTCAATGGCGAGCGAGTCAAGCAAATTATCGGTTAATTGAAGTAAACCTCGTTGACCGCTGTCGGTTGCTAAGGCACCAAGTAAGACAAAAATTGGCAAAATAACGACCGCACTTAGTCCGCAAGCTATTTTGCGACAGGTTTTCTTTTTCTTTGGTGGCGTATTTTGGGGCGAAGTTGCCTCATTTTTTATCGCCTCATCATGCTGTAGATATTGTTCTTGTTGTTCTGTCATGCTTTACCCTGTGTTAGAGATCGGAACCTAACCCAATGTAGAATTGTATATTTTTACTATCGTCTTTATCTCGTATCGGCGTGGCAATATCAAATTTGATGGCACCGATAGGAGATGCCCAACGTATGCCGATGCCAGCACCATAGCGTAATTCTGACGTGCTATAGGATTCGGCGGCAAGCCCGCTGTCGGCAAAGGTTGCCAACCACCAATCCGGATATACTTGATATTGATATTCTAAAGTACCAGTGGCTAAACGGGAGGCGCCGATATATTTTCCGTTTTCGTCTTTCGGCGAGATTTTTTTATACCCATACCCACGCACGCTACGATCTCCCCCAGCGAAAAAGCGCAATGCTGGCGGAATACGTTGAATATCACTGGTATGTAGCCAGCCTAGTTCCGCGCGCACTAAAAAACGGTGATTTTCGGCGAAGGTGCGAACCCAAGCGCTTGATGCTTGAATTTTAACGAAACTTACATCGGAAAGTAACCCGCGCTGACCGACATCAACGGTCAGGCGTTGCGAATCGCCCCAAGTGGCAAATAGTCCGCCTTTCATACGGGTTCGGCTAACCGAAGCGGTTGGGTAAACCAATAGGGTTTTGTCAGAAATACTGCCTTGCGTAAAGGAATCGTAACGTACCCGTAATCCTAAGGAATTTTGCCAACCGGTGGTACGGTTCCAATAGCGCAATGCGGCAAAGGTTGCTGACGTAGTATCGGTATCCAAACTGTTGTCATGCTCATTTTCTGCCCCCGCGGAAAATTCATAATAATAATTGAGCGGGTTTTTTAGCAATGGCATTTTATACGTCGCCTCAATGCTTTGTTTTGGCGAGGAAAGATATAAATGAGAACGGAAACTATGCCCGCGGCTATTGATCCAAGGTTTTGTCCAACCGAATTGAAAACGCGGTCCGACATCGGTGGAATAACCGATCCCCACGTCCATGGCATTTTTCTTGCGTGGATAAGTGATGACTTCAATATCGACGGTTTTTTGATCTTCGTGTAATGTTGGCTGCAATAATACGGAGCTGAACCAGCCGGAAGAACTGTAGCTATTGGTCAGTTTAGACAGCTCATTAATCAGATAATAATCGCCTTCTTTGATTTGCATAATATTTTGCAAATAATCTTCTCGGATTTGGCTATGGGCAAAGGTGATTTTGCCAAAACGGTAACGTTCTTTACTATCAAAGACAATGCGCCACCAAGCTTGATTGGTCGAAGGTAGCACTTCTAAGCGAGAAACGTTAAATTCCGCATCAAAATAGCCGCGTCCGGTCGCTAATTTTTGTAGGCTACTTTTGTAATCATCATAAACCGAGTGATACATCATATCGCCTTTTTTCGCGACTTTTCTATTTAACTCATCAAAAGCCTTATCGTCTTTGGCTTCCCCTAAAATCTGAATATCAGTGTCTTCAATTAACGCCGGTTTGCCCGCTTTGACATCGGCTACCAACAACGGTTTTTGATTTTTACGTGGTTGCAAGGTGAAATTAATTTCAGCGTTATAATAACCATAAACCCGCAAGCCTTTATTAATCGCGTCGCGTACCAATTGTTGATAGCGTTCGGAACCGTCGGCTTCTTCTTTATCGATCATTGAGGTATAAATATCGACGTTTTCAATGGCTTTTTCCCCGCGTACGCCGGTTACTTTGAGATCGACGGTATATTCCGCTTTCGCGGCGACGCTCATGCAGATAAGTCCCAAATAACAAAGTGGACGAAAAACATCACCCTTTCGGTTGGCAAATAATTTCATAAACTCCCCTGAATTAATCCGCTAAGTAGTTTACTTTCTAGGTGCTTGATTGGCAATGGAAAGAGCGGTCTGTTTTACGTTAATTTACACTAAATCGGCACAAATCCAGTTTCTATTCGCGAAAATTTCATTTTTACGCGAAAAAAAGTAAAAAGATGCTGATTTTGTGATCTCGCCACTATTTCCATTTTGATTTTTAGAGTACATTAAACGAAGTTTTCCTAAGAAATTTTCTTAATCATGAGTTTGCAGCAACGTTTACTTTTTCTTGAACAACGACATTTGATTGATACGGAGGTGCGCCATTGGGTGCTTTTGGTGCGTGCGCATTTTGTCAAAAAATGGCAGCTAAATGTACATACCAAACAAATGGGAATGTTATTCATTCATCTGGCGATGGCGCTAGGACGCATTCGGCGTGGCTATTGTGCCAATGCGTTGGATGATAGTATTTTTTGCGAAATGGAAAGTGCGGTGTTTTTTCCGCAAGTTTTAGCGCGCCATCAGGAAATATTGCAACTGTTACCTCTTGAGATTCCCTTCAGCGAGCAAACGCATTTGATCGCCAATTTATTTTCCTTAGCCCTTGAACAACCGCAGTTGTTAAAAACAGCATAAAAAATAACCGCACTTTTCGTTAATCCTATATTGGGATATAATGAGCGCAATTTTTTCTGCGATAAATTGATTAAGGAATTCTATATGCAAAATCCAAAAGACGATGTACTTTATGCGCCGATTGAATGGCATGATTGTAGCGAAGGCTACAGCGATATTTTGTACCATAAATCTGCCGACGGTATTGCGAAAATTACCATTAACCGTCCGCAAGTGCGCAATGCGTTTCGTCCGAAAACCGTACAAGAGATGATTCGTGCTTTTTCAGATGCTCGTTTTGATGAAAAAATCGGTGTGATCGTGTTAACCGGTCAAGGAGAGAAGGCATTTTGTTCCGGCGGTGACCAAAAAGTGCGTGGCGATTACGGTGGTTATAAAGATGAAAGTGGCGTGCATCATTTAAATGTTTTGGATTTCCAACGGGATATTCGTAGCTGCCCGAAACCGGTAGTGGCGATGGTGGCGGGATATGCGATCGGTGGCGGTCATGTATTGCATATGTTGTGTGATTTGACCATTGCGGCGGAAAATGCGATTTTTGGGCAAACTGGTCCGAAAGTGGGATCCTTTGATGGTGGCTGGGGCGCAAGCTATATGGCGCGCATTGTTGGTCAGAAAAAAGCGCGTGAAATTTGGTTCTTGTGTCGTCAATATGATGCCAAAGAAGCATTGGAAATGGGCTTGGTCAATACGGTAGTGCCTTATGCGGATTTGGAAAAGGAAACCGTGCGTTGGTGTCGCGAAATGTTGCGTAACAGCCCGATTGCATTGCGTTGCTTAAAAGCGGCATTAAATGCGGATTGCGATGGGCAAGCGGGGCTGCAAGAGCTTGCGGGCAATGCAACCATGTTGTTCTATATGACAGAAGAAGGGCAGGAAGGTCGCAATGCATTTAATGAAAAACGCGCGCCGGATTTCAGTAAATTTAAACGCAATCCTTAATCTAAAAAACGTTGAGTAGGGCGCCGGGACTGGCGTCCTTTAATTATTGTTCCTATCTTAGGTTATAAGAGAAAATCCAATGACAATACGTGAATATCATCTCTACCAATATAGCATCCCTGTCGATAGTCAATTAATCTTACGTAATCGTTTTTTGAAAAAACGTGAAGGGTTGTTGGTGCAAATTAAATGTGGCGAACATGAGGGTTGGGGTGAAATTGCACCGCTGCCGGAATTTAGCCAAGAAACCTTAAGCGAGGCCCGTGTGCAGGCGTTGGATTGGTTGGTTCGTTGGGATGAGGCGCGTTGTCATAACCAAAAACTGCCTTTAGAAAATTTATTTCCGTCGGTGGCGTTCGGGTTAAGTTGCGCTTTAGCTGAGTTGAAAGGCAAATTAAATGTACAAGGCAATTATCAAGTCGCGCCATTATGCTATGGTGATCCGGATGAATTATATGAACCCTTGGATAATATGCAAGGCGAAAAAGTGGCGAAAATTAAAGTGGGAATGTATGAGGCAAATCGTGACGGGATGATTACCGATATGTTGCTGGAAGCCATTCCAGATTTGCAATTGCGCCTTGATGCTAACCGCAATTGGACGCCGGCAAAAGCGCAAATGTTTGCTAAATACGTCAAACCGGAACACCGCGCCCGTATCCAATTTTTGGAAGAGCCTTGTAAAACGCCACAAGAAAGTTTGCAATTCGCCGAACAAACCGGTATTGCGATTGCATGGGATGAGACCGTACGTGACGCGGGATTTCAAGTGAAAAAACAACCGCACTTGGCGGCGATTGTGATCAAACCGACCCTCGTCGGCTCTTTGGACTATTGTGTGGAACTGATTCAACAAGCGCAGCAACAAGGGATAAAAGCGGTGATCAGTTCGTCGATTGAAAGCAGTCTGGGTTTAACTCAATTAGCCCGTATTGCGCAACAATATACGCCAAATGTGACGCCGGGTTTGGATACGTTAAGTTTGATGGATTATCAAGTGTTAAGAGCTTGGCCGGGATCGGATTTGCCTTTGCTTGATTTACATTCGGAATTTATTGTTAAGCTAACAAATTCCTAGCAATTTAAATCTCTTGTTCAATGGTTTGACCACGAATGAAATTACTGTGATTTGCTAAAAAATCATTATAATGCTGTTTGTTAAGAAAAAAGGATAAGGTTATGTCGCAATCTCCTCGAATTTTGCTGTTAAATGGTCCTAACTTGAATATGTTAGGAAAACGTGAACCGAAACATTATGGACGTTTATCGTTGTCGGCAATTGAACAACGAATGCAATCTTTGGCGGTGGAATATCAGGTTGATTTGCAATGTTTCCAAGCCAACAGTGAAGAAAAGTTAATTGATAAAATTCATCAAAGTTTTCAACAAGTTGATTTTATTATTATCAATCCGGCAGCTTATACGCATACTAGTGTAGCGTTGCGTGATGCCTTGTTGGCGGTGTCTATTCCTTTTGTGGAAGTGCATTTATCCAATGTGCATAAACGCGAACCGTTTCGCCATCATTCCTATTTTAGCGATATTGCCGAGGGCGTTATTTGTGGTTTGGGCGCGCAAGGGTATGAATTTGCCTTACAGTTTGCTTTAAATTATTTATCGGAAAAATCAAATTAAGTTGAATTTCGTAGAAATTTGCAGAATTTTGTCGCCAACTGCACGATTTTCAGGTAATCTTTCGCACAGAAATTTATATTAAACCGACCGCACTTTTTGCTGTTTTGTTGGTCAAAGTAAAAAGTGCGGTCAAAATTTTATTATTTTAGGAAAACATTATGGACATTCGTAAAATTAAGAAACTCATCGAATTAGTGGAAGAATCAGGCATTATGGAATTGGAAATTTCTGAAGGGGAAGAATCGGTTCGTATTAATCGCGGTTCACCGGCAGCTACCACTGTACAATACAGTATGCCGGCTCCACAGGTTGCACCGGTCGCGCCAGCGGTTGCGGCGCCTGTTGCTGCACCAGCAGCGCCAGCGGTTGCAGCGAGTGATGAGTTAAGTGGTCACGTTATTCGTTCTCCAATGGTGGGAACCTTCTATCGTAGCCCAAGCCCGGATGCCAAAGCGTTCGTTGAAGTTGGTCAAACTGTTAAAGTGGGCGATGCCCTTTGTATTGTTGAAGCCATGAAAATGATGAACCGTATTGAAGCGGATAAAGCTGGCGTGGTAAAAGCCATTTTGATCAACGATGGTGAACCGGTTGAATTTGACGAACCGCTAATCGTTATCGAATAATTCATTTCCTTTGTGGAGCGTGATGCTCCACAACAATATTTCATTTAAGAGTACGCATTCTTATGTTAGAAAAAGTTGTTATTGCCAATCGAGGCGAAATTGCCCTACGTATTTTACGTGCGTGTAAAGAACTCGGAATTAAAACTGTCGCGGTGCATTCTACAGCCGACCGTGAATTAAAACACGTTTTACTTGCCGATGAAACTGTATGTATTGGACCGGCACCATCAACCAAAAGTTATTTGAATATCCCTGCAATTATTGCAGCCGCTGAAGTGACCGGCGCTGATGCAATCCATCCGGGGTATGGTTTTTTATCGGAAAATGCGGATTTTGCAGAACAAGTTGAACGTTCTGGCTTTATTTTTATCGGACCAACCGCGGAGGTGATCCGTTTGATGGGGGATAAAGTATCAGCGATTACCGCTATGAAAGCGGCTGGCGTGCCTTGCGTACCGGGATCTGACGGTCCTTTAAGTCCTGATATGGCGAAAAATAAAGAAATTGCGAAAAAAATCGGTTATCCGGTAATTATTAAAGCATCTGGTGGCGGTGGTGGTCGAGGGATGCGCGTGGTACGTGATGAGAAATCCTTGGAAGAATCCATTGCCATGACCAAAGCGGAAGCCAAAGCTGCATTTAATAACGATATGGTTTATATGGAAAAATATTTGGAAAATCCACGCCATATTGAAATCCAAGTATTAGCGGATACGCACGGGAATGCGCTTTATTTAGCCGAGCGGGATTGTTCGATGCAACGTCGCCATCAAAAAGTAGTAGAAGAAGCGCCGGCACCAGGGATTAGCGAAGAAGTGCGTCGTAATATCGGCGAACGTTGCGCGCGCGCTTGCGTTGAGATCGGTTATCGTGGTGCGGGTACGTTTGAATTTTTGTATGAAAACGGTGAATTCTATTTTATTGAGATGAATACCCGTATTCAAGTGGAACATCCTGTAACGGAAATGATTACAGGTGTTGATTTGGTGAAAGAGCAATTGCGTATTGCTGCCGGTTTGCCGCTTTCTTTTAAACAAGAAGATATTAAAGTGCGTGGTCATGCTATTGAATGTCGTATTAATGCGGAAGATCCAAATACATTTTTACCGTCACCGGGTAAAGTGGATCACTTGCATTCGCCGGGTGGTTTAGGTGTACGTTGGGATTCACATGTGTATGGTGGTTATACTGTTCCGCCGCATTATGATTCAATGATTGCCAAATTAATCACTTATGGTGATACGCGTGAAGTGGCGATTCGTCGGATGCAAAACGCTTTAGGTGAAACGATTATCAGCGGTATTAAAACCAATATTCCGTTGCATGAATTGATTTTAGCTGACGAAAATTTCCAAAAAGGCGGAACCAATATCCATTATTTGGAGAAAAAATTGGGTATGCGCGATTAATGGGTTTATGTGAAGAAAAAGTGGAGTTAGCTCCACTTTTTTTATATCAACATTTATGCAGATAGAGCGCGTAAAACAGGTAAACTTTAAGGCTCAAAAGAAAAATAGGAATAGCAAAAGATGAAGATAAATTCTCGTTATCAGCAAGCGGCAAAAGAAGCGCGCTGGGCGCTGGGATTGACGATTTTATATGTTATCGGTTGGTGCATTTGCGCCTATTTACCGAAAGGAAGTAGCGGACCTTTGGGTTTTCCTCTTTGGTTTGAATTAGCTTGTTTTTATCTGCCAATTTTATTTATTGTGGTGGCATATTGGGTGATCAAAATTGTGTACCAAGACATTGATCTTGAGCATCAGCCGGAAAGCAAAGAGGCGAAAAAATGAATTTAGGGATTGTGTTACCGTTGATCATTTATTTGGTTTTCGTGTTTGGGGCAGCGTTGTATGCTTATATTAAACGCAGCAAAGGGGATTTTTTAACGGAATATTATGTGGGTAATCGCTCCATGACTGGATTTGTGTTAGCGATGACGACCGCATCCACCTATGCCAGCGCCAGTTCTTTTATTGGTGGACCGGGAGCCGCATATAAGTTTGGTTTAGGTTGGGTATTGCTTGCGATGATCCAAGTACCTGCGGTGTGGCTGGCGCTTGGTGCATTGGGCAAAAAATTTGCTTTATTATCCCGTGAATCCAATGCATTAACCATCAATGATTTATTACTTTATCGCTATAAAAACAAATGGTTAGTTTGGATTTCTTGCGTTGCCTTATTAATTGCCTTTTTTGCGGCAATGACCGTGCAATTTATCGGCGGTGCTCGTTTGTTGGAAACAACCATTGGCATTAGTTATACTCAATCATTACTGATTTTTGCCTTAACAGTTGGGCTTTATACTTTTATTGGCGGTTTTCGCGCGGTGGTATTAACGGATACGATCCAAGGTTCAGTGATGATTTTAGGTACGATTATTTTGTTGATTGGAACCATTTATGCCGCTGGTGGGATCGAAAGTGCGGTGCAAAAACTCACAGAAATTGATCCGCACTTGGTCAGTCCTTATGGTCCAAATGAGATGTTAGATTTTCAATTTATGGCATCTTTTTGGATTTTGGTGTGTTTCGGTGTGGTTGGATTGCCACATACCGCAGTGCGTTGCATGGCATTTAAAGACAGCAAAGCGCTGCACAGCGGGATGTTGATTGGTTCGATTATATTGACCGTTATCATGTTGGGAATGCATTTAGCGGGCGCTTTAGGACGGGCGATTATTCCGAGTTTGAGTGTGCCGGATCAAGTTATTCCAACCTTAATGTTGCAAGTGTTGCCTCCTATTGTGGCGGGGATTTTCTTGGCCGCACCGATGTCAGCGATTATGTCTACCATTGATGCGCAATTAATTCAATCATCTTCTATTTTTGTGAAAGATTTATATTTGTCGGCAAAACCGGAAATGGCAAAAAATCAACGAAAAATTAGCTGGTTATCCTCATTAATTACCTTAGGATTGACCGCACTTTTAATTCTTGCCGCCCTAGATCCGCCGGACATGATCATCTGGTTGAATTTATTCGCTTTCGGTGGCTTGGAAGCGGCGTTTTTATGGGTCATTATTTTGGGCTTATATTGGGATAAGGCAAATGCGTATGGCGCCATCAGTTCGATGATTGTCGGATTGGGGAGTTATGTGCTATTAACTGCGTTTTCTATTAAATTATGGGGATTTAATGCAATTGTTCCGGCATTAGTTTTTGGATTAATGGCATTTTTAGCCGGAAATTATGTTGGTATCCGAAAAAATGCTACAATGCGCCCTTTGTCGCATTCGGCATCATTAGAGAGAGGATAATATGGCTTGGGTACAAATTCGAATTAACAGCACAAATAAAAAAGCGGAAAGTTTAAGCGATTATTTAGAAAGCCTAGGCGCTGTATCGGTGACGTTTATGGATAGCCAAGATACGCCGATCTTTGAACCTTTACCGGGTGAAACGCGCTTGTGGGGGAATACAGATGTGGTCGCGCTGTTTGATGCGGAAACGGATATGGCGAAGCTTGTGCAACAATTGCAGCACGCCAAACAGTTGCATGAAGGCATGGCGTATAAAGTTGAACAAATCGAAGATAAAGATTGGGAAAGGGAATGGATGGATAATTTCCATCCAATGCAATTCGGTCGGCGTTTATGGATTTGTCCAAGTTGGCGTGATGTGCCTGATGAAAATGCAGTGAATGTGATGTTAGATCCCGGTTTAGCGTTTGGTACGGGAACGCATCCAACAACCGCGTTATGTTTAGAGTGGCTCGATAGCTTAGACTTGCAAGGGAAAACCGTGATTGATTTTGGTTGTGGATCCGGTATTTTGGCAATTGCCGCCTTAAAATTAGGGGCGAAAAGTGCGGTCGGAATTGATATCGATCCACAAGCCATTTTAGCCAGTCGCAATAATGCCGAGCAAAATGGCGTGGCAGATCGGTTGCAATTATTTTTATCCGATGAAAAACCAGCTGATTTAAAGGCAGATGTGGTTGTTGCTAATATTTTGGCGGGACCGTTAAGAGAGTTATGTCCAATTATCAGCCAATTAGTGAACCCGCAAGGGGATTTAGGATTATCCGGTATTTTAGAAACCCAATCGGCATCTGTTTGTCAAGCGTATGCCGAACATTTTTCGCTAGATCCGGTGACCAGTCGGGAAGAATGGTGCCGAATTACGGGAAAACTAAAGCCATTTGTCAAGCCTTAATCGCTGATTTTCGTTAAGAATACTGAAGAAATTAGATAGACATCAAGGAAATAAAAAAAATTTCAATTTGTATAAAAAATACTCTTTTCAAATGCCATAAAAGTGCGTATCATAGCACGCCTTGATTGGCTCCGTGTCGATTGAAAGATGGGTTGTAGAGAGGTAAAAAGTGCAAATTGGTTCTTATAGATTGAAAAATCGCATTCTATTGGCGCCGATGGCAGGGATTACCGATCAACCATTTCGAAAGCTCTGTTCCCGCTATGGGGCAGGGTTAACTTTTTCTGAAATGATGTCAACCAATCCGAGAGTTTGGCATACGGAGAAATCAAAACTGCGTTTGGCTCACCACCAAGAATTGGGGATTAATGCTGTGCAAATAGCAGGTTCCGATCCGCAAGAAATGGCAAATGCAGCGCGAGTGAATGTTGAATATGGGGCTGAAATTATTGATATCAATATGGGTTGCCCTGCTAAAAAGGTGAATCGTAAAATGGCGGGTTCTGCACTTTTACAATATCCGGATTTAGTGCAACAAATTCTTCATGCTGTGGTTAATGCTGTGGATGTTCCCGTAACACTTAAAATTAGAACGGGTTGGGATCGGGCGCATCGAAATTGTGTTGAAATCGCAAAAATTGCAGAACAAGCAGGAGTTCAGGCTTTGACTGTTCATGGACGTACGCGAGCCTGTCTATTTGAAGGGAAAGCGGAATACGACAATATAAAAGCGGTAAAACAACAAGTGAGTATGCCTGTGATTGCAAACGGAGATATTACTTCTGCGGCACAAGCAAAATTTGTCCTTGATTATACCAACGCAGATGCAGTGATGATCGGGCGCGGCGCCTTAGGTAATCCTTGGTTATTTCAATCAATGGAGCGCGTAGTGGAAACCGGTTCGGATTATCAAGAACCAAGTTTAAGTGAAAAGTGCGGTGTGATTTTACAGCATATTCGAGATATTCATCAGTTTTATGGTGAAGAAAAGGGGTATCGTATAGCACGCAAGCACGTGGCTTGGTATCTACAGGGAATTCAACCCAATTCCGTTTTTAAACAGACTTTTAATGCGATTAGTGATGCAAAATCACAATTAATGGCATTGGAAGATTTTTTTAATTTGATTCAAATGGATGATAAAGAAAAATGTTAGAACAACAACGTAATCCAGCTGAAGCATTAACTGTTTCAGTGTTAAATTCACAATCTCAAGTTACAAATAAACCGCTACGTGATTCAGTTAAACAAGCATTGAGAAACTATTTGTCACAACTAGACGGTCAGGATGTTGACGATCTTTATGAATTAGTATTAGCGGAAGTTGAACACCCAATGTTAGATATGGTGATGCAATATACTCGCGGTAACCAAACTCGCGCAGCAACCATGCTTGGGATCAACCGTGGAACATTACGTAAAAAACTTAAAAAATACGGTATGGGTTAATTAAACCAGTTATCTGCTTTTTAAAACGCTCCATCTTCGGTTGGGGCGTTTTTTATTGGGCATTTTTATCATTTTTTCGCCTTGTGGGTTGAATAAATTAACAGTAAAAGTGCGGTGATTTTTTTATGAATTTTTAGAAATGTGCTGCATTGTGAGACAACGAAAAAGAATAGGACGCCTTTATTTGGCGTCCTAAGTGATTTTTGTTTCCTTTCGCTTATTTATGAAAATGAAGGAGGAAAAGTGCGGTGCTTTTTTCGATTATTTCCCCAATAGGTTTTGCAACGCTTGGTAAATTGCTTGTGCATTGTTGCCGGAAAGGGCATTGCCTTCTTCATCAGCGATAACAACCGCACTTTGCTGACCTAATGCGGTCAGTTGCATAGAGTAAGTGCCTTTTTCTAAATCCGGTTTAGTAGCGCTTAAGCGCAACCATTCATCATCATCCAGCGGGCTATATTTTAATTCGCGATAGCCACGTCCCGGTTTGTCACCTTCAATTTCAAAGCCTAAGCGCGGTAAAACTTCACCTAAACGCCCCCAAGATTGTGCAAAATTGCTACTTAATGCCAAGGCAGTACGTCCATTCATATCCGTAACCAGTGCAGATTGAATTGCCCCAGCAGAAGCGCTATTTAACTCACGCTGTTGTTTTGTGTAGGCAGTATTTAGCTCTCCCACCAATTTATTTAAACGTTCAGACGCGTAACGCTGTTTATCCGCTAAATTTGGAGTAAAAATAATATCATCGCGCTTCATTTGCAAAATAGTAATAAATAATGCAGCGGCAGTTTGGTTGGAAACCTGTTCAATTTGATAACGCGCCTGCGTATCACCTATATCGTCTTCCCGTCCTGTCGGCGTCCAATCGGTCACCACTTTGCCCTCGCTTGAGGTGAAATTAATATTTTGTTCACGTAGTAAACGTTCAACTTGTTTTAAGTTATAAACTGCTTCTTTATCAAGAGGATAAGCAATTAGCGCACGCTCACCATCAAATTGCGCCACGGAATTTCCAATAATTGGCAATGGATTTTCCGGCGGGCGAATATCCACATTCTGAGTTCTTTTGCCATTGATTTGTGGCAACTGATAGGTATTATCTTGCCCGTAAACGGTTAAACCACCGGTAGATAAGGTGTTAAAGGTTGGTACTTCCGCCCCTTTACGTTCAAATGTATCATTGGCAACTTGCTTGCTTTCATTACTGGTTGAACAGGCAGTTAGCGTTGTTAAAATTGCTGCAGTAAATAACCACTTCTTCATAAATGAATCCTTACGTTAAAAAAACGACCAAAGATGACCGCACTTTTTCTTTGGACAGTAAAATTGGCAAAAAGTTTAGGGTCTGCAAGCAACTTACAGACCCTTGATTATTATAACATTAATTACAGTAAACCGGCAGTTTTCAGCGCGGCGATCACTTTCGGTTGCGCTGCTTCACTTAGCGTTGTTAACGGTAAACGCAATACCGGCTCATCAATTAAGCCTAATTTATAGCATGCCCATTTCACTGGAATTGGATTGGATTCCACAAATAAATCTTTGTGCAATGCCATTAAGCGCGCATTAATAGCTTCCGCTTCGTCGAATTTCCCAGCAAGTGCCAATTCGCACATTTTCGCCATATCTGCGGCGGCAACGTTATTTGTAACGGAAATCACGCCTTGTCCACCGAGTTTCATGCTTTCTAAACCGGTGGCATCATCCCCACTTAAGAAAATAAAATCTTCGCCGGCAAGTTGTTTAATTTTTGCTACGCGGCTAACATCGCCTGTGGCTTCTTTAATCCCGACGATATTTTTAATTTTTGCTAAGCGCCCCACGGTTTCTGGCAACATATCGCTGCCGGTGCGTCCCGGTACGTTATATAAAATTTGTGGTAAATCCGTGCATTCCGCGATGGCTTTAAAGTGTTGATACATTCCTTCTTGCGTTGGTTTGTTGTAGTAAGGAACGACCGACAAACAACCGGCAACTCCACTATCATTTAACAATTTTGTCATCGTGATTGCCTCACTGGTTGCATTTGCACCGGCACCGGCAATAACAGGAATGCGACCATCAGCAAATTCTACCGTCTTCAAAATAGTCTTCACATTTTCTTCGATACTTAATGTCGCAGCTTCGCCGGTTGTGCCTACTGAGACAATGCCGTGCGTTCCGGCTGCAATGTGATATTCCACCAATCTTTTTAATCCATCGAAA
This sequence comes from [Pasteurella] aerogenes, assembly GCA_900637275.1. Taxonomy (NCBI): domain Bacteria; kingdom Pseudomonadati; phylum Pseudomonadota; class Gammaproteobacteria; order Pasteurellales; family Pasteurellaceae; species [Pasteurella] aerogenes. The sequence goes on from LR134362.1 coordinate 226,849, forward strand.
TCAACTTCGCCATGAGAATTCATTGGTGTGACTAAAGCGGTGATACTACCGTAGAATAAAGGGGTAGTCGCTGACATAAAACCTCCAAGAGTTATTTTAATTATATACAGGGCTTAGAAAAATCCTCAAACCCCTCGCTGGGTTTGCTTGATAAAGTCTGTTTAAGATCGCTAAAATAGGCTTAATTTGCAAGTTTTTTTTGCGTTTTTCTGTAAAAAAACTCGCGATTTCTTCTGTTAAATTTATTATTGAAAGGAAAATGCTATGGCAACATTAAATATCGGCGATTTTGCACCGCACTTTACACTGCTTAATCAAGACAGTCAGCCGGTTTCTTTGCAAGATTTTGCAGGCAAAAAAGTCTTGGTTTATTTTTATCCGAAAGCCTTAACACCCGGTTGCACCACACAGGCTTGCGGCTTGCGCGATAGCAAAGCGGAGTTGGATAAATTAGGCGTGGTTATTTTAGGAATTAGCCCTGATTCGCCGAAAAAATTAGCACAATTCATTGAGAAAAAAGCATTAAATTTCATCTTGTTATCTGATGAAGATCATCAAGTCGCCGAACAATTTGGCGTTTGGGGCGAGAAGAAATTTATGGGCAGAGTATTTGATGGCATTCATCGCATCAGTTTTTTGATTGACGAACAAGGCAAAATTGAGCAAGTGTTTACGAAATTTAAGACCACAGATCATCATCAAGTGGTGCTGGATTATTTAACTCGTCAATAATGTTTTGTCATTGCAAAAGTGCGGTCATTTTTGACCGCACTTTTAGTTTTTTAAGCCATTATTTTTTTCGACAACTTGCCATAATATCTAATTCTTTGCTATACACGGATAAATTTAAATCAATATCCATCATACTAAATAGCGTATGGAAAAGATTGTCATGTGAGAAATGTCCGCTTTCGGCTTTTTGTCTTAGACATGCTAAATCAAATGGCTCATTTTTCTTCCATGTATTTGAGAACCAGAAAATCATTGGTACACGTGTTTGTTGCTCCGGCGCGATAGCACGCGGTGTGCCATGTAAATAAACGCCATTTTCGCCCAATGATTCGCCATGGTCGGAGACATACACAATGGATGTTTCCAAATCGTCACGATGTTCAACTTTTGAAATCAAGGTGTTAAGGAAATTATCAATATACAAAATGCCGTTGTCGTAAGTATTGACTAACTGCTCATTCGTACATTTTTGAATTTCATTGGTATCACAGGTTGGTATAAATTGTTTAAACGCCGGTGAATAACGTTCGTAATAAGTTGGACCGTGACTGCCGATGGTATGTAACACTAACACCATATCTTTATTGCCACTATCAATCATTTGTTCAAAATCTTTGAACAAGACTTCATCTAAGCACTCTCCATCCGTACAAAGATCTGGGAAATCATTTGCCGAAATGCTGCGATTTGGTACACGCAAGCAAACGCCTTTGCAGTCGCTGTTATTTTCGACCCATAAGATGTCAGAATTAGCACGTTGTAAAATATCTAGTACGTTATCCACTTTTTCTGCTTTGGTTCCGTCATATTCGCTGCGCGGCAATACAGAGAACATGCAAGGTACAGAAACTGCAGTGGAAGTACCGCAACTTTCAACCTGTTTAAAATTAATCACATCTTCGCCACGCGCGGCTAATTTTGGCGTCGTTTGACGGGCATATCCATTTAATCCCCAGTTTTGTGCGCGAGTAGTTTCGCCTACCACAACGATTAATAAATGGCGATATACATCCGGTTTGTCTTGTTTCACATCAAGCCCGATTTGTTGGAAAGGAATATTCGCTTTGCGAATACGTTTGACTTTATTGACGCCGGCGCTAATAAAATTCGACGGAACCAACAAGGCGACGGTACTTTTGTTGTTGCGAACAAACGCGGCGTAATCTTGATAATAAAGCTGGGCAATACTGAATACGACTACGCCAGATAAGACAATTAACGAAATACGAGTCAATAATTCTTTCCAGATGACGCGGTAATTGATTTTGACAAATAAATATAACACCGCCGGCAACACACCCAATACAATAATCCAGGTGACAAATTGCCAGGTCATCATCCGCATACTTTCCGCTGGTGTGGTTTGCAAGACGTTATCTAACATATCGGTAGTAAAATACACGTCAAAGAATAAGGCGTTATAACCAATTGCCGCGCTTATGACGATTAACAACGGAATGATTACTTTGTGCAAAATTGGCAATGTTAATAATTGAAATGCGGCATTAAGCACAAAGAAAACAAAAAGTGGCACCGTTAATAAGAAATAATCTTCCGGCGCACCGGTGAACGGATGTAAACTTAATACTTTGTTATAAAACGGATAGTTTAAAATGACCGTAAAATAAAGCGCTACCAACGCGATGAGCGTTGAACTGCGCATGGAGAAAAAAGATTTGAATAGTTTCATAATTCTTAATACAAAAGAAGTAATATCAGCCAATTAGACAAAGCAAACAAAAATAAAGTTCATAGATTTGAAAAATTTTTATGGCGAATTGGAATAAAAAAGGAACCTTAATTCATAAGGTTCCTAGTTACATTAAAATTTGTTTATTTACTCGGTTTTAGTTGGCGCAGAATACACATGGCTAATCGCGCAGTGATGTCCTGCCGCGCCTTTACCATGGAAGTAGTAACGCGACTCTGTCCATTCTACGATCGCAAATGGCGGATTAATTTGCTCTGAGGCTTTCGCCAGCGTCATTTCCGCTTTCGTATGCTCGACTGCCGAAATGGTTCCTAAACGCCCGTTGAACGTATAAGTGCGGTCAATTTTTGGTGCATTTTGTGTGGTGAACACAACAGTTTCAGCAACCGGCTTATCCACTGATATTTCCGCATTCGACGCACGGGATTCCGGCACTTCAGTTGCTGGTGTATCGGCGATAATTGCTGTAGCGCTTTCAACAAGTGGTACCGATAGGGTTTCTTTCGCCACGACAATGACATTTTCATCCGCATTTAAGCGTTCCAACGACTCACGCACTTTTTTCTCCACCGAATCATTTGCCGGTTGGGTGATAAAGTTGGCGAAAGGTTTGGATTCGCTTTTCACATCTTTTACAATCAGATCGGTTGCCGGCAAGACGACAGACGGTTCTGCCGATTGACCTTGTTGCTCCAATAATTCATCCACGGATAAGAAATTGGCATTTTTGGCTTCATTTGCTAGCGCCGAAGTATCAATCCATACTTTACCGCTAGCAAGTTCCGGTGACGCAACTGCGGCGAATAATGGCATTGGCGATTTTACTTCCGACTGATTGCGACGTTTATTGCGTTGATTGTTCACGCGTAAATGACGTGGAAGTCGGCGTTGGCGATTATTATCGCGACGTTTTTCTTCACCTTCGTCGGATGGATTTTCTACCGCGGCAAATTGGTTAAGATTATTTGGCACAATACTTTCCGTCGCAACACTCTGCGTTGCAGCAGTGGTTTGCGTAATCTCTGCTTCAGCCGCGACTTTTGCGGTCACAGTTTCCTGTGTTGACGGATTTTCATTGCTTTGGTTTTCATCTCCAACACGCACTTTTTTGCGCAAATCGCGACGTTGACGACGTTGTGCTGTAGGTACTTCAACCACTTCCTCAATCACATTCGGCACGGAGGTTTCGTCGAGCATTTGTTCATCGATAACATTCGCTTTTTTATTGCGTTTGTTATTACGCTCATTTTGACGAGAAGAGCGAAGCTCGGTTTTTTCTGTATTCACTTCTCGGCGGTCATTAGCACGTTCATTGCGATCATGACCACGCTCATTGCTATCAGCTTTGATGTTGTCGGCATTTTCATTGCGCGACCGACGAGATGGTCGGCGTTCTTGGTTGCGCCGCTGACGATTATTGCGGTTTGGACGAGAAGATTTGTTTTTGTCTTCTTCCGCTTTTTCTTCTTCAGCAAAGAACGATTTAATTTTCGCCAAAATACGCGCGAATAAAGACGGTTTTTCCGGCGCTTTGCGTTCTGTTGGCATTGGCGCTGGTGTTTCAATTGCCATTGATACCGCAGCATTTTCTAATACGCTTTCCGTGGTCACAGCGGCGACTTCGGTATTACGTGAAACTAATGTTTCTTCTGGCGCGCATTCATCTTCCGATTCATGCAATTTGGCAAGATTGTAACTTAATTCGTTAACTTCTTCGCCATCACGCACGCGGAATACACTAAAGTGCGGCGTTTCCATCGCTTCATTTGGCGCGACGATAATATCTACGTTATGGCGTTTTTCAATGTTACTGATTGCACGACGTTTTTCGTTTAACAAATAAGAGGCGATTTGTACCGGCACAATAGTATGTACTTGTTTGGTATTTTCTTTAATCGCTTCTTCTTCCAATAAACGCAGAATAGATAAGGATAAAGACTCGTTATCACGAATTTTTCCCGTTCCTTGACAGCGCGGACAAACGTGGTGAGAAGATTCGCCTAAAGACGGGCTTAAGCGTTGGCGAGACATTTCCAATAACCCGAAACGGGAAATGCGGCTGATTTGAATACGGGCGCGATCTTGGCGCACCGCATCGCGAATACGGTTTTCCACTTCTCGTTGGTGGCGTACTGGGGTCATGTCGATAAAGTCGATGACAATCAATCCGCCTAAGTCGCGCAAACGTAATTGACGCGCAATTTCATCTGCTGCTTCAAGGTTGGTGTTAAGCGCGGTTTCTTCAATATCTCCACCGCGGGTAGAACGCGCGGAGTTAATATCAATGGCGGTTAAGGCTTCGGTCACATCAATCACAATTGAACCGCCGGACGGTAAACGAACTTCTCGTTGGAACGCCGATTCAATTTGCGATTCGATTTGATAATGGCTGAATAGTGGCACTTCGCCTTGATACAATTTCACCCGATTAATAAAATCCGGACGTACTAATTTAATATGTGCTTTGGCTTTTTCATACACTTTCGGGCTATCAATCAGAATTTCACCGATATCACGACGCAAATAATCGCGAATAGCGCGTACGATCACATCACTTTCTTGGTGAATCAAAAATGGCGCCGGGCGACTTTCAGAAGCCTGTTTGATTGCTTCCCAATGATGCAACAATACTTTTAAGTCCCATTGTAATTCTTCCGGCGATTTGCCTACACCGGCAGTACGCACGATTAAACCGACGCCATCGGGAACATCTAAAGAACTTAACGCATCTTTTAACTCTAAACGTTCGTCCCCCTCGATACGACGAGAAATCCCGCCGGCGCGTGGATTATTCGGCATAATCACCAAATAGCTTCCCGCCAAGGAGACGAAAGTGGTTAACGCCGCACCTTTGTTGCCGCGTTCTTCTTTGTTGACTTGTACAATGACTTCTTGACCTTCGGTCAAAATGTCACGAATATTTGGACGACCTTGATACACATAATCTGCCGGAAAATATTCACGAGCGATTTCTTTCAACGGTAAAAAACCGTGTCTTTCCGCTCCATAATCTACAAACGCCGCTTCCAAACTCGGTTCAACGCGAGTAATGCGACCTTTATAAATATTGGCTTTTTTCTGCTCATGTCCCGGAGATTCAATATCCAAGTCAAATAAACGCTGACCATCGACCAACGCAACACGCAACTCTTCTTTTTGAGTCGCATTAATTAACATTCTTTTCATTAATTTTTCTCTTACTTATCGTTTTTATAAAATAATGACAAAACCGACCGCTCTTTGGCTTCACAATCGACCTCGTGTCTGTCGCAGAATGTCAATCTCTCGACTGTCAACTGCTGGGTGCATTGATTGTGTTATTAACATCTGCCAACGCCGATCTTAATAAAAACAAAATGTACTTTTGCAACATCATTTTGCAAGCGAACATCTTCGGTTTGCCAATGGAAATCGTTGAATATCAATGTCTTATGCCATTTGCTGCATTGTCTTATGTTCAACGAAAATCTTGTTGATTTTTAAGTTGAAATTCAAACTTAAAAATGCAGTCTATTATCCACTGAACCGATTTATTTAGCAAGGCAATTCGCCAATTAATCGTTTGCGTTTTTAATCATTCATTCAAACCAAACAAGGAATATGATATGATCGCCTCTCATTTTTAGGCGGAAAAACAATTTATGACAACCGACAATTCAGAAAAAATTATTAATCCTTCGGTCAAAATGCTCACGATCAGTGAAGATGAAAGCGGTCAGCGCATTGATAACTATTTGTTAAGTAAACTAAAAGGTGTGCCGAAAAGTTTAATTTATCGCATTGTGCGTAAAGGCGAAGTGCGGGTAAATAAAGGTCGCATCAAGCCGGAATACAAATTGCAGCAAGGCGATATTGTCCGTATTCCGCCGGTGCGCGTATCGGATAAAGCGCAACCTGTCATCTCGAAAAAATTAAATAAAGTCGCGCAACTGGAACAACAGATTATTTTTGAAGACGATTGTCTGTTAGTGTTAAATAAACCCTCAGGCATTGCAGTGCATGGTGGTAGCGGTTTGGATTTTGGCGTGATCGAAGCCTTACGTGCGTTACGTCCTGATGCCCGTTTTTTAGAGTTGGTACATCGTCTTGACCGTGACACCTCTGGTATTTTGTTAGTGGCAAAAAAACGTTCCGCTTTGCGCAATTTACACGAACAATTGCGCGAAAAAACCGTACAAAAAGATTATCTTGCCTTGGTCAGAGGGCAGTGGCAATCCCATTGCAAAGTGGTCAAAGCGCCACTTTTGAAAAACGAATTAGCAGGCGGGGAACGTATTGTCCGAGTCAATGAGCAAGGCAAACCATCAGAAACGCATTTTTCCGTGGAAGAACGCTATGCCAATGCAACATTAATTAAAGCAAGCCCAGTAACAGGTAGAACCCACCAAATTCGTGTTCATACGCAATACGCTGGTCACCCGATTGCTTTAGATGACAAATATGGCGATCAGGATTTTGATCAACAGATGGCGGCACTTGGCTTAAATCGCCTGTTTTTACACGCTTTCTCTATCCGCTTTGAACACCCAAAAAGTAAAGAAACTCTACGTCTAAACGCCCCATTGGACGAACAAATGAAAGGAATATTGAAAATATTGCGGGAAAGTAAATAGAAGAACTTTTCTTTAGTATGGCTAAAATTTCCTCGAAATGGCGATATTAAGGAAGAAGGTTATAAACAGAAAATGAAAAGTGCGGTGCTTTTTTATTCAGTTTTTAGAAGCTCACAGAGCGTAATGCTTGGAACATCATGAGTTGTCATGATGCGACGGGATGTATCCGTATCCGCAAATAATCCTACGCAAACGTTTTCGTTTTTGATTAATTTCCTTTATAATAAACCTCATTTTTTAATCTAGCTCAGGTGAAATGTATGTTGCAGGTTGTACGCGGAGCTCCCGCATTTTCTAAATTTCGTTTAAATCAATTAATGAAGCACCTAAATAATCAAGGTTGCTCAATTAAATCTATTAATGCCGAGTATTTGCATTTTGCATTTTTGTCCGCACCGTTAACGGAGTTGGAATCCGATCAGTTAATCGATTTGTTGCATTATGGTCCGAATTTTGAGGGACATAGCATTAACGGTGAGCGGTATATTGTCATTCCGCGTATCGGGACGATTTCTTCTTGGTCGTCAAAAGCGACAGATATTATTCATAATTGCGGACTGGATAAAGTGGATCGCATTGAACGCGGTATTGCTTATTATGTTGAATATGAACAACCGATGTTTTATGGTGAAGAAGATATGGTTAAGGCGGCGCTTTATGACAAAATGATGGAAACTGTCATTACAGAGCCGGCAGATGCTTATCAATTGTTTGAACAACAAGCGCCGAAGCAGTTTAATACCGTGGATATTTTACAAGGCGGAAAAATTGAGCTTGAATTAGCTAACGTGAATTTGGGCTTGGCGTTAGCCGATGATGAAATTGATTATTTAATGGAAAATTTCACCGCACTTGGACGCAATCCGACGGATGTGGAGCTGTATATGTTTGCACAGGCGAATTCGGAACATTGTCGTCATAAAATTTTTAATGCCGATTGGATTATTGATGGGCAAAAACAAGATAAATCCTTGTTTAAGATGATCAAAAATACCTTTGAAAAAACGCCAGAATATGTGCTTTCTGCTTATAAAGATAATGCGGCGGTGATGGAAGGCTCTAAAGTTGGACGTTTTTTCCCGGATAGCGACGGACAATATCGTTATCACAACGAAGATACACATATTTTGATGAAAGTGGAAACCCATAATCACCCAACCGCAATTTCTCCATTCCCTGGGGCGGCGACCGGTTCTGGTGGTGAAATTCGTGATGAGGGAGCAACCGGACGTGGCGCTAAGCCAAAAGCGGCGTTAGTCGGTTTTTCTGTTTCAAATCTTTGTATTCCTGATTTTCAACAACCTTGGGAAAATCCATTATCCAAACCGCGTCGTATTGCTTCTGCTTTAGAGATCATGACTGAAGGTCCGCTAGGAAGTGCGGCGTTTAATAATGAATTTGGACGTCCGGCATTGTTGGGCTATTTCCGTACTTATGAGGAAAACGTCAACAGTTTTGCAGGCGAGGAAGTGCGCGGTTATCATAAACCGATCATGTTGGCAGGCGGTCTTGGTAATATTCGCGCTGAACACGTACAAAAAGGCGAAATTCCTGTTGGGGCACATTTGATTGTGTTGGGTGGTCCGGCAATGAATATTGGTTTGGGGGGTGGCGCAGCATCTTCCATGGCTTCCGGTAAATCAAAAGAAGATTTGGATTTTGCTTCTGTACAACGTGATAATCCGGAAATGGAACGCCGTTGTCAGGAAGTTATTGACCGTTGTTGGCAGTTGGGAGATGAGAACCCGATTTTATTTATCCATGATGTGGGTGCCGGTGGTTTATCCAATGCGATGCCGGAATTGGTGCATGATGGTGGTCGTGGTGGTCGCTTTAAATTGCGTGAAATTCCAAGCGATGAACGCAGTATGTCACCGTTGGAGATTTGGTGTAACGAATCGCAAGAACGTTATGTATTAGCGGTATCACAGGAAGGACTGGCGAAATTTAAGCAAATTTGTCGTCGTGAACGCGCGCCATTTGCGGTTATTGGCGTGGCAACAGAAGAAGAACATTTAAGCCTATACGATATTTATTATGACAATAAACCGATTGACGTGCCGATGAATGTATTATTAGGCAAAACGCCGAAAATGCTACGTGATGTGCAATCGAAAAGCGTAAATAATCCGCCGTTAAAACAAGATGAGATTAATTTAAAAGAAGCCTTGCAGCGTGTGTTGCGTTTGCCGGTAGTAGCGGAAAAAACCTTCTTGATTACTATTGGCGATCGTTCAGTAACCGGTATGGTTGCACGCGATCAAATGATTGGACCTTGGCAAATTCCAGTGTCTGATTGCGCAGTCACCACAGCCAGTCTCGACAGCTATTATGGCGAAGCCATGTCCATGGGTGAACGCGCGCCGGTGGCGTTATTGGATTTTGCCGCATCAGCACGTTTAGCAGTCGCAGAAAGTATTACCAATATTGCTGCAACGGATATTGGTGATATTAAACGTATCAAATTATCGGCAAACTGGATGTCAGCGGCAGGACATGAAGGCGAAGATGCCGGATTATATGCCGCGGTAAAAGCGGTGGGCGAAGAGCTTTGTCCGGCATTGGGCTTGACCATTCCAGTGGGCAAAGATTCTATGTCGATGAAAACCGCTTGGTTAAATGAATTTGGTGAAAAAGAAAGCGTCACCGCACCGTTATCTTTGGTGATCAGCGCTTTTGCTCGCGTGGAAGATGTGCGTAAAACTGTTACGCCACAATTAAGAACCGATAAAGGGCGCTCTCGTTTATTGTTAATTGACTTAGGCGAAGGGCAAAATCGTTTGGGGGCAACCGCGTTGGCGCAAGTGTATAAACAATTGGGTGATAAACCGGCGGATGTGGTCAATGCAGAGACCTTGAAAAATTTCTTCAATGCAATGCAAGTCCTTGTACAACAACAAAAATTGTTGGCATACCACGATCGTTCTGATGGTGGTTTAATCGTGACATTAGCGGAAATGGCATTTGCCGGACATTGTGGTGTTTCTGTAGATATTAGTGCGTTGGGTGATGAGGATTTAAATGTCTTGTTCAACGAAGAATTGGGCGCGGTTATCCAAGTCAATGACAGCGTATTAAATGACGTGCGCGATATTTTAGCTCAACATAATCTCATTCATTTAACCAAAGAATTGGGTGAAGTTGTGGAAGGGGATTTGTTTGAAATTACCCGCAGCACCAAAGTGTTATTGCAAGAAAAACGTTCCGAATTACGTGGTATTTGGGCAGAATTAACCCACAAAATGCAAAGTTTGCGCGATAATTCTGAATGTGCGGATCAAGAGTTTGCCAGCAAAAAAGCACCGGAAGACAAAGGACTTTCAGTGCATTTGACTTATGATGTCAACCAAGATGTTGCCGCACCTTATATTGCTAAAGGCGCTAAACCGCGCATTGCTATTTTGCGTGAGCAAGGAGTGAATAGCCACTATGAAATGGCGGCAGCATTTGATCGCGCCGGCTTTGAAGCTATTGATGTTCACATGAGCGATTTACATCATCGTCGTCGTCATTTGCAAGAGTTTAATGCTTTGGTCGCTTGTGGCGGTTTCTCTTATGGTGACGTATTGGGCGCTGGTGGTGGTTGGGCAAAATCGATCCTATTTAATACCGCACTTCGTGAGCAGTTTGAACAATTCTTCCAACGGGAAGATACACTGGCGTTAGGTGTATGTAATGGTTGTCAAATGTTGTCACATTTAGCACCGATCATTCCGGGAGCGGAGGCTTGGCCACGTTTTGTGCGCAATAAATCCGAACGTTTTGAGGCGCGGGTGGCGATGGTGAAAATCAACCAAACCAATTCCTTATGGTTTGATGGAATGGCGGGTTCGCATATGCCGATTGCGGTATCACATGGTGAAGGTCGTGTAGAGTTTAATGATGAACAACAATTGGATTTATTACGTGCGCAAAATCTGATTGCTGCACAATATATTGATAGCCAATTGCAACCAACGGAATGTTATCCGGCGAATCCGAATGGTTCGATCGATGGAATTACCGCGTTAACCAACCAAAATGGACGTGTAGCGATTATGATGCCACATCCGGAACGGGTTTTCCGTGCAGTGAGTAACTCTTGGTATCCGGAAGATTGGAGCGAAGACGGTGCTTGGATGCGTTTATTCCGCAACGCGCGTGTGGCGTTAAAATAATCAAACATCAAATTAACTGATAAAACAGCCAAAAGTGCGGTCAAAAATGACCGCACTTTTTATTTAATTAATGTCATAAAAATGTTCTTTTTTATGGCAATCAGTTTTAAGCAACGGTAAATTCCGTTGCCTTTTGGGCGACAAGCTCGCTAAAATAAGCGCCATTTTGAGTAACGGAAAGGGAAATTATGTTTGTTATTGGGCAACGTTGGATAAGTGAAACGGAAAATAATTTAGGACTAGGCGTTATTACGTCGTTAGATGCGCGAACGGTGACGATACATTTCCCTGCGGCAGATGAAGTACGCATTTACGCCTCAAACAACGCTCCTTTAACCCGTGTTAGTTTTCAAGCGGGCGATGAAATTCCCCATCAAGAAGGCTGGAAAGCAAAAGTGTTGGAGGCAATGGAGCGCAACGGATTATTTTTCTATCGCGTGATGCGCCATGACTTTATGCAAGATATAGTGATGTTAGAACAAGAAATTGCGCCACATATTGCTTTTAGCAAACCACAAGATCGCTTGTTTAATGCACAAATTGATCGCATGGATCATTTTGTGCTACGTTATCGCAGTTGGCAACATCAGCAAACCCAATATAAATCGGAATGTCGCGGTTTGCGTGGCATTCGCGCCGGGCTTATCCCTCATCAATTACACATTGCCCAAGAGGTAGGACAACGTATGGCGCCACGCGTGTTGCTGGCAGATGAAGTGGGACTTGGTAAAACCATCGAAGCTGGGATGATTTTGCAACAACAATTGTTTGCAGAAAAAGTGCAACGAGTGCTGATTTTGGTACCGGAAAGTTTGCAACATCAATGGTTGGTGGAAATGTTGCGTCGCTTTAATTTACCTTTTTCCTTATTTGATGAAGAACGTGCGGCAGATTTTGATGACAGCGCCCGTAATCCGTTTCATAGTGAATCTTTGATCCTTTGTGCATTGGATTGGTTTGTCAGCTATCCAAAGCGGGCGCAACAAGCGTTAGAGGCGGAATTTGATTTATTGATCGTTGATGAGGCTCACCATTTAACTTGGTCAGAGGTGCAGTGTAGCCTAGAATATCAAATTGTTGCGCAATTGGCGGAAAAAATCCCGGCATTGTTATTATTAACGGCGACACCGGAACAATTGGGACAAGAAAGCCATTTTGCCCGCTTACGCTTACTCGATCCCCATCGTTTTTATGATTACCATGCTTTTTTGCGTGAGCAAGAAAATTATCGCCCGTTGGCGGAAATCATTAATGCCTTGCTGCAAGAAGAAACCTTGAGCCTCTCGCAGCAACAAACTCTGCAATCTTTGCTGGATGAGGAAAGTGCGGTGTTAATTACGCAAGTTTCTGTCTCGGTGCAAGCCCGCCAGCAACTGATTGCCCAATTAATTGATCGTCACGGAACCGGGCGAGTATTATTTCGCAATACGCGACAAGCGGTACAAGGTTTTCCGAAACGTATGTATGCGCCAGTGAAATTACCGTTCCCAACCCAATACCAAAATGCGTTGTCGATTTTGCAACGTTTAGGCGAAATCGGCACGGTTGAGGCGTTGTATCCGGAACGCATTTTCCAAGAAATGAATGCATTAAGCGGTTGGTGGGAATTTGATCCACGTGTGGCGTGGTTGTTTGAATTTTTAAAACAGCGGCGTGATGAAAAAGTACTAGTGATTTGTCGCCATGCGGATACGGTGACGCAATTGGAGCAGGTTTTGCGCGAAAAAGAGGGGATCCGCAGTGCAGTTTTCCATGAACAAATGTCGATTGTGGAACGGGATCGGGCGGCGGCGTATTTTGCCGATCAAGAATATGGCGCACAGGTCTTATTGACCTCACATATTGGTTCGGAAGGGCGCAATTTCCAATTTGCCAGCCATTTGGTCTTGTTTAACGTACCGGAAACGCCGGATTTATTAGAACAATGTATCGGGCGCTTGGATCGTATCGGACAGCGTGGTGATGTACATATTCATGTGCCTTATTTTGACAATTCGGCGCAACAAGTTCTCGTGCGTTGGTATCATGAAGGCTTAAATGCTTTTGCCGAGACTTGCCCGATGGGAACATTATTGTTTGAAAAGTGCGGTGAAAAATTACGTTATTTTTTACAAAATCCGACCGCACTTGAGGAATTTCATCCCTTTTTACAACAAACCCATGAGCAATATTTGGAGTTAAAAGCAGAATTGGAGCGCGGGCGGGATCGTTTATTGGAATTAAACTCCAATGGTGGAGAGGCAGCAAAACAGCTGGCAGCGCAAATCGCACAGCAAGATGGTGCAACGGATTTGATCAGCTTTAGTTTAAATTTATTTGATCTGATTGGCGTGGAACAGGAAGATGTGGGCGAGCAAACTTTGGTATTAAAGCCGGGCGATAATATGTTGATTTCTGATTTTCCGGGTTTAAAAGAAGAAGGATTGACCGTTACTTTTGATCGCGCACGAGCCTTAGCGCGTGAAGAAATGGATTTTTTAACTTGGGATCATCCGCTTATTCGTCAAGGGATGGAGTTGATGACATCGGGAGACATTGGTAAAAGTGCGGTGTCTTTATTGATTAATAAGGCGTTGCCGGCAGGGACTTTATTATTGGAGTTAATTTATATTGTCGAGGCGCAAGCGCCGAAAGGGCTGCATCTAACTCGCTTTTTGCCACCGACGCCGGTGCGTTTATTATTAGATGCCAAAGGAAATAACTTGGCAAATCAAGTGGCTTTTGATAGTTTACAGAAACAACTAAAACCCATGGGACGTAAAATGGCGATGGATGTGATCAAAATGCTGCGCAAGCAGATCGCGGCTTTATTGCCATTAGCCGAACAACAAATTACTTCGCCGGCACAACAGATTATCGCTGATGCCAAACAAGCGGCACAACAGCGCTTGCAGGCGGAGTTAAATCGTTTGCTGGCGTTGCAAAAAGTGAATAAAAACGTGCGCCAAGATGAAATTGAATTAGTCCAGCGACAATTTGAGCAAAGTTTGGCGCAACTGAATTTGGCGAGCTGGCGCTTGGACAGCTTGCGTGTAATTGTGAGTAATAAAGAATAAGATGGCACTTATTGAATATCATCCCCCGATAGATCCTTGGCTTGATATTGTGTATCGAGATGATCACATTTTGTTGGTGAATAAACCGAGCGGTTTGCTTTCAGTTCCCGGCAATCAGCCGCAATATTATGATAGCGCCATGTCGCGCGTGAAAGACAAATATGGGTTTTGCGAACCGGCGCACCGTTTGGATATGGCAACCAGCGGGTTATTGTTGTTTGCTATGAGTAAATTGGCGGATCGCGAATTAAAACGCCAGTTTCGTGAGCGGGAGCCAAAAAAGCAATATGTAGCGTTAGTTTGGGGGCATCTTGAGGCAGCGCAGGGAACGGTGGATTTGCCCTTAATTTGCGATTGGGAAAATCGCCCGCGCCAAAAAATTTGTTTTGAGCGGGGAAAAAGAGCAGTCACAAAATTTGAAGTTTTGCAACGTTTGCCGAATAACAGTACACAAGTTCGCTTAACACCGATTACCGGACGCTCTCATCAATTGCGTTTACATATGTTAGCCTTGGGACATCCAATATTAGGCGATAAATTTTATGCGCACCCGCAAGCCAAAGCCATGTCGTCGCGCTTGTGTTTGCACGCCGAATATTTAAAAATCACCCATCCGCTTACCCAAGACATCATGGAATTTCGTGCCGAAGCGAGCTTTTCATTATAGTATGAACGGAAAGCGCTAATGCAGCCATAGAAAAAGTAGGTGCTTTAATCTTGTGTTATTTATCCGTATAATGGGTAACTATTTTGAATTTATTAGGAAAATGTAATGCAACTTATTCGTAGTTTTCAGCGTTTACCGGCGATATTTCATGAACAAGGCTGTGCGTTAACGATCGGCAATTTTGACGGGGTACATTTGGGGCATCAGCAGATTTTGCGCCATTTACGTCAAAAAGCAGATGAATTGGCGTTGCCGATGGTGGTGATGTTGTTTGAACCGCAGCCGCGCGAATATTTTTTAGCCGATAAAGCGCCTGCAAGATTGATGCGCCTACGCGATAAATTGCATTATTTGGCTCAAGCCGGTGTGGATTATGTTTTCTGTGTGAAATTTAACCGCGCTTTTGCCGCTCAACGTGCGGCAGATTTTATTTCAACTTGTTTAGTTGCGCAACTGAACGTGAAATTCTTAAGTGTCGGCGACGATTTCCGTTTTGGTGCAGAGCGAGAAGGGGATTTTGCACTGTTGCAACACGCGGGCAAAAAATACGGTTTTGAAGTTGAAGATAATTGTAGCCTTTGTTTGGATACACAGCGCATTAGTAGTACCGCAATCCGTCAAGCCTTGGCAGAGGATAATTTAGCGTTAGCGGCGACTTTGTTGGGAAAACCTTATTGTATTTATGGGCGCGTGGTGCATGGGAATAAATTGGGGCGCACTATCGGATTTCCGACTGCCAATATTCGCCTACAGCGTCAAGTTAATCCGATCAAAGGCGTTTATGCGGTGAAAATTCAATTAGACGACGGACGCCAATATACCGGTGTTGCCAATGTGGGCAAGCGCCCAACCTTGAACGGAATTAAGCATATTCAGCTTTTAGAAGTGCATCTTTTTGATTTTAGCCAAAACTTATACGGGCAGAATTTGCAGATTGAATTTTGCCATAAATTGCGCAATGAAATTAAGTTTGCCTCATTTGAGGCGTTGAAACAACAAATTGAACAAGATGTGATTGTGGCAAAAGCCTATTTTGCGACAAAACTTGCGGAAAAATGACCGCACTTTGAATGGCAATTCCGCCTTTAATCTTAACGGATTTCTGCGTATAATGCTGAAATTCGTTTGTGTTTAAAAGATACGCTCAATTTTTAATTATTACTCTTTGGAAGATAAAAATGTCGAATGAAAATGTAGATTATAAAAATACGCTCAATTTGCCGGAAACCGGTTTCCCGATGCGTGGAGACTTGGCAAAACGTGAGCCGGCAATGTTGAAAAACTGGTATGAAAAGCAACTTTATCAAAAAATTCGTGCTGCCGGTAAGGGTAAAAAGACCTTTATTTTACACGATGGACCTCCTTATGCGAATGGTTCGTTACACCTTGGTCACGCCGTCAACAAAATCTTAAAAGACGTTATTATCAAATCCAAAACCGCGCTAGGTTATGATTCTCCTTATATTCCCGGTTGGGACTGTCATGGCTTACCGATTGAATTAAAAGTCGAGGGTTTAGTCGGCAAACCAAATGAAAAAATTTCCGCGGCACAATTCCGTCAGGCTTGTCGCGATTATGCCAAAGAACAAGTAGAGGGGCAAAAAGCCGACTTTATCCGTATGGGCGTGTTGGGCGATTGGGATAATCCGTATTTGACCATGAATTTTAATACGGAAGCGAATATTATCCGTACCTTAGGAAAAGTGATTGCTAACGGGCATTTGTATAAAGGATCTAAACCGGTTCACTGGTGTTTGGATTGCGGTTCTTCCTTGGCGGAAGCGGAAGTGGAATATGAAGATAAAGTGTCTCCGTCCATTTATGTGCGTTTTGCGGCGACAAATCCGGCGGAAGTGGAAGCGAAATTTAATGCGCAAGGTCAAGGTCATGGTCGCTTATCCGCAGTGATTTGGACAACCACTCCTTGGACATTACCGTCTAACCGCGCGATTGCAGTCAATGCGAATTTAGATTATCAATTGGTACAATTCGGCGATGAGCGTGTTATTTTAGCCGCAGATTTGTTGGAAAGTGTGCAAAAAGCGACCGCACTTGAGCAAGTGGAAGTGTTAGGTTCAGTGCAAGGAAGTGCGTTGGAATTATTGCGTTTTAACCATCCGTTTTATGATTATAGCGTGCCGGTGATTTTAGGTGATCACGTCACCATTGATGGCGGTACGGGTTTGGTGCATACCGCACCGGATCATGGTTTGGATGACTATATTGTTGGTCAAAAATATCAGTTGGAAATGGCTGGGTTGGTTGCAAACGATGGTAAGTTTATTTCGACCACGCCATTTTTTGCCGGCAAAGGCGTATTTGAAGCCAATGATTTAGTGGTGGAAAAACTGAAAGAAACCGGTGCATTGTTAAAACTTGAACGTATTAAACACAGCTATCCACATTGTTGGCGACATAAAACGCCAATTATTTTCCGTGCCACACCACAATGGTTTATCGGTATGGAAACCAAAGGATTACGTCAACAAGCCTTGGGCGAAATCAAAAAAGTGCGTTGGATTCCAAGTTGGGGGGAAGCGCGAATTGATACCATGGTGGCAAACCGTCCGGATTGGTGTATTTCGCGTCAGCGTACTTGGGGCGTGCCGATGACTATGTTTGTGCATCATGAAACCGAACAGTTACATCCGCGTACTTTAGAGATCCTAGAAGAAGTAGCAAAACGCGTTGAAAAAGCCGGTATTCAGGCTTGGTGGGATCTTGATCCTGTAGAGGTATTGGGCGAAGAAGATGCAAAAATTTATCGCAAAGTGCCGGATACCTTGGATGTGTGGTTTGATTCTGGATCGACCTATGCGTCTGTAGTGCAACAACGTCCTGAGTTTAATGGGAATGCAGCGGATATGTATTTAGAAGGTTCTGACCAACATCGTGGCTGGTTTATGTCTTCCTTGATGCTTTCTACTGCGACTGACAACAAAGCGCCTTACAACCAAGTGTTGACTCACGGATTTACGGTGGATGAAAAAGGTCGCAAAATGTCTAAATCCTTGGGTAATGTGATTGTGCCGAGTGAAGTGTGGAATAAAAATGGGGCAGACATTTTACGTTTATGGGTCGCCTCCACTGACTACACCGGTGAAATTGCGGTTTCTCACAATATTTTAAACAGTGCCGGCGATACCTATCGTCGTATTCGTAATACCGCTCGTTTCTTGTTGGCGAACTTAAATGGTTTTGAGCCAAAACGCGATTTGGTTAAACCAGAAGAGATGATTGCTTTGGATCGCTGGGCAGTGAGCTGTGCATTAGAGGCACAAAATGATATTAAAGAGGCTTACGATAATTATCAATTCCATACCGTGGTGCAGCGTTTAATGCGTTTCTGTTCAATTGAGATGGGATCGTTTTATTTGGATATTATCAAAGATCGTCAATATACTACCAAAGCGGACAGCTTGGCGCGCCGTAGTTGTCAAACTGCCTTGTGGCATATTGCTGAGGCCTTAGTGCGTTGGATGGCGCCAATTCTTTCCTTTACCGCGGATGAAATTTGGGGACATATGCCGAAAGTAGAAGGTCGTGCAGAATTTGTATTCACCGAGGAGTTTTATACCGGTTTGTTCGGTTTGGGCGAAAAGGATAAATTGGATGATAATTACTGGCAGCAATTGCTAAAAGTACGTGCCGAAGTAAACCGTGTGTTGGAACAAGCGCGTAATGATAAATTAATTGGTGCTGGTTTGGAAGCGAAAGTGACGGTTTATGCCAATGATCAAATTCGCCCGTTATTGGAACAATTAGGTGATGAATTACGCTTTGTGTTAATTACTTCACAAGCGTTAGTAAAACCGCTTGCCGAGGCAGATGTGGCTGAAGGTGAATTTGCCGGTTTAGCGGTGAAAGTGGAACGTGCTGAAGGAGAAAAATGTCCGCGTTGTTGGCATTACTCCACTACCGTTGGACTCAATCCGGCACATCCGACGTTATGTTCTCGTTGCGTGGAAAACGTTGATGGCGAAGGTGAGTTAAGACAATTTGCCTAATAATTGAAAAAAATGACCGCACTTTTAAAGTGCGGTTAATTTATTGTAAGTTTTGCGGAGTGCTATGAGCAAAAAAACGGGTTTATCCTTTTTATGGTTAGGATTGGTGGCATTTGTCATTGATTTATTTACAAAATATTTAGTCGTGAGTCGTTTTGAACTGTATGAAAGCGTGAATATTTTACCGGTATTTAATCTGACATATGTGCGTAATTATGGTGCGGCATTTAGTTTTTTAGCCGATCATTCTGGTTGGCAAAAAAGTTTTTTTATCGGTTTAGCGTTAATTATTTCTGCGGTGTTGATCTATTTTCTTGCCAAAAATAATGCTACACAAAAATTGCAAAATTCTGCCTATGCATTGATTATCGGTGGTGCGCTAGCCAATGCAGCAGATCGTTTTTATCACGGATTTGTGGTGGATTTTTTTGATTTTTATTGGCAACAATGGCATTATCCGGTGTTTAATGTGGCGGATATTGCCATTTGTATTGGCGCGGGTTTGTTAGCCTTAGATGCCTTTAAAAATAGCGAAAAGAAAGAGAAAAAAGCATGAAAATTATTTTAGCCAATCCGCGCGGTTTTTGTGCCGGTGTTGACCGTGCGATCAGTATTGTGGAATTAGCACTGGAAGTCCATGGGGCGCCGATTTATGTGCGCCATGAAGTGGTGCATAATCGTTTTGTGGTCAATGGATTACGTGAACGCGGCGCGATTTTTGTGGAAGAATTAGATGAGGTTCCGGATGGTGCGATCGTGATTTTCTCGGCGCATGGTGTTTCACAAGCGGTGCGCCAAGAGGCAAAAAATCGCGGGTTGAAAGTTTTTGATGCGACTTGCCCGTTAGTGACGAAAGTGCATATGCAAGTAGCGCGTGCTAGCCGCAAAGGGACAAAAGCGGTGTTGATCGGACATGAAGGCCATCCAGAAGTGGAAGGAACGATGGGGCAATATGATAACCACGACGGTGGCATTTATTTGGTGGAAAATGTGGAAGATATTGCCAAATTGTCGTTGCGCGATGATGAAGATATTACCTTTATGACACAAACCACGCTGTCTATTGATGATACCGCTGATGTGATTGAGGCGCTAAAAGAAAAATATCCAGCAATTCAAGGACCGCGTAAAAATGACATTTGTTATGCAACAACTAATCGTCAACAAGCGGTACGCGAATTGGCGGAACAGTCCGATTTGGTGATTGTCGTGGGATCCAAAAATTCCTCAAATTCAAATCGTTTGGCAGAGTTGGCATCCAGAATGGGAGTTACCTCCAAATTGATCGACGAAGCGAATGATATTGATCCTGAATGGCTACAAGGCGTGCAAACCATTGGCATTACCGCCGGGGCATCGGCACCTGAAGTGCTGGTGCAATCAGTGGTGACTCGTTTGCGCGAGTTGGGCGCAGATCAAGTGGAAGAATTGCAAGGTTGTGAAGAAAATACGGTATTTGAAGTGCCGAAAGAATTGCGTGTTCACGAAGTGCAATAAGATAAATTTAATAAGATGTAAAAAAATAGGCGAATATGTTAAATATTTGCCTATTTTTTTGTTCGTGATCAAATTTAGTTTTATGTTAAAAGGATATGATATAAAGGATCGATATTAAGCTATTCGATATTTCAATTTTATACACAAATTATGTCAATAACTTAGATACAGGAGGTATTTTCGATGAACACCACTCATATTCGTCAGGTAATTCTTTTACCGATTATTGTTGGTTTAATTTTTTCTATGGGGATTGATGCGGCCTTGTTGTTGCAAGGAAAAAGCGAAACCATTCATCTATTTATGAATTACTACAACAACCGTCCGGCAGCGGAATTTCCGGGTTATGCAACAGGCTCTTTGATGATTTCTGCCATATTCCAATTAATCACCGTGATTTTATGTGTGATTTCATTGATTAAACTGGAATTTTTACTTAACTCTGGGGCTAAATTCTTAAAATTAGGGCTTTTAGCGGCGATTGTTTCGTTGGCATTTTATGGTTTTTCCGTACGCATGATTTCCAGTCATCAAGCATCGGCTAACCTCTTTTTCTATGGTGCATTTTTGTATTTTGTGTTGTGGTATGTAGAGCGCCAGACCGGTGTGTCAAATCCGAATTGTTTATTCAATAAAATCAAATTGTTGCCGATTTTCTTCGTGATATTTTATACCATGGGGCAACCGGGCTATAACAAATTGTTTGATACTGATACAGTAATGGGGCCTTATCTTAATATGTTTAAAGATACCTTTTTAGCACAATTACCGGGTGGCATTCCGCCGTTTATTTATTTTTTAGGTGTGTGTGAATTTATTGTTCCGATCCTATTAATTGTAAGTGTAGTGAAAGGGGAGTTTTTGCCGGAACGCAAAAAATTATTCTTTGATATTTCAATGTTTATTACGGTTGCTACCTTTATCATGTTGGCTTTTGGGTTAAAAATTCTATTGAATTATCCGGGATCAACCAATTTAGTATTTTATGCAATTGTGACCTTAGGATTTTATGCCTACGCGAATCGCACCGTGGATTATAAAGCATCATGACGATTTGGTTATCGTAAAAAACAAAAAGTGGAAGCTGAAACTTCCACTTTTTTGTACGTTGTGTTGTCGTCAGATTACAAAATATCTAATAATTCTACTTCAAACACTAAGGTGCTAAATGGCGGAATTGACGCACCGGCACCACGTTCGCCATAGGCTAAGTTATGCGGAATGGTTAAACGCCATTTTGAACCAACCGGCATCATGGAAAGCGCTTCAACCCAACCAGCAATCACGCCACTTACAGGGAATTCTGCCGGTTGACCACGTTTTACTGAACTGTCGAATACGGTTCCATCAATTAAAGTACCCGTGTAATGTACGCGCACTTGATCTTGGCGACTTGGGACGTTACCGTTGCCTTCCACTAAAACTTCGTATTGTAATCCGCTTTCCGTAACTTTTACGCCGTCTTTTTTCGCATTTTCAGCTAAGAAAGCGTTGCCCGCTTCTTCAAATTGTTTAAATTGCGCTTGTGCTTTTTCTGCTGCTTCTTGTTGCAATTGATGTAACGCTTGGCTTACTTCATTTAAATCCAACGCCGGTGCATTTTGGTTTAAGGCATCATAAATCCCTTTGGCAACCGCTTCTGCTTTTACATTTAATTGGCTATCGGTTAATTGTTGACCGATTTGTAAACCGATACCATAACTCCCTTTTGCAGAAACATCATCTAAGGTTACTTGTTCAAAAAATTGTTTAGTCATTGTTTTTTCCTTGTGTGTTAAAAATTATTTTTTATATGCCAAAACTTCACCCATGCGGACTGGTACATCTACTTGCAAATGGCTTGCTAATTGTATCCGATTTTTCGGGAATAAATTAATTACGGTCGAACCTAATTGGAAGGCGCCCATTTCACGACCTTTCAATAACTTGACCGCACTTTCTCCTTGATAAGTCCAGGTTTTGACTTCGTTCGGACGCGGCGGATTGACAATACCTGCCCAAGCGGTACTGATGCTCGCAGTGATGGTGGCGCCAACTAAGATTTGCACCATCGGTCCGAAATCCGTATCAAATACGCAGATGACCCGTTCATTGCGAGCAAACAAATTAGGTATGTGTTCGGCTAAAAACGGATTAACCGAAAACAGCTCGCCCGGCACGTAAATCATTTTACGCAAGGTGGCATCGCAAGGCATATGTACGCGGTGATAATCACGCGGTGATAAATAGATGGTGGCGAATTCGCCATTTTTAAAGGTCTCCACCAATTCTTGATCATGCGCCAATAAATCCTCTAAACGGAAAGAATGGCCTTTCGCTTGTAATAATAAATTGTCGTCAATATGTCCGAGTTGGCTTATCCGCCCGTCTGCCGGTAAACAAAGCGCGGTCGGATTTTGCTCGATTTTGCGCGCATTTTCGGCAAGCGGACGAATAAAAAATTCGTTGAAACTGGCATAATCTTTGAAATTCGGTTTTGCCGCTTCATTCATGTCCACGTGATATTTTTTGGCAAAAAGTTTGATCGCAAAATGAGTCACTGCGCCCCATTGTTGTTTGGCAAACCAGCCGGCAAATTGGGTTAAATATTGTTGTGGCATCACATATTGAAAGGCAATTTTGATGCGTTGCCAGTAGCTAGGTTGCTTTTTTTCCGCATTGTACATAGTTATGTCCTCAATAAATTGAAGATGGGATTATAACAAGTTATTTAACTTGTGCAATGATAAGGCTATACTTTGCTACTAATTCGGATTTATGAACGAAAACAAGCAGAAAGGAATAAGCGTAATGAATGAGCAAGATATGTTGCAATGGGATAAGCAACATTTGTGGCATCCTTATTCAGCGGTGAACGCCGAGATGCCGATATATGCGGTAGAACGTGCCGATGGCGTGATGATTACCTTAAAAAATGGGCAACAACTGATTGACGGAATGTCTTCTTGGTGGGCGGCGTTACATGGTTATAACCATCCGCAATTAAATCAAGCCGCGATTGCCCAATTAGAGAAAACCAGCCATATTATGTTCGGCGGATTTACCCATGATCCCGCGGTGGAATTGGGTAAACGCTTGGTTAGCATTTTGCCGCCAGGATTAGACAAAATTTTCTATGCTGATAGCGGATCGGTGGCAGTAGAAGTGGCGATGAAAATGGCACTGCAATATCAACACGCCAAAGGGCAACCTAAGCGCAGTAAATTTGCCACCATTCGCGCCGGTTATCATGGTGATACGTGGCATGCGATGTCGGTTTGCGATCCGATAACGGGGATGCATAGCCTATTTGCCGAACGGTTGCCACTGCAATATTTTTTGCCACAACCAAAAACTGCCTTTAGCGAAGACTGGGATGAACAAGATATTGCACCGTTACGCGATTTATTGGCACAAAAATCTTCGGAAATTGCGGGATTAATTTTGGAGCCGATTGTGCAAGGTGCCGGTGGGATGTATTTTTATTCGCCGACTTATTTGGAGCGCGCCAGAGCATTATGCGATCAATATGGCGTATTATTGATTTTTGATGAGATCGCTACCGGATTTGGGCGCACCGGTAAGCTGTTTGCCACCGAATATACTCGAATAACCCCGGATATTATGTGTTTGGGTAAAGCCTTGACCGGCGGTTATTTAACTTTATCGGCAACGGTGACTACCGCATTGATCGCTCAAACCATTTGCCAAGGCGAAGCAAAATGTTTTATGCACGGACCGACGTTTATGGCAAATCCACTGGCGTGTGCGATTGCCTGTGCCTCTATTGATTTATTATTGGCAAGCGATTGGCAGGCGAAAATTCAGCAAATAGAACAACAATTACGCCGCGAATTAGCGCCAGCAGCGGCCTTTAATTGTGTCAAACAGGTACGAGTTCTCGGCGCTATCGGTGTACTTGAAATGCGGGAACCTGTTAATATAGCAGTTTTACAACCGAAATTTGTGCAAAAAGGGGTTTGGTTGCGCCCGTTTGGACGTCTTGTCTATATTATGCCGCCTTTTATTATTACGCCGCACCAACTATCACAACTGACACAAGCCCTATTAGAGGTGATCAAAGAGGTTTATGATGAATCCATTGGCTGATTTTGCCGAGCGATTAACGCAATTGCAGAATATTGGACAATTACGCCGCTTGCCTGAATTAACCCATCAAGGACGTTATATCGAAAAAGAGGGACGGTTAATGTTAAATTTATCGTCCAATGATTATTTAGGGTTGGCAAATAACACGGCTTTGCGGCAAACTTTTTTGCAAAAACACGCGGAAAACTTACCGCACTTTACTTCATCTTCTTCCCGTTTGTTGACCGGATCTTTTCCGTATTATGAGCAACTGGAAGCGTTGTTGGCACAGCGTTTTAGGCGCGAAAGTGGATTGTTGTTTAATAGCGGTTATCATGCCAATATCGGGATTTTACCGGCGGTAGCGGATAAAAATACCTTGATCGTGGCGGATAAATTGGTACACGCCAGCATGATTGATGGAATTCGCTTGAGTGGGGCCGATTTTGTGCGTTATCGCCACAATGATTATGCGCATCTGGAAAATTTGCTGCGTAAACATCAAAACCGTTATCAACGCATGATTATCGTGACGGAATCGGTGTTTAGTATGGATGGTGATGTGTCGGATTTACCACAATTGGTGGCATTTAAAAAATGTTTCGGCAATGTGTTATTGTACGTGGATGAAGCGCACGCTATTGGTGTTTACGGAGAGCAAGGCTTAGGGATTGCCGAACAGCAAGGTTGCGTGGCGGATATTGATTTTTTAGTCGGTACTTTTGGCAAAGCCTTAGCCTCTATGGGCGCTTATGTGGTTTGTGATCGTATAATGCGGGATTATTTGGTCAATACCATGCGTCCGTTGATTTTTTCGACTGCACTGCCTCCGTTTAATGTGGCATGGAGTTTATTTCTGTTTGAAAAACTACCGCACTTTCAAGCGCAACGTGAGCATTTGCAACAATTGAGCGAGCAGTTAAGATGCCATGTGCAATGCTTGACTAAGCGGGATATGCCAAGCCAAAGTTGCATCGTGCCTTATATTATCGGCGATAACCAAAAAACGGTCGAGACGGCGCAACAATTGCAACAAATGGGCTATTATTGTTTACCAATTCGCCCGCCAACAGTCCCGCAAGGCACCTCGAGAATTCGTTTATCGCTGACAGCCGATATGACGTCGCAAGAAATCGTCCAATTTATGGATACGTTATCAACGCTTATGTAACAGGATTAAATTAACGTGAAAACAACATGGATAAATAACGGGCAGAAAAATATCATCGTTTATTTTGCCGGTTGGGGAAGTTCACCAGAAACGGTGGCGCATTTGGTGGTGCCGCCGGAATATGATGTATTAATTTGTTATGATTTTCGTGATCTTAAGCTAGATTTTGATTTTTCCGTTTATCGGCAAATTCGGCTGGTGGCGTGGTCAATGGGCGTGTGGGCGGCGACACAGGTGATGCAAAACCTTCCGTTGATTTCGGCGGTGGCGATAAATGGTACGCTACGCCCGTGTGATGATGAATTCGGTATTCCTAAAGCCATTTTTCAAGGCACGTTGGATAATTTGAATGAAAGTAATTTAGTGAAATTCCAACGCCGAATTTGTGGCGATCGACAATTAAGTGAGCAATATCGACAAATGACCGTATCGCGTCAATTGCCAGAAATTCATCAAGAATTGACCGCACTTTATCAAGCAATGCAGCAGCCTGATTTAGCTGCGGTACAATGGACTGGCGCGATTATCTGTCAGCAGGATCGTATTTTCCCCGCGGAAAATCAACAGCGTTTCTGGCAAGGCTATTTTGCAGCGCGTCCGGGCGCTATCCGTTTGTTGGATTTGCCACATTATCCGTTTCATCAATTTAATGATTGGTTGCAATTATGCTGACACCACACAAAGCACGAGTCGCACAACGTTTTAGCCAATCTTTAACCACTTATGATCAACAAGCGGTGGCACAACAACATATTAACCATCAGTTGATCCAATTATTGTTGCAACAAGAAAGGCGTCATTTTACGCAATTGCTAGAAATTGGTTGCGGCACGGGGCAACTAACTGCTTTGTTAAAACAGTATTTTTCCGTAACACAATGGCATTTAAATGATTTGTGTGCGGTACAACCTCGATTGCAAACTTTGCTGGTGGGGGAGAAATTTCAATTTTTTCAAGGTGATGCCGAGTCATTTTGTTTCCCAAAAGGTTACGATCTAATTGCCTCTGCCTCCACGGTACAATGGTTTTCCGAGCCACAAGCCTTTGTTGCTCAATGCGCGGCAAAGTTGCGTTCGCACGGGCTGTTGTTATTAAGTACCTTTGCGCCGCAAAATTTGCAAGAAATTCGGCATTTGACCGGGATTGGATTGGCTTATCCCGATATGGATTGTTGGCGGGGCTGGCTAACCTCCCATTTTGAGATTTTACATTTAAGTCAACGAGAGATTCCCCTTTATTTTGTATCACCTATGGCGGTTTTGCAGCATTTAAAAGCCACTGGTGTGACTGCGGTTAGTCAATCTATGTGGACAAAATCCAAATTACAGCGTTTTTTGCAAGATTATCAACAATATTATGTAGCAGAAGAGCAAAAAGTGCGGTTAACTTATCAGCCGATATTTATTTTAGCGCGTAAAAAGGAGGAAAAATGACTGGAAAAATCATCTTCGTATCGGGAATTGATACGGATGTCGGCAAAACAGTGGCAACTGGGATGTATGCTAAAAATTTAATAGCGCAAGGATTTTCAGTTATCACGCAAAAAATGATTCAAACCGGCTGCCAAACGCTGTCGGAGGATATTGTTACGCATCGTAAGATGATGGACATTCCGTTGACTGAGGAGGATTTGTCGGGATTGACCTGCCGCTATTTGTTTGCGCATCCTTGT
Source organism: [Pasteurella] aerogenes (assembly GCA_900637275.1). Taxonomy (NCBI): domain Bacteria; kingdom Pseudomonadati; phylum Pseudomonadota; class Gammaproteobacteria; order Pasteurellales; family Pasteurellaceae; species [Pasteurella] aerogenes. Next base: position 254,200 of record LR134362.1, read on the forward strand.
TCGCCTCATTTGGCAGCGAAATTGGAAATGCGCGAAATTTCGACCGCACTTATTGCTCAAGATGCGCAAAACTTGGCGCAAAAGTATGATTATGTATTGTTGGAGGGCGCTGGAGGGTTGTGTGTTCCTTATGATGCAACGCATACGACGCTGGATTTTGTGCGTGAACAGGGTTATCCGTTGATTTTGGTGACTTCGGGAAAATTAGGTAGTATTAATCATACGTTATTGAGCCTGATGGCATGCCGACAACAAGGTATTGCCTTGCACACGTTGATTTATAATCAATATCCATTAGGCGATCCGATTATTCATGCGGATACGCAAGCATATTTGCAGGATTATGTGGCATCACATTTTCCGGCGGCAACATTTGAAACCTTGCCTATCTTAGATTAAAATTCAAAAGCGGTGAAATTATCACTTTTCAGCGAAAAAATGATAATTTCCTTTGACTAATTGGCGATCAAAAGGTAATATTCACGCCCTATGCAAAAGGTAAAATTACCCCTAACGACCGATCCGGTTAAAGATGCACAGCGTAGGTTGGATTATGACGGATATTATTCGATTAATCAGCTTGCTCGTCTTAACGAATCAGTCAGTAAAGTGCTCAGCGATGCACAGGTTAGATTATCGTTTTTCGTTGATCCACAAAAATTGGTGGTCATGAAAGGTCAGGCGACAGTTGATGTTGAACTTGAATGTCAGCGTTGCGGCGGAACTTTCGTACAAACATTGAACTGTGAATTTTGTTACAGTCCGGTGGCGAATTTGGATCAAGCCGATGAATTACCAGAAATTTATGAGCCGATTGAATTTAATCCTTTCGGCGAAATAGATTTAATTGGTACGATTGAAGATGAACTTATTGTGAGTCTGCCTCTTGTACCGATGCATTCATCTGAACACTGTGAAGTGTCCGTGGCTGAACAGGTTTTTGGCGAATTGCCGGAAGAACTGGCAAAAAAACCGAACCCGTTCGCTGTATTAGCTAGTTTAAAGAAAAAGTAAATTTAGGAGTATAGCCAATGGCTGTTCAACAAAATAAAAAATCTCGTTCAAGACGCGATATGCGTCGTTCTCACGATGCATTAACCACTGCTGCAGTATCAGTTGATAAAACAAGCGGTGAAACTCATTTACGTCACCATGTAACTGCTGATGGTTACTATCGTGGTCGTAAAGTGATCAATAAGTAATCCGTTACTTATAAGGTAATCACTTGAATCGTCTAACCCTAGCGTTAGATGTGATGGGCGGGGACATTGGTCCCCGTGTTACTATCCCCGCATCGATAAAAGCGTTGGAGAATGATCCAATGCTGTCTTTGTTGCTGTTTGGCGACAGTCAACAGATCGCCCCATTGTTGGAAAATCTTCCATCTTCTATTCTTGACCGTCTGACTGTGCGTCATTGTTCCCGTACTATTGCTAATCATCAAGATTTGTCTTATGCCTTGCGTCATAGCAAAGGCAGTTCTATGCGTTTAGCTATTGAAGCTGTACAAAAAGGCGAGGCACAAGGTTGCGTGAGTGGTGGTAATACCGGCGCGTTGATGGGATTATCGAAAATTTTATTGCAACCGCTAAAAGGCATTGAGCGTCCAGCGTTGATTTCTATGATTCCGACCATGACTGGTGAGCGCAGTGTGATGCTGGATTTGGGCGCAAATATTGATTGTAGTGCGGAAAATTTGTATCAATTTGCGTTGATGGGGGCGATTTTTGCTGAAAATCAATTAGGTTTGGTTTATCCACGTATTGCGTTGTTAAATATCGGTATTGAAGAAATTAAGGGCTATAAATCCATTCGTGATGCGTCAGAAATGTTGAAAAAAAACACCGCACTTAATTATATCGGTTTTATCGAGGGCGATTTATTATTAAACGGAAAAGCGGATGTTATTGTGAATGACGGATTTGTTGGTAATATTGCCTTGAAAACCCTGGAAGGGGCAGCAAAAAATGTGGTGTCTTTAGTTAAAGGGAATGCCACGTTGCAGAAAACCAATCATATTTGTAAACCGCTGTTTGCTTGGTTGGTGAAAAAATTATTTTTAAAAGGCAGCTTCAAACGTTTAAAACAAATTAATCCGGATCAATATAATGGCGCTTCATTAGTTGGTTTGACCGCTGTGGTGGTGAAAAGTCATGGTGGTGCGAATACGGATGCTTTTGCTTATGCCATTGCGGATGCCGCCTTACAAGTTCGTCAACAAATTCCGGCGAAAATCCTTGCCGGTTTAGAAAAATATTAATTCAATTATTTTACGTCAATTCGAGATTAGTATGCACAGTAGAATATTAGCCACAGGGAGCTATGCTCCGAAAAAAATTAGAACCAATGCCGATTTAGAGAAGATGGTAGAAACCTCCGATGAGTGGATTGTTACTCGTTCCGGTATTAGAGAGCGTCGTATTGCAGAAGAAAATGAAACCGTTGTGACCATGGGCTTTGAAGCGGCTAAAAAATGTTTTGAGGTGGCACAAATCGATGCAAATGCGATCGATTTGATTTTAGTAGCGACCACTACAAATACCCATGCTTACCCAAGCGCAGCTTGTCAAATTCAGGGACTGCTGAATATTGAGGACGCGATTTCTTTTGATTTGGCGGCAGCTTGTACCGGGTTTGTGTATGCGTTGAGTGTAGCGGATCAGTTTATTCGTACCGGTAAAGTGAAAAATGCATTAGTTATCGGCGCGGATTTGAATTCTCGCCATTTAGATGAAACCGACCGCAGCACTGTGATTTTATTTGGTGATGGCGCTGGAGCGGTGATTTTACAGGCATCCGAGCAAGAGGGTATTATTTCAACCCATTTACACGCAAGCGCAGATCAACATGATGTCTTGTCATTACCAAATGCAGAACAAGGCGATCAGAAATCGGGTTTTATTCATATGCAAGGAAATGAAACCTTTAAACTGGCAGTACGGGAATTAGCGAATGTGGTGGAAGAAACCTTGGCAGCGAACAATCTGGATAAAAAGGATTTGGATTGGCTGGTGCCGCATCAGGCGAATTTGCGTATTATCACCGCAACGGCGAAAAAACTGGAAATGGATATGTCACAGGTGGTCGTAACTTTGGATCGTTATGCTAATACCAGTGCGGCAACGGTGCCGGTGGCGTTGGATGAAGCGGTACGCGACGGTCGCATTAAACGCGGGCAATTATTATTATTGGAAGCTTTCGGCGGTGGTTGGACTTGGGGATCGGCGTTAATTCGGTTTTAATAGTTTGAAGAAATAAAATATAGAGAGTGAGATGATGAAAAAATTTGCAATGGTCTTTCCAGGACAAGGATCGCAATCTGTCGGAATGTTGGCAGAGTTAGCTACCCAATTTCCGCTGGTGGAAGAAACCTTCAAACAGGCTTCCGAAGTATTAGGTTATGATTTATGGCAATTGGTGCAACAAGGGCCGGCAGAAGAATTAAATAAAACGTGGCAAACGCAACCCGCACTTTTAACCGCTTCCGTAGCGATTTATCGTGTGTGGCAGCAACAATATCCTGATTTGTTGCCAAGCGTGATGGCAGGGCATAGTTTGGGTGAGTATTCGGCGTTGGTTTGCTCTGGTGCATTGGATTTCCAAGATGCAGTGAAATTGGTTGAATTGCGCGGTAAATTGATGCAACAAGCGGTGCCTGAAGGCGCTGGTGCGATGTATGCGATTATCGGTTTGGATAATGAAAGTATTATTGATGCTTGTGCGCAAGCAGCACAAGGAGAGGTAGTTTCTGCGGTGAATTTTAATTCGCCGGGGCAAGTAGTGATCGCCGGCAGTAAAGCGGCAGTAGAGCGTGCGGCGGCGGCTTGTAAAGAAGCCGGTGCAAAACGTGCGTTGCCTTTGTCTGTGAGTGTTCCTTCCCATTGTGCATTGATGAAACCGGCGGCAGATCAATTGGCGGTAGCCTTGGAAAATATTACGCTGAAAGCGCCACAAACGTCGGTAATTAATAATGTGGATGTGAAAGCGGCGAGCGAAACTGATGAAATTCGTACCGCACTTGTACGCCAACTTTATAGCCCAGTGCGTTGGACGGAAACTGTTGAAAAAATGGCGAAAGAGGGTGTTGAAGTATTAGTCGAAATTGGACCGGGTAAAGTTTTGACCGGGCTTGCGGGGCGTATTGTTAAAACACTTTCAGCTGGCGCAGTAAATGATGTGAAGTCATTGGATGCAGTAAAAGAATTATTAGCTTAATCTTGAAGGATGGCGTGTAACCATCCTTTTGTTTCATTATTGTTTTTTGGTGGGAGATGAAAATGCAAGGTAAAATCGCATTGGTAACTGGCGCGACGCGCGGTATTGGACGAGCTATTGCTGAAGAATTAGTCGCAAAAGGGGTATTTGTGCTTGGAACAGCTACCTCGGAGAAAGGTGCGGAGAGCATTTCAGCGTATTTGGGTGAAAAAGGAAAGGGGTTAGTATTAAATGTTGCCGATGCGCAATCAATTGAAAGCACATTGGAAAAAATCAAAGCAGAATTTGGTGATATTGATATTTTAGTTAATAACGCAGGGATCACACGTGATAATCTCTTAATGCGTATGAAAGATGATGAATGGTTTGATATTTTACAAACTAACTTAACCTCCGTTTATCATTTATCCAAAGCGATGTTACGCAGTATGATGAAAAAACGTTTTGGTCGGATTATCACCATTGGTTCCGTGGTAGGTTCTATGGGCAATCCAGGACAGGCGAATTATTGTGCTGCAAAAGCGGGGCTAATCGGTTTTAGCAAAGCTCTGGCTAAAGAAGTCGCTTCACGTGGGATTACGGTGAATGTGGTTGCACCGGGCTTTATTGCAACAGATATGACGGATGTATTAACCGAGGATCAAAAAAGCGGAATTTTAGCTAATGTACCAGCTGGACGTTTGGGGGAACCTGTGGAAATTGCAAAAGCCGTGGCGTTTTTGGCCTCAGATGATGCAGCTTATATTACCGGGACGACATTACACGTCAATGGCGGAATGTATATGCCATAACAAAGGGCTATATCTATTAAAAGGAGCTAAATTAGCTCCTTTTTTTGATCTTATCAATGATTATCTATTTTTTTAAGAAGAATAGGTATTTGTCATTTCTTTTTTAAAATTAAAATAACTCAATGTAATGAGTTTGTGAAATAAATGTTGTTTTCCATGATGTAGATCAAGTTTATTTATGATTTAAAGGAGTAATATTAGCCTTGATAAACCTTACAAAAAATAGGTCAATAGGTACATGTTATGGACAATATATTAAATCAAGCTCTCTCTCTGACCGATGTTAATCGTCGTGATTTTATGAAATTATGTACCGCACTTGCGGCAACAATGGGATTAAGTGGCAAGGCAAATGCTGAAATTAGCCAAGCCTTACTAAATCCAGCGCGTCCTCCGGTCGTTTGGATTGGGGCGCAAGAATGTACCGGGTGTACAGAATCTTTATTAAGAGCAACCCATCCTACCATCGAAAATCTCGTTCTTGACGTTATCTCGTTAGAATACCATGAAACTCTCTCGGCGGCATTTGGTCATCAAGCAGAAGACAATAAACATAATGCCTTGCAACAATATAAAGGAAAATATGTTTTGGTCGTGGACGGTTCTATCCCAATGAAAGATGGGGGCGTTTATTGTATGGTTGCCGGTAAACCGATTGCCGAACATATCAAAATGGCAGCAAGAGATGCCGCGGCGATCATCGCTATTGGATCTTGTTCTTCTTGGGGCGGCGTTCCTTCTAGTGGTGGAAACCCGACAGGTGCGGTCAGTTTATCTGAACTTTTACCAGGAATTCCAGTGATTAATGTACCGGGATGTCCACCAAATCCGCATAATTTCTTGGCAACAGTCGCCTATATTATTACCTATAAAAAATTGCCAGCAATGGATAATTTAAATCGTCCGTTGTTTGCTTACGATCGTTTAATTCATGAAAACTGTTATCGTCGTCCGCATTTTGATGCGGGACGTTTTGCGCGGGAATATGGTGATGAAGGACATCGTCAAGGCTGGTGCTTATATCATTTGGGTTGTAAAGGACCGGAAACATACGGTAACTGTTCTACTCTGGAATTTTGTGATGTAGGCGGCAATAACTGGCCAGTTGGTATAGGTCATCCTTGTTATGGCTGTAATGAAAAAGGGGTTGGTTTTACCAAGGATATTTTCCAACTTGCAACGGTTGAAAACCCGACACCACGTGTGAATAAACCAGATGTGAATAATGTGGAAGGAGGAGAAATTTCTCGGACTGCTATCGGTTTATTAGGTGCTGCCGCTGGGGTATTAGTCGGTGTCAGCGTGATGACGTTACGCGGTTTAAGCATACAACACCGGGCAATGGAGAAACAGGAACAAGGACAAAAAAATGAATAGACGCAAGTTTTTTAAAACCGGTCTTGCGGGAATGGCGGCTGTCGGGCTTGGTCAGACTGCAACGCCGGCATATGCTTTAGGGGCGAAAAATAAAGAACCGATACCGGGGGCATTAGGTATGCTCTACGATTCGACATTATGTGTCGGTTGTCAAGCTTGTGTAGTGGAATGCCAAAATGTTAATAACACTATGGTTAATCCGAAAGGTGAGCAAACTTATTCGGATAACGATAAACTCTCTCCTTATACTCGTAATGTCATTCAAGTTTGGTCATCTGGTACTGGAACGAATAAAGATCGCATTCAAGATGGTTATGCTTATGTGAAAAAACAATGCATGCATTGTGTTGATCCTAACTGTGTGAGCGTTTGCCCGGTTCAAGCATTAACTAAAGACCCGAAAACGGGAATTGTCGGCTATGATCCGGATATTTGTACCGGCTGTCGTTATTGCATGGTTGCTTGCCCGTTTGATGTACCAAAATATGACTACGATAATCCCGTTGGTCAGATTTCTAAATGTGAGCTCTGCAACCAAAAAGGGCTGAAACGCATTGATCAAGGAAAACTTCCGGGGTGCTGTGATGTTTGTCCTACTGGGGCGATTATTTTTGGTTCTCGAGAAGATTTGCTAGAAGAAGCCCGTCGTCGTTTAGGGGCATTACGCGGTTCCGATTATGATTATCCTCGTCAGCACGTTAATAGCCAAGATCGCTATCGTGCAACGGTTCCACGTTATTTACAGTATATTTATGGTGAAAAGGAAGCTGGTGGCACGCAAGTATTGATGATTGCTGGGGTACCTTATGAAAATTTAGGGATGCCGCATTTGGATGAATTATCAACCGGTGCCAGAGCGGAGCATTTGCAACATTTCTTATATCGCGGAATGATTTTGCCGCTGGCAGCATTAGCCGGTCTTTCTGTCATAACTTATCGTAATATGCATGAAAAAGAACTGGCGGAAAGTCGTCGAGCCAGAATGATAGCTAAAAAACAAATAGAAGATGAGGAGAAACACGATCATGAGTAAAGCTCGTCCTCTTGGTGGAAAATTAATTTCTATTCCTGTATTAGTCTTTGCACCGATCGCTTTAATTTGTTTATTACTAATTGTTAAACGGATGTTTTTTGGGATCGGTTCTGTGACTGAACTGAATGGCGGATACCCGTGGGGAATTTGGATTGCCTTCGATTTATTAGTCGGTACTGGATTTGCTTGTGGTGGTTGGGCATTAGCTTGGGCGGTGTATGTTTTTAACAAAGGGAAATACCACCCTTTAGTTCGTCCAGCATTGTTAGCAAGTTTATTCGGTTATACGTTGGGCGGTTTATCGATTACCATTGATATGGGGCGTTATTGGAATATGCCGAATTTCTTTATTCCGGGACAGTTTAATACGTCATCGGTGCTGTTTGAAACCGCGGTATGTATGACGATCTATATTGGTGTTGTGACATTGGAATTTGCGCCGGTATTATTGGGTTTTTTCGGATTGAAAAAATGGTTCGATAAACTTAACAAAGTGATGTTTTTTATTATCGCTTTAGGTGCTTTATTGCCAATGATGCACCAATCCTCTATGGGGTCATTGATGATTGCTGCCGGACATAAAGTTCATCCTGTGTGGCAAAGTTATGAAATGTTACCGTTATTTTCTTTGTTAACCGCTTTTATCATGGGTTTCTCCATTGTGGTATTTGAAGGATCTTTAGTCAAAGCGGGTTTGGCAGGAAAAGCACCGGATGAAAGACATTTATTTATTCAATTAATCAAAGTGACTAGTGTATTGATGCTGGTATTTGTAGTGTTACGTTTTGGCGAATTAATTTACCACGATAAATTACATTACGTGCTAATCCCAAGTAAAGCGGCGTATCTTTTCTGGACAGAAATTATTTTATTGTCCTTGCCGATTGTTACCTCGTTTTTAGGTGCGGGGCGTAAAAAAGCAGATAGTCGTTGGTTGTTTATTTCTGCCTTAAGCATGCTGATTGGTGCAGCATTATGGCGGATGGATTATTCATTAATCATGTATGATCCGGGCAACGGTTATCAATATTTCCCTAGTGCAGAAGAATTATTAATTTCTATAGGTTTTGTTTCTATTGAGGTGTGTGCTTATATTCTGATTATTCGTTTGTTCCCGGTTTTACCGGTAATTAAAGAAGGAAAGGAAGAGCTGCAACATCATATCCAAAATGGAGTTAGAGTATGACAGAAAAACAACGAATTACCATTGATCCGATAACGCGTATCGAAGGGCATTTACGTATTGATTGTGAAATTGAAGACGGAAAAGTGGTGAATGCGTGGTCATCAGGTACCATGTGGCGCGGGATGGAAAATATTGTAAAAGGTAATGATCCTCGTAATGCATGGATGATTATGCAGCGTATTTGTGGGGTATGTACGACTGTCCACGCGATTGTCAGTGTAAGAGCGGTGGAAAATGCTATTAAAGCGAAAGTGCCAGTAAATGCGCAATATATCCGCAATATGATTTTAGCGGCGCACAGTATTCATGACCACATTGTGCATTTTTATCAACTTTCTGCGATGGACTGGGTAGATATTACTGCCGCACTAAATGCGGATCCGGAAAAAGCTGCCGATATGTTAAAAGGCGTTTCGACTTGGTCGCTTAATAGTGCTAATGAATTCCGCAATGTACAGAAAAAAGTCAAAGCGTTAGTAGATAGTGGACAATTAGGCATTTTTGCCAATGGTTATTTTGGACATCCTGCAATGAAATTACCTCCGGAAGTCAATTTGATTGCTGTTGCGCATTATTTGCAAGCTCTGGAATGCCAACGTGATGCTAACCGAGTGGTTGCCTTATTAGGCGGAAAAACGCCACATATTCAAAATCTTGCGGTAGGTGGCGTGGCTAACCCGATTAACTTAGATTCTCAAGCGGTACTTAATTTAGAACGCTTAATGTTCGTAAAAGCCTGTATTGATAAATTAAATGATTTCGTAAATCAAGTTTATAAAATTGATACAGTAATCATTGCAGCATTTTATCCGGAGTGGTTAAGTTTAGGGGGTACATCGAGAAATTACCTTTCCGTCCCGGAATATCCGCTAGATGAGGATAATAAAGTGTTCGCGATGAATGGCGGTTATATTGAAAATGGCGATTTATCCACATTCCGTGAAATCACTAACCATCAAGATGAATACGTGATTAATGGTGTCAAAGAAAGCGGTAAGCATGCTTGGTATGAGGATGATGAAGCGCTTGAACCTTGGGCAGGATTGACTCGACCAAACTATACCGGCTGGCAAGACGATGGAAAATATTCTTGGGTAAAAGCCCCTTCATTTTATGGCAAAGTTGTTGAAGTTGGACCGTTGGCATATTTGATGACCGCATTAGCGGCACAAGATAAACGCACTTTGAACCACTTTAATGCCATGAAAAAACTTTATACCGCATTAACAGATAAAGAATTAACGGTGGATCATTTGCATTCTACACTCGGTCGTATTTTAGGGCGTACGGTACATTGCTGCGTGTTGAATGAAATTTTAACCGAACAATGGCAAATGTTAGTGGAAAATGTCGGTAAAGGGGATTCTATTGCCTATTTGAAAGCGAATATTCCGTCCACCGGCGTATTTAAAGGCGTAGGATTTGGCGAAGTACCACGCGGCATGTTGTCGCATTGGGTTGTCATTAAAGACGGAAAAATTGAGAATTATCAAGCAGTAGTTCCGTCTACTTGGAATTCCGGTCCTCGTAACCAAAATGACGAAATGGGACCTTATGAGCTGTCCATTATTGGCACGCCGGTCGCCGATCCGGAAAAACCGCTGGAAGTGGTGCGGACTATTCACTCTTTCGACCCTTGTATGTCCTGTGCAGTGCATATTGTCAACACGGAAAATGGGAATGTGACAGAGGTGAAAATTCTTTGATGAAACCATTAATTTTAGGGATCGGTAATATTTTATTGGGCGATGAGGGGATTGGCGTTTATGCGGTGCAAGCGCTGGAAAAAAACGCAAAATTTACACCGCACTTTGATATTGTTGATGGCGGAACTTGTGGCATGGAATTGCTAGATTGCATGGCGAAACGTGAGCATATTATTGTGATTGATGCTGTGCTTGCTAATCGTGCGCCGGGAGACATCATGGTGTTATATGATGAGCAAGTGCCGACCTTTTTTTCCCGCAAAATTTCGCCACACCAATTGGGGTTATGTGATGTGTTATCGGCGCTTAAATTAACGGATGAATTCCCACAACATTTATGTTTGATTGGGGTGCAACCGGAAAGTTTGAGCGCGGGAATCGGTTTAAGCGATCGCTTAAAAAGTGTATTGCCACAGGTACATCAACAGTTAGTGGTGGAATTAGCAAAATATGGATTTGATTTGGATGCGAAATAAGTGATGGGAACATTAACGAAAATTGATGAAAAAACGACCGCACTTTGTGGTGTGGTGCAAGGCTTTGGGCAAGATCCATCCATATTGTTGCAGCAAGCAATGGAAAATGTGGCGCCACAAATGCAAGATTTACCGTTTTATCGTCAAGAAATCCCTTGCTTTTGTCCCGCTTTTGTTTTGTTTGAGCAACAATGGATTGGTGTAGTGCTAACACCTTGGACATTGAGCATAGTGGTGTTGCCGGGACCTGAGCAACAATGGGTAAAACGAGAAATCGGCGAAAAACTGCTATTACAATTACCTTACAAAAATTTGGTGTTTACAGTAGGTCAGTTGGAAAATATTCCGCAATATTTGAGTTGTTCGTTGCTTTCTCCATTAGATGCTGAATTAACCGCTGACCAAGCGGTTCAATTGACGAAAGATTGTTTGTCGATGATATTGTCATTGCCGACTAAACAAAATAAACCGAACTTAACTAAACGCACTATCTTTACTGCGGTGATGTCTTCTTAGGGAGAAAAAATCATAGCCAAAGGATATGGTTAATGCTAGAATTCGGCGAGCAATGTAACTGGGTTGCGTTGGCTGTTGCGTTAGCAAGGTAACGTAACTTATTTTAAAAGTATGTATTTGATTTTATTAAGGTGTGGTTAGACCTTGTAAAAATAGGTTGCAACTTTCTCAAAAATACATACACTATGAAGATATTATTTTATCGCTAACTATAATAGGAAAAAGCAAAATGAGCATTGAAGAACGCGTAAAAAAAATCATTGTTGAACAATTAGGTGTTAAAGAAGAAGATGTTAAACCAGAAGCTTCTTTCGTAGAAGATCTTGGTGCAGATTCTTTAGACACTGTTGAATTGGTCATGGCTTTAGAAGAAGAATTCGATATCGAAATTCCTGATGAAGAAGCTGAAAAAATTACCACTGTTCAATCAGCAATTGACTACGTTCAAAATAACCAATAATCTCGTTAGGGCAGCGATAAAAACGCTGCCCTGATTTTATCTGAAAATCAACCTAACAATTTGGTTTTTTCCTTCCTTTATCAAATTTTCCTTTCTTCCTTTTTTAAATATTAGTAAAAATTGATCTAGAACGTTTTTTTATTAATTAAATGAATTTAAATGATTGTATAAAATTTAAGATACAGTAATATACCCACATCTATCTATTAACACTTTTGAGGGATTTTATATGCTGTATTTAGAGTTTTTATTTCTATTACTTATGCTATATACCGGTAGCCGCTATGGCGGTATCGGGCTAGGGGTCGTTTCCGGTATCGGGTTGGCGATTGAAGTTTTTGTTTTGCGCATGCCTTTGGGGAAAGCGCCGGTTGACGTAATGCTCGTTATCTTGGCGGTAGTTACCTGTGCTTCCGTACTTGAAGCCGCAGGCGGTTTAAAATATATGTTACAAATTGCTGAACGTATTTTGCGTAGTAATCCAAAACGCGTGACAATTCTCGGACCAATTGTGACTTATTTGATGACCTTTATGTTAGGAACAGGCCACTCCGTTTATTCTGTTATGCCAATCATCGGCGATATCGCGTTAAAAAATAAAATTCGTCCAGAACGTCCAATGGCAGTTTCTTCTGTGGCATCTCAATTAGCGATTACATCAAGTCCGCTTTCTGCCGCAATTGCATATTATTTAACGCAAATTACTCAAATCCCGGGTTATGAGCATATCACTTTATTAAATATCATTTCCGTCACTGTTCCTGCAACTTTTATTGGTACTATGGCTATGGCGCTTTATAGCTTACGTCGCGGTAAAGAATTAGAAGATGATCCGGAATATCAACGACGTTTACAAGATCCGGTATGGCGTGATCGTATTTTAAATACCACTGCAACCTCCTTAAATGACGAATTACCAAGATCAGCTAAATTAGCGGTGTACTTATTCGTACTTTCTTTGATTACCGTAGTAGTAATCGCGATGTTGCCGGAAATCCGTACTGTAGGTGAAGCGGTTAACGGAAAAGCGGTGAAACCAATTTCAATGTCCTTTATCATCCAAATGATGATGTTGTGCTTTGGTGGTATTATTTTGATTGCTACCAAAACCAATCCGCAAAGCGTGCCGAATGGCGTGGTATTTAAGTCAGGAATGGTGGCGTGTGTGGCAATTTTTGGTATTGCTTGGATGAGTGATACTTACTTCCAATATGCCATGCCGGAATTTAAAGCTGCGGTAACCTCAATGGTAGAGAATTATCCATGGACCTTCGCCTTTGCGTTATTTGCGGTGTCTGTAGTTATTAACAGCCAAGCGGCAACGGCGGTCATGATGTTGCCGGTTGGGATTAGTTTAGGTCTACCTGCTCCGGTACTTATCGGTTTAATTCCAGCAACATACGCCTACTTCTTTATTCCTAACTATCCGTCAGATATCGCCACTGTAAACTTTGACGTTACCGGTACGACTAAAATTGGTAAATACTACTTCAACCACAGTTTCATGGTGCCGGGTTTGATCGGTGTGGTTGTGGCTTGTTTGGTTGGTTATACTATCGCGCATATTATCATTGCATAATCTTTTCTTATAGCCAAAGAGCGGGTTTTCCCGCTCTTTTTGTTTAGATAAATATAGTTAGAAATAAAATGTCCTCCGCGGATATCAGATCGGGGAGGACATTTTCATTTTGTGTTAAGCGTTGATGATTTTTTGAATTTCAGACATGCTTAAGTGGTATTCATGTGGGCAACTGCGCCATACATCAAGCATTTTCAAATATTTATCCCACATTGGGGTTTGTGAGTCGCAACCGTGAGCGCAGCGCATAAATTCTTGATATTTGCTGCCTTCGCTGGTGACAAAACGTAAATAATTTAAATATTTTTTTTCGCGAACGGCGCAGTAGCCGGCAAATTGTAAGCGGTGTGCATTTAATGCAGATTTGTCAGCAAGATTGTTATAAGACACTTGTAACGCATGGTACATTTCTAATGTATCCAATACAATACGACATTCCGTTTCTGAAATATCAGAAAAATCTTTATCTAATTCCTTCAGTTCTAAACCGAATCCGCCTTTCACAATGGCTTCCAAACGTTGGTATTTTTGAGCATTGGTTGGATCCAATAAGCCCATCAGTTTGTATTGATTTGCCAAGATAAGGCGTTGTGTTGAGGTCATTTCCATAGTTACTTCCTATCATTAATCTATATCGTTAAGTTCATCTTGTGAAAGGGTTTCTTGCACCGCTTTGGATTTACCGTCATTAACACGATATTCTAAGCCTTGCAAATAAGCTTCGCGGAATGTGGCGTAAGGATCTTGCGCTTGATCTAACAAGGCTTCTTGTCCTAAGGCATTCGCACGTTTATCCACGCTTTGTACGCCATATTTGAGCAATCCCCAAGGTCCTAATAGCGACAGCATTGGGTAGGTCATATCAGCTAAATTACCAATATCCTGACGCGGTGTTGCTGGTCCGTAAAATGGTAGCATCACATAAGATCCGGTTTCCACACCGTAGCTACCCAAGGTATCACCAAAGCGACGGTTATCTTCAATTTTTAGCGGATCGCTATGACTTGCTACATCGATTAAACCGCCTAAACCAAAGATACTGTTAATCCAGAAACGGTTTAAATGTACCATCGCTTTTTGGAACTCGCCTTCCAATAAGCGGTTCACAAAACTTGCCGGCTCGTCTAAGTTATTAGCGACATTGGTCAAACCGCTTTTTATTGGTTGCGGTACATATTCTTTCCAACCAGTGGCAATCGGTTTCAGAATGTAAGGATCGGCAACTTTGTAGTTAAAATCCCACATCGTCCGGTTAAATCCTTCCAACGGATCTTTGCGTTCACCGGTTTGCTCATCAATGGTTGCGCAGCCGCTCAAGAGGAAGGCGCTAAGCAGCAAGGCGGAGACAGATTTGCTTTTTTTCATTTGAGTCCTTAAGTGTTCCTTATTAATTTTGTTCATTGTAGCAAGTTACAACAGAACTACAAAATAATTCAGTAGCAAAAGACAAAACACTTGCATTCTTTTGATTATTTATGCAGAATATTTAAATAAATAATCATTTTAACGTTTGCGATTTTACTTGCTCCGCTGATAATTGTCCTTTAGAATAGTGCGCGTTACTTTTAGGGTAATATTATTAGTGTACGATTTAATTTATTTTTATCCCCAATATAAAAAGTGCGGTCGAAAATTGAATTAAATTTGTGGGTTAATGAGCATTCGTAAGTGTTCGACCAGCAAGGAGTTTTTATGTCTGAACAGGCAATTCTAGTTTTAGCCGACGGTTCTGTTTTTCGCGGCAGATCGATCGGTGCCGAGGGTTATACCATCGGTGAAGTCGTATTTAATACCTCAATGACGGGTTATCAAGAAATTTTAACAGACCCTTCTTATTATCAACAACTCGTCACCTTGACCTATCCTCATATCGGCAATACTGGTACTAACAATGAAGATTTTGAAAGCAACAATGTGTATGCCTCAGGGCTAATTATTCGGGATTTACCATTGTTACATAGCAATTTCCGTTCAAATGCCAGCTTAAGCGATTATCTTAAGCAACATAATGTTGTAGCGATTGCTGATATTGATACGCGTCGTTTAACCCGTATTTTGCGCGATAAAGGCGCACAAGCCGGTTGCATTATGACTGGTGAAGTAGATGAAGCGAAAGCCTTAGAACTGGCAAAAAGTTTCGGTTCAATGGCGGGTAAAGATTTAGCACAAGAAGTGACTTGCAAAGAATTGTATCAATGGAAAGAAGGGGAGTGGCAATTAGGCAAGGGTTATGTTGCGCAAACCAACCCACAATATCATGTGGTTGCTTATGATTTCGGCGTCAAACGTAATATTTTAAGAATGTTAGCGCAGCGCGGCTGTCGTGTTACTGTCGTACCGGCGAAAACCTCTGCAGATGCAGTGTTGGCGTTAAATCCGGACGGTATTTTTCTTTCCAATGGACCGGGTGATCCAGAACCTTGTTACTATGCGATTGAGGCAATTCAAAAATTATTATTGAGCCAAAAACCGATTTTTGGTATTTGTTTGGGGCATCAATTACTTGGGTTGGCAAGTGGCGGAAAAACCAAAAAAATGGCATTCGGTCACCATGGTGCGAACCATCCGGTACAAGATTTGGCAACACAAAAAGTGATGATCACCAGCCAAAACCACGGATTTGAAGTAGATGAACACAGTTTGCCGCAAAACGTGAAAATAACGCACCGCTCTTTGTTTGATAATTCCGTGCAAGGTATCGAATTAACGAATCAATCGGCGTTTTCTTTCCAAGGTCATCCAGAGGCAAGTCCGGGACCAAATGATGTGGCGTACTTATTTGATAAATTTGTTGATGAACTCCGAAAAGCCAAAGCTTAAGGTTCGGCAGTGGAGAGATTTGGGTGGGTAACTTACCAAAGTGCGGTCGAAATTAAACCCGTTTTTCGGTTAGGTGTCAGCCTGCCAATGACAAATAAGCGGATGTAAGGTGGGGATGCTCACCATCAAAGTTCAAAAGTGCGGTTATAATTGAACGAATTTTAAAGAGATATAAAAAATGCCAAAACGTACAGATATAAACACGATTTTAATTATTGGAGCCGGTCCGATTGTTATCGGGCAAGCGTGCGAATTTGACTATTCGGGCGCGCAGGCGTGTAAAGCACTGCGTGAAGAAGGTTATAAAGTGGTGTTGGTGAATTCCAATCCGGCAACGATTATGACCGATCCGAATATGGCGGATGTGACCTATATTGAACCAATTCAATGGCAAACAGTTGAAAAAATCATTGCCAAAGAACGTCCGGATGCGATTTTGCCAACCATGGGAGGACAAACTGCGCTGAATTGTGCGCTGGATTTATCCAAAAATGGGGTGTTGAAAAAATACAATGTAGAATTAATTGGTGCGACAGAAGATGCTATTGATAAAGCAGAAGATCGTGGACGTTTTAAAGATGCAATGACCAAAATTGGCTTGTTTACGCCGAAATCTTTTGTAGCACACAGCTTTGAAGAGGCTTGGAAAGCACAAGAGCAAGTGGGCTTCCCAACGCTAATTCGTCCATCTTTCACCATGGGTGGTTCCGGTGGCGGAATTGCTTATAACAAAGATGAGTTTTATGCAATTTGTGAACGCGGTTTTGAAGCCTCACCAACCCATGAATTATTGATCGAGCAATCTGTGCTGGGCTGGAAAGAATATGAAATGGAAGTGGTGCGCGATAAAGCGGATAATTGTATTATCGTGTGTTCGATTGAAAACTTTGATCCGATGGGCGTGCATACCGGTGACTCTATTACGGTGGCGCCGGCACAAACTTTAACGGATAAAGAATATCAAATTATGCGTAACGCTTCACTTGCGGTGTTGCGTGAAATTGGCGTAGATACCGGTGGGGCAAACGTGCAATTTGCGGTGAACCCAGAAAATGGCGAAATGATTGTGATCGAAATGAATCCTCGCGTGAGTCGTTCTTCGGCGTTGGCATCTAAAGCAACCGGTTTCCCGATTGCTAAAGTCGCCGCGAAATTGGCTGTAGGTTATACCTTAAATGAATTGCGCAACGATATTACCGGCGGGTTAATTCCGGCGTCATTTGAACCTTCTATTGATTATGTGGTCACTAAAGTGCCACGTTTCGCCTTTGAAAAATTCCCGAAAGCGGACGATCGTTTGACAACCCAAATGAAATCCGTTGGTGAAGTGATGGCGATGGGCAGAACTTTCCAAGAAAGTTTGCAAAAAGCGTTGCGTGGATTAGAAACCGGTATTTGTGGCTTTAATTTATTGTCGGAAGAACCAGAAAAAATTCGTACAGAATTAGGCAATCCGGGTCCGAATCGAATTCTTTATGTGGCGGATGCTTTTGGTGCCGGTTTTAGTTTGGAAGAAGTTCATCATTATTCCAAAATTGATCCTTGGTTTTTGATTCAAATTCAAGATTTAGTACAAGAAGAATTGGCGCTGGAAAAACGTAGCTTAGATGAGTTAGATTATGCTGAATTACGTCGCTTAAAACGCAAAGGCTTTTCCGATAAACGTATTGGTCAATTAACCAAAGCGGGTGAAAGTGCGGTCAGAAATAAACGTCATTTATTAAATTTACATCCGGTGTATAAACGAGTGGATACTTGTGCTGGCGAATTTACTTCAGATACCGCTTATTTGTATTCTTGTTATGAAGAAGAATGCGAAAGTCGTCCGAGTGATAAGCAAAAAATTATGATCTTAGGCGGCGGTCCAAACCGTATTGGACAAGGGATTGAGTTCGATTATTGCTGTGTCCATGCGGCGTTGGCGTTGCGTGAAAGCGGCTTTGAAACCATTATGGTGAACTGTAATCCGGAAACCGTTTCTACCGATTTTGATACCTCCGATCGTTTGTATTTTGAACCGTTGACTTTAGAAGATGTATTGGAAATTATTCACATTGAAAAACCTTATGGCGTCATTGTGCATTATGGCGGTCAAACGCCATTAAAACTAGCGAATGCGTTGCATGAAAACGGGGTTAATATTATCGGTACTTCCGCAGACAGCATTGATGCGGCAGAAGATCGCGAACGTTTCCAAAAAATCTTGCAAGATCTTGGACTAAAACAACCGAATAACCGGACGGCACGTAATGCACAAGAAGCGGTGCAGTTGGCGGAGGAAGTGGGCTATCCGTTGGTGGTGCGTCCATCTTATGTCTTGGGCGGTCGTGCAATGCAAATCGTGTATAATGTGGATGAATTGAATAAATATATGCGCGAGGCGGTACAGGTTTCAGACGATAGCCCGATTTTGTTGGATCATTTCTTAAACAATGCTATTGAAGTGGATGTTGATTGTATTTGCGATGGCAAAGAAGTGATTATTGGCGGGATTATGCAACATATTGAACAAGCCGGTATTCACAGTGGCGATTCCGCTTGTTCCTTGCCACCGTATTCATTAAGTCAATCTATTCAAGATGAAATTCGTCGCCAAACTGCGGAAATGGCGAAAGCGTTGAATGTGATTGGATTGATGAACGTTCAATTTGCGGTACAAGAAAATGTGATTTATGTATTGGAAGTCAATCCGCGCGCTAGCCGAACTGTTCCGTTTGTGAGTAAAGCTACCGGCAGATCTTTGGCGAAAATTGCAGCGCGGGTAATGGCTGGAATTAGCTTGCAAGAGCAAGGAATTCATGGCGAAATTATACCGCACTTTTATTCGGTCAAAGAGGCAGTGTTTCCGTTCATTAAATTCCCGGGAGTGGATACCGTGCTGGGTCCTGAAATGCGTTCTACTGGTGAGGTTATGGGCGTTGGGCGTACTTTCTCTGAAGCCTACTTAAAATCGCAATTAGGCGCCAACGAGCGGATTCCAAAAGTGGGTAAAGTCTTTATGTCGGTTGACAATAAAGATAAAGAACGTTTATTGCCAATTGCCAGAAAATTGCAAGAACAAGGCTATGGTTTATGCGCAACCTTGGGAACCGCAAAATTCTTGCGAGAACATGGGATTGCGACACAGATCGTCAATAAAGTGCGTGAAGGTCGTCCGCATATTGTTGATGCAATCAAAAATGGTGAAATTGCGATGATCATCAACACACCGGGTCAATTGCAAGAAACTGTCACTGATGGACATGCTATCCGTCGCAGCGCATTGCAGCAAAGAGTGTTTATTCAAACGACATTAGCCGGCGGTGAAGCTATAACGGAAGGCGTGAAAAGTATTGATCATTGTGAAGTTTATTCTGTGCAAGAATTACATTTAAGTTTACAGCAATAAATTAATACAACTAGTTTTAATCGAAAAAGCGATTTAAGGAATTATCTTAAGTCGCTTTTTTATTTCTTAAATTATGTTATTTAATTGTTAATTAAGTATAAAAATATTTTAAGTGTTAAATATATGTTTTGATATTTTATTTTAATTATATTTGCATCTTTTAATGTGTTGTTTTATTTCCTTTTTAATTTGGTATTAATTATGTGATCGCTGTCAAAGTTTAAACAAAAATATCTTATTTTTTATTTAACTATTGACTTTATATTAATGACGTACCAAAATGTCGGCATTGATAAACGATAACGTAGCATAAAGTTTGGAGGATTTTATGTTAGTGCATAATTATACTAAAGAGTATAACCCTGGTAAGGGGCTTTCGCTTATGGCTCATATTCGTCGTACTAGACATATTATGAAACCATCGCATCGTTCTTGCTTTTCTTTTGCCTTACTTTGTTCCAAGGATAACTTGGATTCCAATAATCATATCTAATTTAGGTTAGATCTGTCTTCTCATTGCTGATTTATATTCAGAGATAATGGCTTTCTGTTTGTTAGAATGCTGGCGTATGTTTTTGTCTTATATTTTCAGCTTGTGATCTATCAATAAAAAACAATCTTATTATTACTAATATTTTTTATTTAATATTGGGCGTTTGTATTGTCTTTTAAAATGCTTGGTTTAAATAAAAGGATATTTTTAACATAGGGTTCTTATTGTAAAAATAAAATAAATTTTTCTTTGCTTGTTATTTTTTATAAAAAATAAATAGGAGTCTATTATGTTAAAATTAAAAATTTGTCATAGTCCATTAGTTAAAAAATATTTTGATTCTGCAAGAGAGCTTGTTTCAATCGCGGATACTGATTTCACCGACGTTGGTGCAATTATATTAACCAAAGAAGATGTATATGAATATATTGATCGTATTGAAGCTACACAGTTTGGTATCCCGGTATTTGTTGTATTAAATGAAGGGGAAACATTGCAAGATGAATATTTATCTCGTGTTTACCATATTCAAGATTTAAATAGTTACGATATTAATCTTTATAGTCGCCAAATTGAAACCGCAGCAAGTTTGTATGAAGGTAAAATGTTACCGCCATTCTTCAAAATGTTAAGTGAGTATGTTGAGATGGGTAACCTTGCATTTGATTGTCCGGGACATCAAGGCGGTCAATATTTCTGTAAACATCCTGCCGGTCGCTATTTGTATGATTTCTATGGTGAGAATATTTTCCGTTCGGATATTTGTAACGCGGATGTGAAATTAGGGGATTTACTTATTCATGAAGGGGCGCCTTGTGATGCACAACAACACGCCGCTAAAGTTTACAATGCCGATAAAACCTACTTTGTTTTAAACGGAACTTCTGCTTCCAATAAAGTGGTATGTAATGCGTTACTTGCGCCGGGCGATTTAGTGTTATTTGACCGTAATAACCATAAATCTAATCATCATGGTGCCTTAATTCAAGCAGGGGCAACGCCGGTATATTTAGAAACTGCACGTAACCCGTTTGGATTTATCGGCGGTATTGATGATCATTGTTTTGAAGAAGATTACCTTCGTGGATTAATCAAAGAAATTGCGCCACAAAAAGCAAATGAAAAACGTCCTTTCCGTTTGGCAGTAATTCAATTGGGGACTTATGACGGTACAATTTACAATGCAAAACAAGTGGTTGAACGTATAGGGCATTTATGTGATTACATTTTATTCGATTCTGCTTGGGTTGGATACGAACAATTTATTCCAATGATGAAAGACTGTTCGCCATTATTGTTAGAATTGGATGAAAATGATCCGGGTATTATCGTGACGCAATCAGTTCACAAACAGCAAGCCGGTTTTTCACAAACCTCACAAATCCATAAAAAAGATAAACATATCAAAGGACAAAACAGATATTGTAATCATAAACGTTTTAACAATGCCTTTATGTTACACGCCTCAACCAGTCCGTTCTATCCATTGTTTGCCACATTAGACGTGAATGCGCAAATTCAAGGCTCGCCGGCAGGTCGTCGTTTGTGGGCAGATTGTGTGGAAGTCGGTATTGAAGCGCGTAAATTAATGTTGAAACATTGCGATCTGATCAAACCGTTTATTCCTCCTTATGTGAGAGGCAAAAAATGGCAAGATTATCCAACAAAAGAAATTGCTAACGACTTGGAATTTTTCAATTTCCATGCAAACGATACGTGGCATAAATTTGAAGGATATACAGAAAATCAATATTTCGTTGACCCATGTAAATTTATGTTAACCACACCGGGTATTAACATTGAAACTGGTGAATATGAGGATTTCGGTATTCCAGCCACCATTTTAGCTAACTATTTGCGTGAAAATGGCATTATTCCGGAAAAATGTGACTTAAATTCTATTTTATTCTTGTTAACACCGGCAGAAACCTTAACCAAAATGCAAACCTTGGTTGCGCAAATCGCCGCCTTTGAAAAACATATTAAACAGGATTCCTTGTTAAAAGACGTGTTACCAACCGTGTATAAAAACAATGAAGAACGTTATCGCGGTTATACCATCAGACAACTTTGTCAGGAAATGCACAATCTTTATGTAAGTCGTAATGTAAAACAATTACAAAAAGATTTATTCAGAAAAGCCACATTGCCTGAATATGTTATGACGCCACAACAAGCCAATATTGAATTTATTCGCAATAAAATTGAATTGGTTCCGTTATCTAACATTGTTGGTCGAATTGCGGCAGAAGGTGCGCTTCCTTATCCTCCAGGCGTGTTATGTGTAGTGCCGGGAGAAAGATGGAGTAAAACTGTACAGCAATATTTCCTTGCATTGGAAGAAGGGATCAATCAGCTTCCGGGTTTTGCACCTGAAATTCAAGGGGTTTATTTACAAAAAGATCCTGATGGTCGTACACGTGCTTATGGTTACGTATTAACTGAAGCTTAATTAATACTAAAGTGCGGTCAAAATTTATAAAAAATTGACCGCACTTTGAATGGAGATTTAAATTATGAGTACAGAAAAAAGCAATAAAATCGGCGTTGTTCAACTTACGATTTTAACCATGGTTAATATGATGGGGTCTGGTATTATTATGTTACCGACCAAATTAGCTGAAATCGGAACCATTTCTATCGTGTCTTGGCTTGTGACTGCTGTTGGTTCAACCGCATTAGCTTATGCATTTGCGCAATGTGGTATGTTTAGTAAAAAATCCGGCGGGATGGGTGGATATGCGGAATATTCTTTCGGAAAAGCCGGTAACTTTATGGCGAACTATACTTACGGTGTTTCCTTAGTCATTGCTAATACCGCGATTGCCATTTCAGCGGTTGTCACCAATGTTATCCCTTACTTGCTCTCCATGGCGGCATTGATGGTGTTATTAAAAATGGAAAATGTTGCAGAACACAAAACCAAAGTGACTGTCGCAGTCGCATTTATCGGATCATTATATAGCCTTTATGCCCTTTATGCGGCGGGAGAACTTGCCATGTTGTACGGTTCAATCGTGACCTTTATCGGTTGGATATTGTATGGTTTTGTTTCATACAAATTTGATATGAAAAAATAATTTGTTAATTATCTAACCTCTACCCTTAAATTTTTTTGATTTAAGGGCTTTTTATTTTCCTATATTTGCTTATAATGCATAGAGGTAAACGTTTTCTCTGCATTTTTAATCAAAGAAGAGGAATAAATATGCAAATTAATCTAAAAGGTCGTCATTTTTTACGTTTGATGGATTTCACCCCGCAAGAAGTGCAATATTTAATTGATTTAGCAGCTGAGCTAAAAAAAGCCAAAAAAAGCGGCGTTGAAAAGCAAACCTTAAAAGGCAAAAATATTGCGTTAATTTTTGAAAAAACCTCAACCCGAACCCGCTGTTCTTTTGAAGTCGGGGCTTATGACCAAGGGGCAAATGTGACCTACATTAACCCGGAAGGTTCGCAAATCGGGCATAAAGAATCAATGAAAGATACCGCACGCGTGTTAGGACGTATGTATGATGCCATCCAATATCGTGGCTATGGTCAACATTTAGTTGAAACGCTAGCGGAATTTTCTGGTGTGCCGGTTTGGAATGGGTTAACGGATGATTTCCACCCAACACAAATTATCGCCGACTTCCTCACCATGTTAGAGCATTCCAATAAACCACTTAACCAAATTAAAATGGCTTATCTAGGCGATGCGCGTAACAATATGGGAAATTCCTTTGTGGAAGGTGCGGCATTAATGGGCGTGGATTTGCGTTTAGTCGGTCCAAAAGAATTTTGGCCAGAGCAAAAATTGTTAGATGAAGTGGCTGCAACCGCAGCAAAAACTGGGGCGAAAATTCTGTGTACCGAAGATACGGCGGAAGGGGTGAAAGAGGTAGATTTCCTTTACACTGATATTTGGGTGTCCATGGGTGAACCGGAAGAAGCGTGGGAACAACGTATTAATTTGATGAAACCTTATCAAGTAAATACAGACTTACTTAAATTAACCGGCAATCCAAACGTCAAATTTATGCATTGTTTACCGGCATTCCATGATTCCAATACAACCGTTGGTAAAGAAATGGCGGAAAAATTCGGGATGGACGGATTGGAAGTGACCAATGAAGTCTTTGAATCAGAAGCCTCTATCGTTTTTGACGAAGCGGAAAACCGGATGCACTCAATTAAAGCGATTATGGTCGCAACCCTAGGTGAACAATAACGCTTTTTCCTACAGTGCGGTCAATTTTTTAAGATTTTTGACACATAAATTTATCAAAAAACCTCGTAAATAACCGGTTATTTACGAGGTTTTTATTCATAATACCTGCCATTTTTTTTCGTTCGGAATAGTTTCCTTTTGCGATCCCTATCGCAAAAGCAAGATGTTGATAGAGAAAATCTACCAGCATTGTGTTTTACTTTTCAAGAGGAACCATAATATGGGAAAGGTATGAAGTATGAATAAAAGTGAAGTGTTGCTGCGCTTGCTGCAAGTGCCTTATTTGGGAGCGGTGGCAATTGCTAAATTATTAGATGACGTTCCATTGGCTGATTTATTAGCTTATGATGAAGCGGCATTTCGCTATATCGGTTGGAAACCGCTGCAAATTCAACGCTGGTTTAAGCCGGAGAATAAATATATTGAGCCAGCGCTGCAATGGGCAGAGCAAGAAGATCACCATTTGATTAATTATGATGACGAACATTATCCTTATTTATTAAAACAAATCGCGGCACGACCGCCGGTATTATTTTTGCAAGGAAATCCGACCGCACTTTTGCAACCGCAAATTGCCATGGTGGGCAGTCGTTACTGTTCCCATTATGGCGAACATTGGGCGAAATATTTTGCTACTGAATTGAGTTTGGCGGGATTGGTCGTTACTAGTGGATTAGCGCTAGGTATTGATGGTTTTTGTCATCAGGCAGTGGTGGATATTGGTGGACAAACCGTGGCGGTATTGGGGAGTGGTTTGGCGCGAGTTTATCCGGCACGACATCAGCGTTTGGCAAGGAAAATTGTGGAACATCATGGCGCGTTGGTGTCTGAGCTGCTCCCCCAACAGCCACCCATGCCGGAGCATTTTCCGCGGCGTAATCGTATTATTAGCGGTTTATCTTTGGCGACGTTGGTGATTGAGGCAGGGGTGAAAAGCGGCTCGCTGATTACCGCCCGTTATGCACTTGAGCAAAATCGCGATATTTTTGCGTTGCCCGGTAATATTCAAAGTGAATTTAGTCAGGGTTGCCACCAATTGATTAAACAAGGTGCAATGTTGGTAGAGTCGGTGCAGGATATTTTGGAAAATCTGCCTTCGGTTGTTCCATTTTCTACACCGCCTGAAACTGGCTTACCCGCTGAAAAATCGCCGTCGGTAGAACCTTGTTACCCACAATTGTATGCACACATTCATTATTCACCTGTGAGCGTTGATGATTTGGCGGCGCAGTTACAACTCCCGATCTCTACCTTGTTAAATCAATTATTGGAACTGGAATTACAAGGTTTGATCGAGGTCGAGCAAGGATTATACCGACGCCACTGATTGATATAATCGATAGCTTACTTGTCCGGTTTGTTTGTCTTTCAATAAAACCCAATGATTAGGGACCGTAAGTGGTGCATTTTTTTCCGTTTCCACATAAATCAGCGCATTCGGCGCTAGCCATTGATGTTGATCCAATAGCTGAATGGTTTGTTCGGCTAAATTAAAATGAAATGGCGGATCGAGAAAAACCACATCAAAGTGCGGTGCATTTTGTGTCTGATTTAAATATTGCAGACTATTTTGTTGAAATACTTGCGCTTTTTCTGTTGGGCATTTTAATAATTGCAAATTTTTGCGCAGTTGATCCGCAACGGTCTTATTTTGTTCCAAAAAAGTCACTTTTGCCGCCTGGCGAGAAAGTGCCTCCATTCCTAAGGAACCGCTTCCGGCAAAGCAATCTAAACAACGACTTTCCACAATATAGGGCATCAGCCAGTTAAATAAGGTTTCTTTTACCCGATCGCCAGTGGGACGTAATCCATTGGATGAGAGGACCGGTAATTTTCGCCCGCGCCATAATCCACTGATAATTCGGACTTCTCCGTTTTTATGGTTTTGATTTGATGACATTGACTGATTTTTTTTCTGATCTTTTTTCTTATCTTTTTGCATAGAGGAATTGTAAATTAATGATAAACTATACAGAATTTTGCTTAGTTTAGTCGATCAGGGCTAAATTGGGAATGAAATAAATCATTAAAACAAAATAGTGAGCAATTTATGTCGGAAGAAAAGAAAAAAGGTGGATTTTGGTCTTGGCTGGGATTAGGGAAAAATAAATCGGAGCCGCAGCCCACAAACGAACAAAAAAAAGAAGAACAACCAAAAGAACAATTGCATGACAATGAAGTGGTTATTGAAGAAAAACAGGCACACACCACTTCTCATGATGTATTAGAAGCCGATAAATCGACCACAGAAATGCCAATGGTGGAAAGTGCGGTCGATTTTTCGCAAGAAATTGAGCAAGAAAACCAAGATTTATTCACAATAACCGCGGATAATCCTGCAACAGAAACAGAAACAGAAACAGAAACAGAAACAGAAACAGAAACAGAAACAGAAACAGAAACAGAAACACTGCAAGTAGCGGCAATAGCAACCCAAGAAAAAAAGAGCGAGGGCGGATTTTTTAGTCGTTTAGTCAAAGGATTATTAAAAACTAAACAGAATATTGGCGCAGGTTTCCGTCGTCTATTTTTAGGCAAAAAAATTGATGATGAATTATTTGAAGAACTTGAAGAACAGTTGTTAATTGCGGATATTGGGGTGCCGACGACCAATAAAATTATTCAAAATTTAACTCAACACGCTAATCATAAGCAATTGAAAGATGCAGAGTTATTATATCAGCAACTTAAAGTGGAACTTGCGGATATTTTAAAACCGGTTGAGCAACCCTTGATCATTGATACTAGCAAAAAACCTTATGTGATTTTGATGGTTGGCGTGAATGGGGTAGGGAAAACCACAACAATTGGTAAGTTGGCGCGTCAATTCCAATCGCAAGGAAAATCCGTAATGTTGGCGGCGGGGGATACTTTCCGCGCGGCAGCAGTGGAGCAGTTGCAAGTTTGGGGCGAGCGTAATGGTATTCCAGTGGTGGCGCAAAGTACCGGATCTGATTCAGCGTCGGTGATTTTTGATGCGATGCAATCGGCGGCGGCCCGTCAAATTGATATTTTGATTGCGGATACGGCGGGTCGTTTGCAAAATAAAAATAATTTGATGGATGAGCTGAAAAAAATTGTGCGCGTGATGAAAAAATATGATGAAAGTGCGCCGCATGAAATTATGTTGACCTTGGATGCGGGAACGGGACAAAATGCGCTTAGCCAAGCCAAATTGTTCCATGAAGCGGTTGGGTTAACCGGTATTAGTTTGACCAAATTAGACGGAACTGCGAAAGGCGGCGTAATTTTTGCGATCGCTGATCAATTTAAATTACCTATTCGTTATATCGGCGTTGGGGAAAAAATTGAAGATTTACGAACATTCCAAGCAGATGAGTTTATTGACGCTTTATTTGTTCAAGAACATGATGAAATTTAATCGCTAAGAGAAGTTAAGATGATACGTTTTGCAAATGTGAGTAAGGCTTATCTTGGGGGAAAACCTGCGTTGCAAGGGTTGACCTTCCATTTGCCGGTGGGAAGCATGACTTATTTGGTCGGACATTCCGGTGCGGGGAAAAGTACCTTATTGAAGTTGATTATGGGGATGGAACGTGCCAATGGCGGACAAATTTGGTTTAACGGACATGATATTACCCGTTTGTCACGCTATGAAATTCCTTTTTTGCGCCGTCAAATCGGAATGGTGCATCAAGATTATCGCTTGTTGACGGATAGAACAATTGCGGAAAATGTGGCGTTACCTTTAATTATCGCTGGGTTGCATCCGAAAGAAGCACATTCCAGAGCTTTGGCAGCATTGGATCGCGTGGGATTGCGCGATCGTGCGGCGCATCAACCAGTGGCGTTATCCGGTGGAGAACAACAGCGGGTGGATATTGCGCGTGCGATTGTGCATAAACCGCAGTTATTGCTGGCTGATGAGCCAACTGGAAATTTGGATGAGGTGCTTTCCTTAGAAATTTTTAATTTGTTTGAAGAATTTAATCGGCTGGGAATGACCGTGTTAATTGCAACCCATGATCTTGGCATTATTCAGCAAAAACCAAAACCTTGTCTTGTGCTTGAACAAGGTTATTTACGTTAAGGAGTAATAATGAATTTTCGTCATAGCCATGCCCCGTTTTGGGTGCAGATTCATTATGTATTGAAATCCGTGTTAGAGGATTTGTGGAGTCGGAAATTTGCCACCTTAATTACGATTTTGGTCATCGCTGTTTCCTTAACCATTCCGACGGTGAGCTATTTATTGTGGAAAAATGTGCATACTGCCACGACACAATTTTATCCGGAAAGCGAATTGACGGTTTATTTACATAAAAATTTGAACGAAGATGATGCTAATTTGGTGGTGGAAAAAATTCGCCAGCAAGAGGGCATTGAAAGCCTGAATTATATTTCTCGCCAAGAAAGTTTAAATGAGTTCCGCAATTGGTCTGGGTTATCTGAGGGATTGGATATTTTAGACGATAATCCGTTGCCGGCAGTGGTGATGATTACGCCGACAAAGGAATATAATGAAAGCCAAAAACGTGAAGAGTTAAGGGATAACTTAACGAAAATCACCGGCGTGCAAGAAGTGCGTTTAGATAACGATTGGATGGAAAAATTGACCGCACTTTCTTGGTTGGTGGCACATGTGGCGATTTTTTGTACGTTATTGATGGCGTTATCGGTCTTTTTAGTGATTGGTAACAGTATTCGTTCTGATGTTTATAGCAGTCAAGCGAATATTGACGTGATGAAATTGTTGGGGGCGACGGATCAATTTATTTTGCGCCCTTATCTTTATACCGGTATTATTTATGCTTTGGCAGGTGGCTTATTCGCTTGTATTTTAAGCAGTTTTTTAATCGGTTATTTCACTAGCGCAGTAAAATATGTCACTGATATTTTTGCTGTCACCTTTGAATTAAACGGATTAAGTTTCGCTGAATTTTTATTTTTATTAATTCTTTGTGCGATTATTGGTTATGTTGGTGCTTGGTTGTCGGCAACTCGTTATATTCGTTTATTAGAGAAAAAAACGCGCTAATTTATAATATAAATGTGTCAAAGTGCGGTCGGTTTTGCAAAAGTTTTTCAAAATCGACCGCACTTTTTTATTAAAAATTTTTAAATTTAAAAAAATTGTTTGTTTTTTTATAAAAACACTTGATTTTAGCTGGTCAATCTGTAATTAATTAAGAAGATTTTTTTAGGTTATACACAACATTATCTTATAAGGAAAAATTTTATGAAAAATGTAGGTTTTATCGGATGGCGCGGAATGGTCGGTTCTGTATTGATGGATCGTATGGTGCAAGAAAATGATTTTGCCAATATTAATCCGATTTTCTTTACGACTTCTCAAGCGGGGCAAAAAGCACCAGTATTTGCTGGCAAAGAAGCGGGTGAGTTAAAAAACGCTTTTGATATTGAGGCATTAAAACAATTGGACGTTATTGTGACTTGCCAAGGTGGTGATTATACTAATGAAGTTTATCCGAAATTGAAAGCCGCGGGTTGGGACGGTTATTGGGTAGATGCGGCATCAGCATTGCGTATGGAAGATGATGCGATTATTGTCTTGGATCCGGTAAACCAACACGTGATTAGTGAGGGTTTAAAAAAAGGCATTAAAACCTTCGTGGGCGGGAATTGTACCGTGAGTTTGATGTTGATGGCGATTGGCGGTTTATTTGAGCGTGATTTGGTTGAGTGGGTTTCTGTGGCAACCTACCAAGCGGCTTCTGGTGCCGGTGCAAAAAATATGCGTGAATTGTTGGTGCAAATGGGGCAATTGGAAGACAGCGTAAAAGCGGAATTAGCAGATCCGGCATCTTCTATTTTAGAGATTGAACGTAAAGTGACAGCTAAAATGCGCTCAGAAGATTTTCCAACCGAGAATTTCGGTGCGGCATTAGGCGGCAGCTTAATTCCTTGGATTGATAAATTGTTACCGTCCGGTCAAACTAAAGAGGAATGGAAAGGCTATGCTGAAACCAATAAAATTCTTGGCTTATCCGATAATCCAATTCCAGTTGACGGTTTGTGTGTGCGTATCGGCGCATTACGTTGCCATAGCCAAGCGTTTACCATTAAATTAAAACAAGATTTACCATTAGATGAGATTGAGAAAATCCTTGCCAGCCACAATGAGTGGGTGAAAGTGATTCCGAATGATAAAGAAACGACATTACGCGAATTAACTCCGGCAAAAGTAACCGGTACATTAAGCGTTCCTGTTGGTCGCTTACGTAAATTAGCAATGGGGCCAGAATATTTAGCCGCGTTTACGGTAGGTGACCAATTGTTGTGGGGGGCGGCAGAGCCAGTTCGTCGTATCTTAAAACAATTGGTGTAACTGAGGTTGAGATATAAATAAGGTCCGACTATCGGACCTTATTTTTTGGTATATTATTCAGTTTTTTCAGTTATTTTTGTGTTTTTCGAGGGATTTGTGCTGGATTTTTACCGATTTTCCTTTATCGCGGAAATATTCCCCGAGCTTTTGTGCTATATATACCGAACGGTGTTTTCCACCGGTACAACCGATTGCAATAGTTAAATAACTGCGGTTATTTTGTTCTAACATTGGCAGCCAGGTTTCAATATAACCGCGGGTCAGATAAATAAATTTATTAACCTCATCATGTTTGTTTAGGAATTCAATGACCGGTCCATCTAGTCCGGTTAGCGGGCGTAGCGCAGGATTCCAATGCGGATTTGGCAGAAAACGCACATCAAAAACATAATCAGCATCAAGTGGAATTCCGTATTTAAACCCAAAGGATTCCACCACAATCTTCAATGCTTTTTCCGTATTTCCACGCAAAAACTCTCGCAAGCGTTCTGCTAATTCATGTGTTGATAAATGTGTTGTATCAATCATCAGATTAGCGTGTTGGGTCAACGGTTCTAGATATTCCCCTTCCAGATCAATTGCGGCTTCAAGCGAGAGATCTTGGATTGAAAGCGGGTGCAAGCGACGGGAATCGCTATAGCGACGAATAAGGGCGCTGCGGTCTGTATCAAGGAAAATAATTTTGACTTGATGTTGTTTTTGCACTTCAGCTAAGACATGATCCAATCTTGAAGGAGAGGTAGGTAAGTTGCGAATATCTAAACTGATCGCTACTAAATTTTGGTTGGTTGACAAAATTTCAGTGAGTTGTGGTAAAAGATCAATTGGAAGATTATCGACACAATAATAACCAATATCTTCCAATGCTCGTAGTGCAACGGATTTTCCGGCACCAGAACGTCCGCTAATGATAATAACTTCCATAATACACCTACTCTACTCTTTAAGTTGTTTCATCTTGTGAGGATGGTGGCGTTTCTGCTTCTTCTTGCGTAATATTATCTGCATATTGGAAGATTTGCCACAGTTCATCTTCGCTTTTTGCTGCACGCAACTGCTTGCACAAACTTTTGTCTGACAATTTTTCTGTCAGCGATGGAAGTTCTTGCATATATTGCTCACAAAGCTCCGGCGGAATAAATAAGGCAAAAATTAAATCGACTTCACGATGATCTGCGCTATCATAGTCAATCGGCGTTTCTAATTGTAAAAATACCGCAGTAGGCGCTGTACAATCTTCGGATAAACGCGCTTTTGGCAATGCGACTCCATTGCCTAAACTGGAATTACCCAATTTTTCCCGCGCCAGCAACGATGCAAAACAAGCATCTTCTTGTTCTTCACATTGCTCAGCTGGCGTTGCTTCTTGTTTGCGTGGCGAGTGTTCGCATAATTGTTTGGCAACGATGTGACAAATTGTTTCAAATGCACGCTTTTTACTTGAACAAACCACGCCTTGGCGAAGATTTTCAGACGATAACAATTGCGTAAATTTAAGCATAGCTACAATTTAAATTCTTCTCCTAAGTAAACCCGTTTGACGTGTTCATTATTCATCACTTCCGTTGGCGTACCTGTCGCGATCATTTGTCCTTCACTAACAATATAAGCTCGTTCACAAACATCCAAGGTTTCGCGTACGTTATGGTCAGTAATCAACACGCCCAGTCCGCGATTGCGTAGTTCGGTAATGATCTTTTTAATATCAATTACTGAAATAGGATCAACGCCGGCAAAAGGTTCATCTAATAAAATAAATTTCGGGTTTGCCGCTAACGCTCGAGCAATTTCCACACGACGGCGTTCTCCACCAGATAAGGATTGCCCTAAATTATTACGGATATGCCCAATATTAAATTCGTTAATTAATTCATCCGCTTTTTCTTGACGCTGGCGACGGTTTAATTCTTTACGAAGTTCTAATACCGCCATCAAGTTATCATATACACTGAGATGACGAAAAATAGAGGCTTCTTGTGGAAGATAACCGATCCCTTTTTGCGCACGGTTATGCATTGGCAATAAACTAATATCTTCGTCATCGATCCGAATTGAGCCTTGATCTTGGTGAACTAGCCCAACCACCATATAGAATGTGGTGGTTTTCCCCGCACCGTTAGGACCAAGTAAACCGACAATTTCATTGGAGTTTACGGTTAAACTCACATCGGAAACGACCTTGCGACTTTTATAACTTTTCGCTAAATTTTCAGCATAAAGCACTGACATAAAATTCAAATCCTATTTTTTCTTATTATTAAGCTGTGCCGGAATAAGTACCGTTTTCACGCGTGATTTGCTTGAACCGTTTGCTTTTAATTGTTGTTTTTTTACATCATAAGTAATGTGATTACCGTTAATTTTGCTGTCTAATTGCTTTAATTCCGCATTTCCAGTCAGCGTTAAAAATTCTGTGCCTAAATCATAATGCACTTGGTTAGCTTTACCATCCACCGGTTTTCCATCGTCAAGAATTTGATGGAACGTTACCGGTGAACCGAATGCCTCAACGGTTTCTTTTTTACCGGAATCTTCCGGCGGACGCTTGATAACGACTTTTTGCGCTTTGATTAAAATGGAACCTTGTGTAATTACTACGTTATCTGTAAACGTCACCACGCTATTTTCCATATCGAGCGATTGGTTGTCTGATTCAATGTTAATCGGCTTATTTGTATCGTCTTTGAGCGCGAATGCCGAAACTGAAGTCATCATCAACGTTGTCAGTAATATCAGTTTATTGGTTGTTAATTTCATAATATGTTTTTACCTGCTCTTTTAAAGTGGCAACCTGTTGTTGTAAATTTCCTGTTAATTTCAATCCGGTAGAATTAAAATTCAGTCCGTTAATTTTTACCATTGTATCAGAAGTAATATCTTGCGTCTTTAAATTCACCGTTGCCCGCTGGGTGAAAACCCGTTGTAAACGGGAGATTGGCGAGAGGCTTTCTGCGGTGACATTTCCGTCTAAATACAACATATTATCTTTCGTTAACGTGGCTTTATCTGCGCTTAATTTCCAGCTTTGCTGACCGATATTATCCCCTTCAATATCATATAAATAGACCACCGGTTTAGCAAAATCACTATGTCCGTCGGAAGTAAAGTATTCGGCGTGGTCTGATGTCGCCAAATATTGTCGCAATCCTGTCGGAGAAAATACTATGGTATTCATCTTTTTCCCCACGTATTCTGGGCTGTCATCTTTTTTTATCAAATTGCTAAGTCCGTCATCTTGTTGATTTAACGTGTAAAACCAACCTAATAAAATCAACGCTATAACGGATAACGCCATGTTCCAACGAATATTCATAAAAGGGTTAATTCTTTACTGTAGTTAATATTAAAGTGTGTAATGATACCATATTTTTAGTTAAACCAATAAATATACCATGCGAAATAATGGAAAAGTGCGGTGCTTTTTTGCGCTATTTTCTGTTTGAACATTTTTGTTAAATTGTGGTCAAAGGAAAACAATGTCAAACTGTTGAATAAGACAACAATAAACATTAGAAGTTTAAAGTTATGTAATTACGTTTGACTTTTATTTGGAATTCATGGAATATCCCGTTCTAATTTTTAGCAAGACGGACGCGGATACGTTCGAGAGATGAGGTATTAATGGCTAATCCCCTAATTGAAGTGAAAAATCTCACATTCAAACGCGGTGAGCGCATTATTTATGACAACTTGAATTTGCGTGTTGAGCAAGGCAAGATTACCGCAATTATGGGGCCGTCGGGGATCGGTAAAACCACCTTGTTGAAATTAATCGGTGGGCAGTTACATCCACAACAAGGCGAAATTTTATTTGACGGTCAGGATATTTGCAAAATGTCGAATTCGGAACTTTATCGCGTGCGTCAACGTATGGGAATGTTATTCCAATCCGGCGCGTTGTTTACGGATCTTTCGACCTTTGACAATGTGGCATTTCCGATTCGTGAGCATACCCGTTTGCCAGAAACTTTGATCCGACAAATCGTGTTGATGAAGTTGGAGGCGGTGGGGTTGCGTGGGGCAGCAGAGTTGATGCCTTCCGAGCTTTCTGGCGGGATGGCAAGACGCGCAGCATTGGCACGTACCATTGCATTGGATCCGGAATTGATTATGTATGATGAACCTTTTACCGGTCAGGATCCGATTAGCATGGGTGTGATTGTCAGCCTGATCAAGCGATTGAATGAAGCTTTGCAGTTAACTTCAATTGTCGTGTCTCATGATGTGCAAGAGGTATTAAGTATTGCCGATTATGCTTATATTATTGCGGATAAGCGCGTGATCGCTGAAGGCAGCGCTGAACAGTTATTGCAAAGTCAGGATCCGCAAGTGATGCAATTTATTAATGGGGAAGAAGACGGTCCTGTGCGTTTTCATTATCCTGCACAAGATTATCTACAGGAGTTATTTCCATGATTGAAGGTTGGATTTCTTCCTTTGGGCGCACGGCGATTGATTTTTGTCGAGCGTTGGGACGAGCCGGATTTATGCTATTTGGCGCGCTGGTGGGCAAACCGCAAGTACGAAAACATTTTCCGTTGCTGATTAAACAATTGCACGTATTAGGCGTACAATCGCTGTTGATTATTATGCTATCCGGTTTATTTATCGGTATGGTGTTAGGCTTGCAAGGTTATGTGGTCTTGGTGGATTTTTCTGCGGAAACCAGCCTAGGACAATTGGTTGCGTTATCACTCTTGCGCGAATTAGGACCGGTCGTGACTGCGCTTTTGTTTGCCGGACGAGCGGGTTCGGCGCTTACGGCGGAAATTGGCTTGATGAAAGCGACCGAGCAACTTTCCAGTTTGGAAATGATGGCGGTGGATCCATTGCGTCGAGTTATTTCGCCTCGTTTTTGGGCGGGCGTGATTTCTATGCCGATTTTAGCGGTAATTTTTACCGCTATCGGGATTTGGGGCGGCTCGTTGGTTGGCGTGGATTGGAAAGGTGTTGATGCAGGAAGTTTTTGGTCTGTCATGCAAAATTCGGTCAGTTGGTCTTATGATTTATTGAACGGATTTATTAAGAGTTTATGTTTTGCCATCGCGGTAGTTTGGATTGCCTTATTTAATGGTTATGATTGTATTCCAACATCGGAAGGGATCAGTAAAGCGACAACCCGAACTGTGGTACATGCATCGTTGGTGGTATTAGGTTTAGATTTTGTATTAACTGCCGTGATGTTCGGTGCTAGTTAAGCAATAAAAAGTGCGGTTAAAAATTAGGATATTTTATGCGACAAACAACTAAATATGAATTTTGGGTCGGTTTATTTTTGTTACTCGGGATTGGTGCGTTAGTCTTTTTAGGCTTAAAAGTGGCGAATGTGCAAAGTTTCAGCAGTGCAAAAACGTACCAAATTTATGCAACTTTTGATAATATCGGTGGACTAAAAGTAAGAGCGCCATTGAAAATTGGCGGTGTGGTGATTGGGCGAGTGACTGATATTTCTTTGGATCCGAAAAGCTATACGCCACGCGTGACCTTGGCGGTGGATCAGGCTTATAACCAGATTCCGGAAACTAGCTCGTTGTCAATTAAAACTTCGGGATTATTGGGTGAACAATATATTTCCTTGAGTCTCGGTTTTGCTGATGAAGAATTCG
The DNA here is from genome assembly GCA_900637275.1 of [Pasteurella] aerogenes. NCBI lineage: Bacteria > Pseudomonadati > Pseudomonadota > Gammaproteobacteria > Pasteurellales > Pasteurellaceae > [Pasteurella] aerogenes. The sequence goes on from LR134362.1 coordinate 290,369, forward strand.
GTTATTTAAAAGACGGGGATCAACTAGTGGATACCAAATCTGCAATGGTATTGGAAGATTTAGTGGGTCAATTCTTATATGGCGATAAGAATAAAGAGGAAGGCAAAGCGGAAGAGGGTAACAACGCGGCTGAGCCAAGCGCACAATAAGTGGCGTAAATAATGTATTTTTGGAAAGCAACTTAACATTTTTTAAATCTGGAGGAATCTATGTTAAAACGTAAATTAAATCAATGGCTAGCAAAAACAGTGTTCATTTTGACCGCACTTTTTGCTATGCAAAATGTCATGGCGGCGGATAATCCGTTATCGTTGACACAAACGTTGTCAGATAAACTTTTTGCCCATATCAATCAAAATGAAGCAAAAATTAAACAAAATCCAAATTTTCTAAAAACACTTGTACGTCAAGATCTTATGCCTTATGTTCATGTGAAATACGCCGGTTCATTGATTTTGGGGAATGAAAACTTAAAATCCAGCACCAAAGATCAGCAAAATAATTTTTTTGCAGCGTTGGATAAATATATTGAACAAGTTTATGCGCAATCTTTGACTTTGTATAAAGGGCAAGAACTAAAAATTATGCAACGTAAATTGGAAGGGACATTTGCTGATATTTTGGTTGAAATTCAACCTAAAGGACAAGAAAGTGCGGTAAAATTAAACTTCTTATGGCGCCAAAACAGCAAAACTGGTCAATGGCAAGTGTATGATATGGCGGCAGAAGGGCGTAGCGTAGTGGAAACCAAAAAACAAGAATGGGCTCCGATTATTCGTCAAAAAGGCATTGACGGATTAACTGCCGATATTCAAAAAGCAGCCTCTCAACCTGTTACTTTAGGTAAATAATCTGATGAGAAACAACCAAAGTTTACATTGGGAATTATTACAAAATGATGATAATATAACTCCTCGATTGATAGGGGAGTTATCTCGTGACACGTTGCTACCGTTGTGGTTGCAACGTGCTTCTTTTTTATCGCAACAAAAACTGGCAAAGCAAAATATTGTTTGGGATTTAACGGAAATTACGCGAATTGACAGCGCCGGTTTTGCGCTGTTGTGTGATTTGATCCATGACTGTCAGCAGCTGCAAGGTACAGAAAACCGTTTGCAGATAAAAAATCCGCCTATTCAATTAATGACATTAGCAGATCTTTTTGGTTTATCCGATTGGATAAATCCATTGGTACAATCTAACGGTAAGAATTAATGGAAACTCAAGAAATTGAAAAAATTTTGAAAGCGGCGCTTAACCTTGATGAAGTTTATGTACAAGGGGAAAATGCGCACTTTGGCGTGATTGTTGTGAGTGATGAAATTGCTCAATTATCACGCTTAAAACAGCAACAAACAATTTATGCCCCGCTAATGGATTATTTTTCTACGGGTGAAATTCATGCATTGACGATCAAAACCTTCAGTGTAGAAAAATGGAAACGTGAACGTTTACTTAATCCGGTCAACTAATTACAGGAAAAATTATGCAAAAATTTCGTGTTTACGGTCAATCCCGTTTAAAAGGCAGCGTTGATATTTCAGGGGCAAAAAATGCCGCATTACCGATTTTATTTGCCGCGATTTTAGCGGAAGAACCGGTTGTGTTAACCAATGTTCCTGAACTAAAAGACATTGATACTACGTTAAAAATTTTACGCCAATTAGGAGTAGTGGTTGAACGTGATGAGCAAGGTGCGGTGCGTTTAGATGCATCTCAAATTAACCATTTCGTTGCGCCTTACGAATTAGTTAAAACTATGCGCGCCTCTATTTGGGCGTTGGCACCTTTGGTTGCTCGTTTTAAACAAGGTCAAGTTTCTTTACCGGGTGGCTGTTCTATTGGCGCTAGACCGGTGGATTTGCACATTAGCGGATTGGAACGTTTGGGCGCCCAAATCGTATTAGAAGACGGTTATGTAAAAGCCTATGTTAATAACCGCTTAGTTGGTACGCGTATTGTGATGGAAAAAGTGAGCGTTGGAGCAACGTTATCCATTATGATTGCTGCGACTTTGGCTAAAGGCACGACGATTATCGAAAATGCGGCGCGTGAGCCGGAAATTACGGATACCGCAATTTTCTTAAATAAAATGGGTGCTAAAATTAGTGGTGCGGGAACCGATACTATCACTATTGAAGGTGTTGAGCGCTTGGGCGGTTGTGAACATAGTGTGGTTCCAGATCGTATTGAAACGGGAACTTTCTTAGTGGCAGCTGCGATTTCAGGCGGACGCATAGTGTGTAAAAAAACTAAGGCAGATACGTTAGATGCGGTTATTGATAAACTGCGTGAAGCTGGCGCACAAATTGATGTCACAGAAGATACGATTACCTTAGATATGCTGGGCAATCGTCCAAAAGCAGTCAATATTCGCACTGCGCCTTATCCGGGCTTTCCAACAGATATGCAAGCGCAATTTACCTTGTTAAATATGGTGGCGGTGGGGACCAGTATTATCACGGAAACCATTTTTGAAAACCGTTTTATGCATATTCCGGAATTGATCCGTATGGGTGGAAAAGCGGAAATCGAAGGCAATACTGCTATTTGCCATGGTGTTGATCATCTTTCCGGTGCGGAAGTGATGGCAACCGATTTACGCGCGTCAATCAGCTTAGTGCTAGCGGGTTGTATCGCAAGCGGTGAAACCATTGTGGATCGTATTTACCACATCGATCGTGGATATGAGCATATTGAAGATAAACTACGTGGACTTGGCGCCCGCATTGAGCGTTTTTCTGAAAATAGCGAAGAATAACCGAATTGTTTGTGTGATTTTTAACTGAAATCACCGTTAAGCAGCGAAAAGTGCGGTCACTTTTAGCGTTTATTCTCCGCCCCAGAAATAGAAGCATGTTCTTTTCAGGGCGGATTTTTTATTAAGGGACTTTGCTATTTCAACACTTTTAATATCTCTTGGTATTCTTTAGAGTTTTCCAGCAAAATTTGCGCCGCTTGTTTTAGTTTATTGACATCACTATGCGGTAAATAAAAGGATGTCTCGATGTTTAATACTTCTTTTTTCAGCGGTGATTCCGGTAAATCTTTAAGCCCAAGGCTGACAAAATGCATTTCTATGCGTTTTTGCGCTGGCATTTTTAACATAAATTTATTCCATTCGTCGGTAAATTCGCGGAAACGACGCAAGGTAACCGCGGTATTTCGATCAATTGGAACATTAATAATGGTATTGATGACTTCAGTCGCGCTTGGAATATCTGCTGATTTGTCAATTTCGTTGGTAACTTCATTTTGCGCATTCACGTTGATCACAATAATTCGCTTCATGCCCATTTTTAATGCTTTTTCATACATTAATTCCTGTCCGGCGACATCATAAATGTCAATGAGACTGGCTAACCCTAGATTATCCGTTAATCCGCCATCAACCAGATGAATAAATGGGCGTGCTGCGCGATCTTGATACAAAGCTAGCACATTTTTTATTTCATTAAGATTTTTAGCTCGTTGCATTTCCTCATCATTGAGGTTATTAATCACCGATAATTCCGGTGGCAGTGAAAAATGACAATTCCCTGCATTATTATTTAAGGTCAGCGGACTAAATACCAAGGGAACTGCGCTGGATGCGGCGACCGCGCGGGCAATTTCCATTTGATTTAAATCTAGGCATAATCCATCGAAGAATTCTTGCGTAAAAGAAATTTTTTGCCCCATATTCATATCGGTTGCGCTGATCACCGCAAAAGGTCCTTTACGCTGATGGACTAAATCGCCGAACGTTTTGCCACGATACAACGTTAAATTCAGCTGTTCTTGTAATAAATCGCCGCGACCAAATTGTGGAGAGGTTAAACGCGGTAAGTTAGATAGCGAGAAAACTTGTCTGATAATTTCACTTTGAAAATCTTGTTTCAAAAAGTTATCTTCAAATTTCGGGATGACATTCGCACCTTCCAATGCAAAATAGCTTGCCAATACGGAACCGCCGGAAACCCCGTAAACAACATCAATCTTATCCAATAAAGAACCTTGTTTTGTCGTATATACCGGCGTTTTTTTAAATTGTTCCAGCACACCGTAGCCTAACGCGGCTGCACGCGTTCCACCGCCGGAAAACATGAGGATAATTAAATTCCCGTCTTGTGTGGTGATGGCATTTTTTAGCCGATAACCATCTGCTTGATTAATTTGTTTTAACGGTTCAAGCGGTTCATAATTCACCAGACTACAGGCACTCAGTAGGCATCCGGAAAGTAAATAAACGAAATTTTTTATTTTCATCATTAATAAAGTGCGGTCATTTTTTGTAAAGTTTTATTAAGTATTGTTTAATTTGCTTGCCAACCACCGCCTAAAGCATTGTATAAGCCAATCAGATTTTGTGCGCCGGCAAGCTGGGTTTGGATGCGTTGTGATTGGTAATCCAGCGCATTTAACTTCGCGCGTAATGCTACATCTAAGGTTTTTTCGCCATGTTTAAACAGCATTTGAGCATCATTTGCCTGTTTTTGTGCTTGCGCATAGGATTTTTGTAGAAAATTTCCTTGGCGTAATAAGGCGTATTGCATTTGGTAAGCATTCTCCACTTCGGAAAGGGCTTTTAATAAGGTTTTATCATATTGAATAAGCGCGCCTTTTAACCGAGCATCCGCTGCATCAATATTTGCTTCAATTCGCCCGTTGGTAAAAATAGGTAATTGTACGCCAACGCCGAATAATCCGCCTTTACCGGAAATAAAGGATAAATCGTTATTTAATTCAATCCTTCCTCCTTGTCCGATAAAGTTCAGGGTAAAACGGGGATAAAGATCGGCTTTGGCGCTGGCAAGTTTTGCGCTGTAGGCTTGCACTTGGCGTGCGTTAGCGCGAATATCCGGACGACGTTCGATCACCGTCGCTGGTTGTTGGCCGCGCGGTGCGATTGGCATATTGGATAACGGATTGCCACGTTTTACCAGACGAAAACCTTGTGGCGGTTGCCCTAATAAAATAGCAATGCTGCGCTGATAGCTGTCTGATTGCGCGTTTAGTGTCGCTTGTTTGGCTTGTAATGCAGAAAGTTGGGTGGCAATTTCATTCACTTCGTAGGCAGTGGCTTGACCGGCATTAAAACGTCCTTGAATATAACGTTGCAACGCCATTAAGGTAGAAATTGTTTGATTTATGACCGCACTTTGTTGATCGGTGGCATAAATTTTAAAATAATTTTCTGCAATTTGTCCGCTGACTAGTAATTGAGCCGCATAAACTTGCTCTTGATAGGCAAGCGCTGCATAAGTTGCAGCATCAGCATCACTCCGTTTTTGTCCAAAAAAATCCGGTTCCCAAGAAGCAATAATGGCGCCTGCGATACCATGACTTCTTGATTCACTTGGATTGATAACACCGGTATTTAAGTCATTTAATCCACTTATTGCTGAACCGGCAGCACTGACAGAAGGACCTCGATCCGCTTCTGCTGCCCGGCTATTGGCTTGCGCTTCTTTTAAACGAGCTTGTGCTAAAGCAATATCCAAGTTATTGGCTAATCCTTGCTCAATAAGCCGATTAAGTTGGGAATCATGCCAATTTTGCCACCAGCGGCGAATATCCTCCGCGCCTTTAGCTTGGTTGACTTGCTCAAATGCTGCCGGCAAGGTGACCGAAGAAGGCGCAACAATTTCGGTATTTTGACAAGCTGCCAGCAAGATGGCGAATAAACTGAGTGCGCTTAGGGGGATTTTTTTCATGTTTTATTCCTTATTCTAACCTTGTCTTGAGAGCATGGATTTAAACTGTAGTAACGCGAGCGTTAGAAACACAATACCCAGCAAAATCATTTTGATTAATTTATCCCAAACCAATTCCAATCCCGCATTGCGGAAAAGGACGTCTTGAGCATAAGAGCCAAGTATTGTGGTCGGGGAAAATTGCGTAATTTGTTGTACGAATAGTGGCATATTTTCCAGCGGCGTGGTGGTACCGGACAATAAATACATTACCACATAAACCGGGATGCATAATAAGCCAAACTGCGGCATAGTCGGTGCGATAATCGCTAATAAAATACCTAGTGCCGAAACGGAAAATAAAAAAGTAACAATACCTAATGCAAATAACGGAATGGCATTCCATTCAATAGGAACCCCCAACACACCTTGTACAATAAAAACTAATGATAATAATGAAATGCTAAGTAATACGGTACTATTAGCTAAAATTTTAGATACCGCAATTTCGCTGGAGGTCACCGGCATCACTAATAAATGCTCTATGGTTCCGCGCTCTCGCTCTCGAATCACCGCCGCCCCAACGAGTAATAAAATTAATAAATTTAAATTACCGACTAATTGCATGGTTCCCATAAACCATTTGCTGGAATGGTTAGGGTTGTACAATACATTAATAGCGGCGTTAATTGGCGAGAAGTTTTGGATGCTTGCATTGTTCAAAAACTGATTAATTTCTTCAGTAAATATTTGATTAATATAATAGCTCCCAATACTGGCTTGCGTCATTGCTGTTGCATCCACTAGCAGCTGAATTTTCGGTGCTTGTCCTTTGAGTATATCTCGTTCGTAATTTGGCGGAATGTCCAGTACAAATGTGTATTCTCCCATGTCCATTGCACGATCAATGTCTGCATATTTTATTTCATCTACTTGCTTAAAATTCGGCGGTACTAAGCTGTTTTGTAAACGATGGGATAAAATGGAGTGATCATTATCGACAATTGCTACTACCACATTTTTCACTTCCGTCGTCGGCATATTGGCGATAGTAATTAAAGCGGCAGAGAACATATAGATAATCAAAATAATGAGAACCGGATCAGTAAACAAACTGCGAAATTCTTTTGCTGATAAATAAGCAACATTTTTAAACCAGCGCATTTTATTTCTCCTGTTTTTTGAGAAAACGGGTGGCTAAGAATAAATACAGTGAGTAAATCGCTAGCAACGCCAGATAATTGGGTAAAAAATCCATAAATCCAAGACCTTTCGTAAAGCCACCTAAACTGATGACTTGAAACCAAGGACCCGGGAAAAGATGCGCCGCAAAATAGACATTGGGATCAAGGGTCGCAGTTGGATACATCATGCCGGAAAAATTCAGCGTTGGGATCATCATGACAATTGCGGTGGCAAATAGTGCTGCGATCTGTGATTTCACAAAACTGGAAACCACCAAGCCAAATCCCGTTGAGGCACAAAGAGCGATAAATGCACCAAGAAACATTGCCCAGCTTGACCCTTTAATCGGTACACCAAAAAGCATAATGGCTATCCAGACCAATATCAAGTAACTGAAAAAGGATAGAAGAATATAGGGAAGTTGTTTGCCGAACAAAAATTGTAGCTGGGTGGCCGGCGAACCATAAAGATTCATAATAGAGCCAATTTCTTTTTCCCGCACCACGCCAAGTGCGGTCATCATTGACGGCACCATCATCATCGCTAACATAATCACACCTGGGGTGATCGCAAAAATACTTTTGAAATCTTGATTATAGATGAATCGCACCTCTAAAATACTGCGATCATTAATACTCACCCCTTGAGATTGAAAATATTCTTTAATATATTGCGCCAAAACGCCGGTGATAGAACCTTTTAAATTTTCGGCGACCGCAGGAAATGCTCCGTCAATAAAAAAGCCGATTTCTGGTTGTTGTCCACTTAGCATATCTCGTCCAAAACCTGCCGGAATTTCGACAACCAGCTTCACCTGCGCACTTTGCAACACGCGATTAATATCACTGACAGCATAGATGGAATCTTGCGGCACAAAATAATGCGAACCGCTAAAATATTCGATAAATTTGCGACTTTCCGAGGTATTATCGTGATCAAGGACGGTAAATTTCATCGGATTAATATCAAAAGAGATACTGGACGCCATAGCGACCAAAATTAATGTCGGTCCGCCTAAAGCGAAAAATAAACGAACTTTATCGCGCAACAACTCTTTTCCTTCACGCAACGCAAAGGTCCACACAATGGCAAACCAAGCGAATAAACCGGTTTGGATTTTATTTGTTGGTACCACAGATTCAATTTGAGGTGATGAGGCTTCTGGTTGCGGCGCGGTAATATCATCTGCTTGTTCTTCCAAATAAAGAATAAATGCTTCTTCCAAAGTTGCTGCTTGTTTACCTTGTCGTAATTCTTCTGGTGTACCAACATCCAACACCCGCCCACGATGCATCAGCGAAATTCGATCACAGCGAGCCGCTTCGTTCATAAAATGGGTGGTGACAAAAATCGTAATTTTATCTTCACGCGATAGCTTAATAAGATATTCCCAAAACATATCTCTCGCCGCCGGATCTACGCCTGATGTTGGCTCATCCAAAATCAACACTTCTGGTTTATGCAAACAGGCGGCAGCAAGTTGTAGGCGTTGACGTATGCCTAGGGGTAAAGAAATAGGTTTTTGCTCCGCCACTTCCGTTAAATGGAATTGAGTCATAGCCGAATTGACATAATCATCCCATTGGCTTTTTTCAATTTGGTATAATTTGGCGTGTAATTCTAAATTTTGTCGTACGCTTAATTCTTCATACAACGAAAAGGCTTGCGACATATAGCCCACTTTTTTTCTAGTGGTAATATCACTGGCGTCTACTGGTTTCCCTAATAATTTCGCTGAACCTTCAGTAGCATCTAATAAACCGGTTAGCATTTTCATGGTCGTAGATTTACCGCAACCATTGGAACCGAGGAAACCAAAAATCTCCCCTTTGGGAATCACAAAACTGACATGATCCACCGAAACAAAATCGCCAAATTTTTTTGTTAATCCTTCGGCCTCGATCGCAGGTGGTTCGTTAGGATCCGGAGTAAACGGTGGGATAACTAACCCTTTTACCGCCCCTCGCTTTTCCTCTGGTAATAATTTCACGTAGGCTTGTTCTAAATTTGTAGTTTGCGTATCTGCCATGATTTGTTGCGTCGGCGCATTGGCGATGAGTTTTCCATCATCCATTGCTAATAGATAATCAAAATGCTCCGCTTCATCAATATAGGCGGTCGCGACAATCACGGTCATATCCGGCGTTTCTTTTTGTAAATCAGCCACTAATGCCCAAAACTGCCGGCGCGATAACGGATCGACGCCAGTTGTTGGCTCATCTAAAATCAACAAGTCTGGACTATGTACTAAGGCACAGCATAGACTTAATTTTTGTTTCATCCCACCGGATAATTTTCCCGCCGGACGATCGGCAAAAGGGCTTAATCCGGTGGCATGGAGCAAACGTTGAATACGCGTTTTACGTTCTTTAGCTGGCAGCCCGAACAATCTGGCGTGAAAATCAATATTTTCATTGATGGATAGCGTCGGATAGAGATTTTTTCCCAATCCTTGCGGCATAAAGGCAATTTGATAAGACAGACTGTCACGATCGGCTTTTTGGCGAATATCTTTACCAAAAACCGACAAATTTCCCTGTTGCACAATTTTCACACCAGCAATTAAGGAAAGCAAGGTTGATTTTCCTACGCCATCAGGACCAATTAAACCAACACTGATGCCACGCGGAATTTGTAAAGATATCTCGGTTAACGCTTGTATTTTCCCATAGGCATGGCTTAGTCGTTCAATTGTGACTGCATTTTCCGCCATAAACACCACCTTACTTCCGCTTAGGGTAAGTTAACCTGCAAATTATCCGGCCAGTTGGCTTGCTGATCATATTTCACATAGCCCAGAGCTGTCATTCCACCTTTTAATAAATTCTGATATTGATTAACCGTCTCTAACGGAACTTGCAACTTCACTTTGAACATCAACTTTGCCCGTTCTTCTGTAGTTTCCACCGATTTAGGCGTAAATTGCGCTTGCGCGGCAAGATAGGTAATTTTCGCTGGAAATACCGCATCCAACCCATCGATTACAATACGCGCATCATCATTTATTTTAACTTGGTTAAACTGTGTCGCCGGTAAAAAAACATTGATGTAAACATCATGCAAATCTAATACACTAACGACTTTCCCGCCGGCAGGCAACACATTGCCTACATCCGCAATTTTGTATTCCACCCGTCCATCAATTGGCGATTTAATCACCATATCCTTATCCATATCCGCGATTTGATCGATTTGTGCCTGCGCTTGTTCTACGGCAGCTTGGGCTTCTGCTTGCGCAGCAAGTGCTGCATTAACCGAAGCTTGTGCCGCTTGATAGGCTGATTGACGACGCTCAACTTCCGTGGCGGAAACCAAATTGTCTCGTTTCAATTTTTTCGCGTTATTCCATTCCAATTTTGCCACATTCATCTGTTGACGATAAGACTCAATTTCCGCTTGGCTGCGTGCAACCGCTTCTACTGCACGTTGTTTTTGTGCTTTTGCCATATTTAATTGTGCGGTTACTTGCGTAGTGGATAAACGGGCGAGAGGCTGATCTTTGCTCACTGCTTGTCCTTCTGCTACATAAATTTCTTCTACCCGACCGGCGTACAAGGTTGCTACATCAATACGATCTAATTCCAAACGTCCATTAACAGCGGTAATTCCCTCTGGCATACTATTGTTTATCAGTCCGATTCGCCAAAATGCCACACCAGCACCAATGACTAGCATCAAAAGTATGATTAACCACTTTTTCATTTCTTCTCCCCGCCAAAATGTTACTGCTTACCATTAAAGAGTTTAGAAAAAATAGGTCAAATCTGCAATCACCAAAAAACAATAAAATGTTGCTTAATCATACAAAATAGACTAATTTGTTGCTTATCTTAATGAAGGGAATAAAACATGAATATACGCAATAAACAGGACATTCGGGTCATTAAAACGATAAAAAATATCAATCAAACCTTTCTGACATTATTACAACAAAAAGATTTTGATGAGATTACGGTACAGGATATTTTAGATGGGGCGCAAATTAACCGAACCACGTTTTATAAGCATTACGCCAATAAAAATGCCTTGGCAAAACAACTTATTGATGAATTCCAACAGACTGTTTTTTTACCTTTGCTCGAAAAACGTTTCGATTTGTCTCGCGTCGATTTCACTCAAGAACTCCAGCCGGTATTATTGCAAAATAAAGAAAAAATTCGTCTATTATGGAAAATTAAAGCACCCAAAATCCATTTAAAGCAAGATATGTATTTATTAGTAAAGCAAAAATATATCGAAAATATGCGCCATATGGATCTCGGGCAAGATATGGACATTGAATTTCAAGGGCATATGTACGCCTCTTTTGCCATCGCCGCGTTGACGTTTATTATTAATGCAAACACTCCGCCACAACCACGCATCTTATTGGAAAATATAAGAATGTTATTTGAATATACTATTTTATAAACGAAAAGTGCGGTCATTTTTTACCTCGTTTTTAATCAAAAACTTGAAAAAATGACCGCACTTTAATTGATTATCGAACTGTTGATTTATTCTTTTTTCAACAAAAAGACACCATGCTCGGCCAAGTGAATATATGCCTCGTTTAAGGTCGGATTAAAATTATCTGGGTTTGCGTTAATCAACAAATCTCTGCCTCCCCAATTGGCGACAATTTCCCAGTGATTTCCCATATATACTGCATTTTTTATCTCACAACGTTGCGTGGCATCACCCGTTGCTTGCAAGGTGATAGCTTCCGGGCGAATGCCGACTAAGCACTCACCATCCGGTAAACCAAATTGTTGACTATCCGGCAACGTAAATTGATAACCATTGACGGTGACTTGATTTTGTTGCAAATGCCCGTCAAAAATACTGCTTTCGCCCATAAAATTCGCTAAAAATAGGGAATTTGGACGTAAATAAAGCTCTTTTGCCGGTGCTTTTTGCATAATTTTCCCTTTGTGCATAACGATCACTTCGTCAGAAACTGCAAAGGCTTCTGTTTGATCGTGGGTCACATAAAGGCTGGTAATACCTAAACGTTGTTGCAATTCGCGAATTTTTTCGCGCATGGAGCGACGTAAATTGGCATCTAGGTTACTTAATGGTTCATCAAATAACAACACTTTCGGTTTTAATACTAACGCACGTGCGAGCGCAACGCGTTGCTGTTGACCGCCGGAGATTTGATCCACGTAACGATCTTCAAAGCCGCTTAAATCGACTAACTCCAAGGCTTCTTTAACGCGTTGTTTGCGTTCTTCGCTGCCAACACCTTGCATTCTTAAGCCATACCCGACATTATCCCCAATGGACATATGTGGGAAAAGGGCATAGGATTGGAACACAATGCAAATATCGCGGTTTTGGATCGACGATTTGGTGACATCTTCGCCATCAATAAATATTTGCCCTGATGTTGGGCTTTCAAGCCCTGCCACTAAACGGAGAACGGTGGTTTTACCGCAACCGGATGGGCCTAATAAAGTGACCATCGTGCCTCGTTTAATTGTCAAATCCAACTTATCAATGACCACTGCTTTACCGAAAGCCTTGGTGATATTTTTTAATACTAAGAAATCATCGTTTTTTACTGTCATAATTTGTTACTGCCTTTTGTTTAGTCGTGTAGGCATCCCTGCCCACCACTTTGATTTGTTATGCTATTACTGGACAAGTGTCCAACCTATATATATGTAAAGTGCGGTCAATTTTAATCCGCTTTTTTCGCCTTAGATTTTGCAATACGCGTATCGCCGACAATCCAGTCGAAGAATAAGATAATTGCCATCATTACCACGATTAAAATTGAACCGTAAGCAATGGCAACGCCATATTCACCGTCTTCTACACGGTTAAGAATATAAGAGGTAGCAACTCTTGTATCCGCGGTAACCAAAAAGACAATCGCACTTACGGTTGTCATGGCGCGTACGAAGCTGGTGACTAAGGCGGATAATAATGCTGGTTTTAACAGCGGAAATACGATAAAAACAATGGTTTTAAATGAACTTCCTTTTAATGAAAGCGAGGCTTCATCAAGGGATTTATCTAGTTGTCCAAGACCGGCAATCGCCGCACGCATCCCCACTGGCATATTGCGCATTACCATGGAAAGTATAATGATAAGTCCGGTGCCTGTGATATAAATTGGCGCATCATTAAAGGCGAGAATATAAGACACCCCAGCAACGGTTCCCGGTACCGCAAAGCAGAGTAAGGTTAAAAACTCTAAGGTTTTTTTACCTTTAAAATCGCGTCGTACTGTGATATAGGCGATCAACAAGCCAAAGATAGCGGTAATCGGTGCTGCACTAGCAGCAAAAATAACGGTTTGGATTAATGATGGCCATGCACCGTCACTAAATCCTTGACCGAACAAGGTAATGTAGTGTTTTAAGGTGAGCGTATAATCTACTCCCCAGTTGACGGTGAAACTACCATAGAAAATACTACCGTATAAAACCGTATTAAAGATTACCCAGGTTGCCAATAAGAAAATAATGACATATTTCATTAAGTTTGGAAGTTCTTGTACATCACCGCGATAAGATTTACCAGAAACGGTGACATAAGAACGGTTACCGATCCACAAATATTGAATGATAAAGATCGAGAGAGAGAAGATTAATAATAATGTTCCCAAGGTACTGGCTGATGCGTAATCCAGTTGTGAACCAGCAATATAGAAGTAGATTTGTGATGAAATAACATCAAAACTTCCGCCGAGAACCAATGGTGTACTAAAATCAGCAAGTGATTGAATAGCGACGACTAAAAATGAATTAGCTAATGCTGGTTTTAGTAATGGGAAAATAATATTAAAAAATGTTTGATAGCGGTTAGCGCGTAGCGTGTAAGAGGCTTCCTCAATTGATGGATGGATGGATTTTAATGCGCCTTCTAAAATCATAAACGACATTGGTGTAAGCGCCAATGTATGTGCGATTACGATACCGGTGAAACCGTATAACCAATTGCTATTAAAACCGAGATATTCAACTAAATATTCGGTCACATAGCCTGAGCGTCCCAACATTAAGGTTACGCCTAATCCGACAACAAAGGGCGGCGTTACGATGGGTAAAATTGAGAAAATCTTACCGATAAACGCGGTACGTTTGGCAATTCTTGTGGTGTAAAGGGCAAAAATTAAGCCAAAGAAAGTTGCCAGTACCCCAATGGTTGCAGCAACACTTAATGAATTACCGATAATTCTTAAGATATAAGGTTGCTGCAAGATGGTTAAAACTTGGCTTGGGACAAATTCTTCTCCATTGTAAAACATCGAAATAAAAATAGCGAAAGTCGGATATACAATGAAGAAAAAGATGAGGAGAATAATGCTAATTAGTGATGCCAAAATGAATTTGTCACTTTGCATTACTTTCATTTTTGCCAGTGCGTTTGTTGCAAGGGCAATTAACGCCACAATCAAGATAAAGATGGAATAACCCAAACTGATTTTAGCTAAGATCGCAGATACAAAGATAAAACAAAAAATAGCAATAACCGCAGAAAATTCTGCAATACCTTGTATTCGTTCTTCTTTATTTGCGAATAAGCGAGATAATAGTGGTACAAGAAACAATGAGGCAAACCATGCCCAACTTAAATTAGGGGCAGACCAGCCCATTGCATCCCAAATTTCATCCGAGGTGGAATCAAAAAGACCATAATATAAAGCATTAGATGGAAGACAAGCGAAACCAATGATGGCCAATAAAATCCAAAAAAAGCTTGATTGAAATAATTGTATCTGCTTTCTCATAATACCTCCATAAGAAAGAGCTATTTAGCTAATTTGACTTCAGTAACCCATTTATCAATTAAACGACGGCGCATATCGTTGGAACCGAATTTGTCAAAATCGTAGTTAATCAGATTCAGATCCGTTGGTTTTAATGCAAATGGTGATGGAGTTGCATTGACATTAGTTGGCACATGATGAGATTGAGCTTCGGTCCAAGATAACTCTTGTGCCTCTTTTGACATTACCCAGTCTACAAATAGCTGCGCATTATTTAAATTACGCGCATTTTTAACAACGCTAATACCACCTAATTCATATCCGGTACCTTCACAAGGAACGACAAGTTCAATTGGCGCGCCGTTTTCTTTTTCAAAGGAATAATTTTGCATAAAACCAATACCAACAGCAGTTTCTCCGCGCGCAGTATTACGCGATGGTGCGGTACCGGCTTTTGGATATTGCGAAATATTTTGATCCAATTTTTTCAAGTAATTGAAGGCTTCATCTTCTCCCCAAAGTTGAATAAAAGTAGCGATGGCGGTATAAGCGGTTCCGGAACTTTGTGGATCTGCAATTTGAATTTCATTTTTTAAACGAGGATCAAGGAGATCTTTCCAACATTTTGGTACTTGTTCAAAACCTAATTTTTTCAAGCGTTCGGTATTGACGCCAAACCCGAGAACGCCCATGTAAACAATTGAACTTTGACCGTTACCTAATTTTTGGAATTGAGGCATGACTTCACTCATTTTGGGTGAGGTATAATTGGCTAATAACCCTAGTTCTCCAGCTTGTAAATGTGTGTCAAAAGGACCGCCATACCAGACATCTGCTTGTGGATTATTTTTTTCTGCTTCTAGCTTGGCTAAGGTACTGCCGGAACTATTACGAATGAGCGAGGTTTTGACATCGTATTTTTTGCTAAATGCTTGAACTTCTTTTTCACAAACGATATTTTGCGCACTACAATAGACAACCAAGCGACCTTCCGCAAAAGCTTGCGTTGAGAGGGCAATATTGCTTAATGCAATGGCAGAAAGTGCGGTTAAAATTTTAGCTTTTTTCATCTTGTTCTCCTTTATTGTATGATGATAGGGCTAAATAGAGATAGCTTACAGCAATGACTAAAAGTAGGTGAAGTAAGTTTCACCTACTTTAAAGTGGTTTGAATAGCAGTATTATTTTGCCAATTTGATTTCATCAACCCATTTGCTAATCAAGCGTTTACGCTCGTCTGCTGCGCCAAATTTTTCAAAATCGTAGTCGATTAGGGTCAATTTTGTTGGGTCAAAGGCTGATGGCGATTGTTCTGCGGTAGTATTGGTTAAGGTTTGAAGTGAATTCCCTTTTTTCCATGCCACTTCTTGTCCTTCTTTGGATAACGCCCAATCTACGAACAATTTGGCATTTTCCATATTGCGCGCACCTTTAAGAATGCTTACACCGCCCAATTCATAACCGGTACCTTCACAAGGCACGATCAGCTCCATTTGTGCACCCTGTTGTTTTTCCATCGCATAGTCATGTAAAAAACCGATACCAATCGTTGTTTCTCCACGCGCGGTATTACGTGATGGCGCAATTCCCGATTTGGTATATTGGGAAATATTTGGATGCAATTGTTTAAAGTAATTAAAGGCTTCATCTTCACCCCATAATTGGACGAAGGTGGCGATCGCGGTATAAGCGGTGCCGGAGCTTTGCGGGTCGGCAATTTGAATTTCACCTTTCAGGCGCGGATCGGTTAAATCTTTCCAGCATTTTGGTATTTCAGTGATACCGAGTTTTTTCAAACGTTCAGTGTTCACGCCAAAGCCTAAAATTCCCATATAAATTGCTGAACTTAAGTTACCTTTTACTTTTGCCGGATCTTGGAAACGTTCCACTAATTGATCCACATTCGGCGAACGATAGGCTTCCAATAGACCTAATTCCCCGGCTTGTGATTGTGGATCCAAGGTTCCACCATACCAAACGTCCGCTTGTGGGTTATTTTTTTCCGCTTCAATTTTGGCAAAGGTACTGCCCGAACCGTTACGAATAAAAGAGACTTTGACATCATGTTTTTCACCAAAGGCATTGGCTTCTGCTTCGCACATTTCATTGGTAGCACTACAATACATCACCAAGCGTCCTTTAGCGTTTGCTTGTGCGCTAAATACTAAACCTGCGGTTAAAAGTGCGGTCGAAATTGCAAGAGAAATTGCTTTTATTTTCATTGAAACCTCCACAGTTCCTTGATTAGATTAATACGGATCTCAAACGGACTTCAAACGTCAATTTCATTTATGCTATAGCAAATGGATAACAAATACCGTGAACTTTTTCACAAAATGAAAAATAATTTTCTTATTTAGTGAAAAATGGTAAAAAAATCGCTTTTTTTACGATTTTTTATTTATAATGTGAAGTAATTTTATTTATTTAGGTTACATTATGTCCGATTTATCATCTTGTATTATTATCGCTATTGCCGGCGCATCGGCTTCTGGTAAAAGTTTGATTGCTACTACCATTTATCGTGAGCTTCGTGATGAGCTAGGCGAAGGGGCAATTGGAATTATTTCCGAAGACAGCTATTACAAAGATCAAAGTCATCTTGTCATGGAGGAACGAGTAAAAACAAATTATGACCACCCTAATTCCATGGATCGTGATTTATTAATTGCTCATTTAAAAGCGTTAAAAAGTGGTCAAGCGGTGGATATTCCGGTGTATAGTTATGTTGAACATACGCGTACGGATCAAGTGACTCATTTTGAACCTAAAAAAGTGATTATCGTAGAAGGCATCTTGTTGTTGACGGACGAGCGTTTAAGACAAGAAATTAATGTGTCAGTGTTCGTTGATGCCCCGTTGGATATTTGTTTTATTCGTCGCTTAAAACGCGATATGCAAGAACGTGGACGTTCATTGGAATCGGTGATCGAGCAATATCGTGCTACGGTTCGCCCAATGTTTTTACAATTTATCGAACCGTCGAAACAGTATGCGGATATTGTGGTTCCTCGCGGTGGTAAAAATCGCATTGCAATCAATATGTTAAAGGCACAAATTCGACATTTGCTAGGGAAAAAATAGAGAAAATTATGAGATTATGTGATACCGATATTGAGCGTTATTTGGATGAGGGGTGGATTTCGCTGGTGCCAAGACCAAGTAATGATAAGATTAATGGCGCGACAGTGGATGTCAGATTGGGCAATTCTTTTCGCGTTTTTCGTGAACATTCTGCGCCTTATATTGATTTAAGCGGACCGAAAGAAGAAGTCTCAGCGCAATTGGAGGCGGTAATGAGTGAGGAAATTATCATTGCCGAAAATGAAGCCTTTTTTTTGCATCCCGGTGATTTAGCTTTAGCTACAACGTTGGAAGAAGTGACCTTACCTGCGAATATTATCGGCTGGTTAGACGGTCGTTCTTCTCTTGCGCGTTTAGGCTTGATGGTTCACGTCACCGCACACCGTATCGATCCGGGTTGGCATGGGAAAATTGTGTTGGAATTTTTTAATTCCGGCAAATTGCCGTTGGCATTGCGCCCGAATATGGTCATTGGTGCTTTAAGCTTTGAAGTCTTAAGCGGCGAGGCAGCAAGACCTTATAATCGTCGGCAAAATGCGAAATATAAAAACCAACAAAATGCGGTAGCTAGCCGCATTGATGAAGATAAATAAGAAGGAAATCAAGATGATAAAGAAAGTGACTAGCGGGGTAATTGTTATCATTTTAGCACTTTCTGCCTTTCTTTATGTGCAAATAAACAGCGTGCGCGAGCAAGTTATCGCCTTGCTCAATAAGCAGCAAATTCAATTTTCCTCGCTTAATTTGCATTTTTTCCCCACCCCGCAAATTTCCCTTGAATCTCCGCATTTTTCTTATCAAGATCAACGTATTGGCTTTAAACAAGCCACCGTGAAACTAGCTTTATTTCCCTTACTTGGCGGGCGTTTTGTCCTCGATCGACTTCAATTGTCACAAGGGCATTTTTTCGCCACAGATTGGATTTTGCAGGATGTGGAATTCTCCGATACCAATTTATCGTCGGATAATTGGGCATCCTTTTTGGAAAGTCTTAAAAATCCGTTAAATTTTGACCGCACTTTGGCAGAAATTAATTTTCATCTCAACGGAAATCTCAGCTCACCGACGCAAGATAAACTGCGTTTTTCTGCAAATTTTACCTTGGGAAATCGTCAATTAGCAGTAAGTGCGGTCAAAATTTCATTAGATTTGCAAAAGCCAACATATAATGGAAATCGTCAATTTGCTATGGCGTGGAATGAAAGCCGAATTGAGCAGAAGGAGACGACAAAGTATGTGATGGTGATTCGAGATCTCAACCTCAATCAGGCGTTATTAGGATCGCCGAAAATCTTGTTGGATACGACGCGCCAAGAAGTATCTGTTACGCAATTATGTCAAGATTGTACGATCACAGGGCGCTGGCAAGAACATTCAGATAAAAAAATGACCGCACTTTTGTGGCTAAATGCAATGCCTCTAGAACGTGTATTAACCGCGGTGAAGTTGCCGGTAATTGCCAGCGGAAGTACTGATTTTTCCGCCGCAATGTTGTGGCAAAACGGAAATTTGTTGGAAAGTGAATTTCATTCAGAAACGCACAAGGGGAAATTGTTAGGTTTAAATTTGCTTTCCTTAGTCGCTCAATATTTGCCGATCAATTATGATGAGCAAGCGTTGCAAAGTAAAAATATGGACACCGCGTTTAACAAATTAACCGTGCAATCCCGTTGGGAAGGCGGAAAATTGCTGTTTGATGATATTGAGTTGGATACTTCAACAATTGTGGCGCAAGGGCGCGGTATGTCTGATTGGTTTGCGATGCAATGTGATGTGACTTTGAATATTGGATTGCGTGAATATCCAAAATTTGTGTTGCCGATCCGCTTTTTTGATCGCTGCGATTCGCCACAATATGACATTAAATTTAATAAAAATTTCCGCGATCAGCTGCGATCTTTATTGCGAGAAAAGTTGCTGAATTAGCCGGAAAAAATTTACATTTTTTGTTCAAATGATAAAATAGGTCTTTATTTTCTCGGACTTAATTTCTCATGTTATCGCCTAAAATTGTCAGACGCGTTAAGCTCTGGCGAGTTATCTGTATGGCATTTTCTGCCTTTATTTTCAATACCACTGAATTTATTCCTGTCGCCTTATTGTCGGATATTGCCGAAGGCTTTTCTATGCCCGTGTCGCAAGTTGGTTTGATGATCACGATTTATGCTTGGATCGTTTCGTTGTTATCGCTACCATTTATGTTGTTGACTGCAAAATTAGAGCGTCGTAGCTTATTGATTAAACTCTTTATTTTGTTTATCGCCAGCCATATTTTATCTGCGGTTGCTTGGAATTATTGGGTGTTGCTGATTTCGCGTATTGGCGTGGCGATTGCGCATTCGGTTTTCTGGGCGATTACTGCATCCTTGGTAGTGCGATTAGCGCCGAAAGATAAAAAAGCGCAAGCGTTGGGGTTATTGGCGATGGGCGGTGCATTGGCGATGGTTCTCGGTTTACCATTAGGCAGATTGATTGGGCAAATGTTTGGATGGCGTGTAACATTTGCCTTAATTGGCGTGGTAGCGGTGGTGATTTTGTTATTTTTGTATAAATTATTACCGTACTTAGTGAGCAAAAATGCCGGAACTATTCATAGTGTACCAATATTATTTAAACGTCCTTTTTTGGTAGGTTTATATATTTTAACCATTATTATTATCTCCGCACATTTTACCGTATATAGTTATATTGAACCTTTTATGCTACATATTAGCCAAATGCCAGCGGGTTTAACGACAGGAATATTATTAATATTTGGCTTATCCGGTATTGTCGCCAGTTTATTATTTAATCGTTACCATCGGTTTGGGCCAGCTAAGTTTTTATTATTGTCCATGGGAATTTTAACTGTAGCGTTATTTTCTTTATTATTATTTAGCCAACAGCACACCTTATTATTTGTTTTGGTCTTAATTTGGGGGATTGGTATCGCTGGTATCGGCTTAAGTTTGCAAGTGCGCGTCTTACAATTGGCGCCAGATGCAACGGATGTGGCGATGGCGATTTTTTCCGGTATTTATAATATCGGGATTGGTGGCGGCGCCTTAATCGGTCAGCAAATTATGACCAATTTAGGGCTAAATTATATTGGTATTATCGGCGGTATATTAGCGATGATTGGAACGATTTTCTTTTTAATTATTCATTTAAAATATCGTTATTTACCAATTAAGGCAATTCATTAATTCTTATTTTGGTGAATAAAAAGTATACATATTTTGAATAAAGTGCGGTCAAAATTTAGGGTCTGTTGAACATTTGAAATAAAAAAATAGAGAGTAGTAAAATGTAATCGCAAAAAATAATACTAACTCTCTATTCTTATGCTTCAAACATTACTTAATGACAAGCTTTGGTTGAAACTAAAGCCTATTATCCTAGATTTGAATATCTATGACAAACCAAATTTAAGAAATATTTTCACAGGAATCTTATATCGCCTGAAAACAGGCTGCCCATGGCGATATTTACCAGAATGCTTTGGAAAGTATAATACTGTTTTTAAAACTTTTAGAAGATGGACAAAATTGGATAAATTCACCAAAATTTTTAAACAACTTATTAAAGATCCGGATATGGAGTGGTTATCTATTGATGGAACCCACATTCGAGCGCATCAAAGTAGTGCTGGTGCGAGTAGTCCTAAGTCAGAGGCTATCGCCAAAAGTGCCGGCGGTAACAGCACTAAAATTCATATGATCGTCGATGCTCATGGAAATCCCTTGGATTTTTTGATAAGTGATGGAGCGACTCATGATGTTAAAGTAGCTCCTGAGCTGATTAAAAAAGTTGAGTTAAAGGAGACAAAAATCCTTAATGCTGATCGAGGATATATCTCGGAAGATTTTAAAACCAGTTTATTAAAAAACGGAGTTCATCCAAACATTCCTAATAGAAAGAATAGTTTAAAAGACAATAGGCATATGGACTGGCATATTTATAAAGCGCGACATGTCGTGGAGAATATGTTTGCGACATTAAAGCACTTTAGAGGCTTAGCAACTCGCTATGATAAGCTAAAAAGCAGCTACAGTAGCAATGTTGCTTTGGCCTGTGCATATGTTTGGTTGAAGCTATGAATGTTCAACAGACCCTAATTTATTTTAATTGATGATACTTTATTTTATTGCTTAAATATTCACCATATTTAATTAAATATTTTTTAATTTTTCAAATAATGTTATATTTTGGTAAAAATATTGTGATCTTTGTCGTAATTTTTTAACAAACTTCTTACGTAAATTTAAAATTAGACTAGAATGAGCCTCCTCGAATAACACACAATAATATTTTTTTATGTAGGAGTGTATTTATGGCTCTTTTTCTGAGTGTCTTTCCTATCGTTTTATTAATTTATTTGATGGTAAAACGTAACGCCCTTCCATCTTATGTGGCATTGCCTTGGATTGCAGTAGTGGTGTTAATTATTCAATTAATTTTCTTTGGTACGGATATTCAACTTGTCAGTGCCAATATTGTGTCTGCGTTAGTGGCGGTGCAAACACCGATTACCGTTATTTTCGGTGCGATTTTATTTAATCGTTTTTCTGAAGTTTCTGGGGCAACGGATACATTGCGTAAATGGTTGGGAAATATTAATCCGAACCCAATTGCGCAGGCGATGATTATTGGTTGGGCATTTGCATTTATGATTGAAGGGGCGAGTGGTTTTGGTACGCCGGCGGCAATTGCAGCGCCAATTTTAGTTGGCTTAGGTTTTCCTCCATTGAAAGTTGCGATGTTAGCGTTGGTGATGAACTCAGTACCGGTTTCTTTCGGTGCGGTGGGGACGCCAACTTGGTTTGGTTTTGGTCCGTTAAATTTGCCTGAAGCACAAATTTTGGAAATCGGTTCAATGACTGCATTAATTCACTCGTTTGCCGCGATCGTGGTCCCTGTGATGGCCTTGCGTTTTATTGCCACCGGTAAAGAAATTCGCCAAAATATTGTTTATGTTTATTTATCCATTTTCTCTTGTGTCGTTCCTTATTTTTTATTGGCACAAGTCAACTATGAATTCCCATCTTTAGTGGGCGGTGCAATTGGTTTATTTATTTCCGTATTCCTAGCTAATAAAGGGATCGGATTGGCGAAAGTGGAAAATAAATTAAACAATACCACGACAATAGGCGAAGTTGCCAAAGCCTTATTCCCAACTGGTTTATTGATTGTGATTTTGATCGTAACTCGCTTGCAACAATTGCCGTTTAAAGAAATGATGAACGATATGACTTCTTGGTTTAGCGTGAAGTTAGGTTCTTTAGGGGTGTTTGATATTAGCCAAGGTTTAGTCTTTAGTTTGAAAAATATCTTTGATACGGCCATTAGTGCTAATTATAAATTACTGTATGTACCGGCATTAATTCCGTTTGTTGTTTCTGTGTTAATTGCTATTCCGGTCTTTGCCCTTTCCGGCAGCAAGGTTAAAGAGATTTTCTCAAGTAGCTTTAAACAAACGCGCAATCCATTCTTTGCTTTAGTTGGTGCATTGATTATGGTGAACTTAATGTTGGTGGGCGGTGATAATTCTATGGTAAAAATCATTGGGCAAAGTTTTGCTGATGCAACCGGTGAATATTGGACATGGTTTGCTTCTTATTTAGGAGCGGTTGGGGCATTCTTCTCTGGTTCAAATACTGTATCCAACTTGACATTCGGTAGTGTACAGTTATCAACTGCTCAAATTACCGGACTTTCTGCTTCTGTTGTGTTGGCGTTACAATCTGTCGGCGGTGCAATGGGGAATATGGTATGTATTAATAATATCGTTGCAGTAAGTTCCGTATTGAATATTAACAATAAAGAAGGGGCGATTATTAAACAAACTGTTGTGCCAATGGTGGTTTACGGTATTATTGCCGCGCTCGTCGCTTTGACAGTTATTCCATTATTTTATGGTGTATAATCGAAATTGAATGTTTTCAGGTATAAGTATCTTGATATTTATACCTGTTCTTTATTTTAAGGCAATTATTGGAGTAATTATGAACGTGAATTTTTATGTGACCTGTATTGCTGATGTGGTGAAATCAGGTGTAGCCAAAAATAGCGTGCTATTGCTAGAAAAGCTAGGATGCAACATTATTTTTTTAGAAAAACAAGGATGCTGTGGGCAGCCGGCGATTAACAGCGGCTATACCAAACAGGCGCTTGAGGGGATGAGAAACTTAGTGAAAACTTTTGAGGTGAATGATTATCCGATCGTTGCGCCAGCAGGTTCTTGTGTCTATGCGATTAAAAATTATCCAGAATATTTTGAACGTTTTGGTGAAACGCAATGGGCGGAGCGGGCGAAAAAAGTCGCAGAACGTTTTCATGACCTCACTGATTTTATTGTTAATACCCTTGGGGTTACAGATGTCGGCGCCTATTTACCGGGCAAGGCGGTTTATCATCCTTCGTGTAGTTTATTTCGCAAATTAGGTATTGTGGATGAGCCAATTGCCTTATTGCAAAAGGTGAAAGGATTGCAGTTATTACCGATTAAAAATCAGGAAACGTGCTGCGGCTTTGGCGGTACTTTCTCGGTAAAAATGGCTGAAATTTCAGGGGAAATGGTTAAGGAAAAAGTTGAGCACCTTGCCGAGGTTGAGCCGGATTATTTAATTGGTGCGGATGTGAGTTGCTTGATTAATATTGGTGGGCGTTTACGTCGTGAAGGGAAAAATATTAAGGTGATGCATATTGCCGAAGTGTTGATGCAGGGGGAAAATTAAGATGACATTAAAAACCAGTAATCTTGCATTTAAACAACGAGTTGATGAACAAATTCATAATGAAATTATGCGCAAAGCCATTGTGATGGCGCAAGAGCGTATTGGCGCCAATCGTCAAAATATGGCAAATGAATTAGGGCATTGGGAAGAATGGCGTAGTTTATCCAAACAGATCCGTAATCATGTTTTAGCTAATTTAGATGCATATTTGTATCAATTGAGCGAGAAAGTGATGCAAAATGGCGGTAAAGTATTTTTTGCTGAAACCGCAGAAGATGCCACTAACTATATTCGCCAAGTAGCCTTAGCTAAAAAAGCGAAAAAAATCGTTAAATCCAAATCCATGGTGACAGAAGAAATCGGCATGAACCATGTATTGGAAGCGGAAGGTATTAAGGTTATTGAAACGGATTTGGGTGAATATATTTTACAAGTGGCTGGCGATAAGCCTTCTCATATTGTAGTACCGGCAATTCATAAAGATCGTTACCAAATCCAAAAAGTATTACAAGAAAAATTAGGTTATGATGGTCCCGAAACGCCGGAAGCGATGACCTTATTTATTCGCCAAAAAATTCGTGAAGATTTTTTAGAAGCGGATATTGGGATTAGCGGTTGTAACTTTGCGGTACCAGAAACGGGAAGCGTTTGCTTGGTGACGAATGAAGGGAACTTGCGTTTAGCCACAACTGTACCGAAAACGCATATTGCAGTTATGGGAATGGAACGTATTGCGCCGACTTTTGAAGAAGTGGATGTGTTGATTACAATGCTGGCGCGCAGTGCGGTTGGGGCGAAATTAACCGGTTATAATACTTGGTTAACCGGTCCTCGCCTTGAAGGAGAAACTGACGGTCCGGAAGAATTCCATTTAGTGATTGTTGATAACGGGCGTTCTAAAATTCTAGAAAGTGAATTTAAAGAAGTTTTACGTTGTATCCGTTGCGGGGCTTGCTTAAATACCTGTCCGGCATATCGTCAAATTGGCGGTCATGGATACGGTTCTATCTATCCGGGGCCAATTGGTTCCGTTATTTCACCATTACTTGGCGGATATGAAGAATTTAAAGAATTGCCATATGCTTGTTCATTATGTACTGCCTGTAATTCAGTTTGTCCGGTAAAAATTCCATTGGCGCAACTTATTTTGAAACATCGTGAGCATATTGCTCAAAATGGAATGACGCCGAGTGCAGAACGCTTGTCTATCTTTGGCTTTAATTTTGCGAACTCCCATCCAACATTATGGAAAATCGGCGTTAATGTTGGAGCAAAAATGGCAGCGAAATTTATCAAAAACGGTAAAGCACCTGTACAAATCGGTGCATTAGCGGAATGGACAAAAGCGCGTGATTTGCCAAGTGCAGAGGGACAAAGTTTCAGAGATTGGTTCAATAACAGAGGGTCAAAATAATGGATTTGCAAAATAGAGAAGATTTTTTAAATAAACTTGCAGAGAAAATGGGACGCCCGCGTCAACTGGTTCCGGAACCAATGCCGAAATGGGAAAATGATTACCCGAAAACCCGCTTAACCGAATTATCACAAGCTGAGCGTTGCCAAGCTTTCCTTAATTTTGCTAAAGTCATGATGGTGGATGTGGTTGAAACTAAACAAGAAAACGTTCAAGCAACGCTTATCGAGGTGTGTGAAAAATACGGTGGCGGTGAAGTTGTGTTAAATAATGATAACCGTTTGGATGCCTTAGGTTTAACGCAAGCGATTTGTGAAAAATACACTACTCATATTTGGGATCCAGCAAAAGGTGATGAAAATTTAGCGCAGGCTGAAAAAGCGAATATTGGAATTGCTTATGCAGAATACGGATTGGCTGAATCGGGCGGGATCGTACTTTATTCCGATAAAGATCGCGGACGTTCGGTCAGTTTATTACCAGAAAAATCCATTGTCGTATTACGCAAAAGTACCATTCTTCCTCGTGTTGCGCAATTAGCAGAAATATTGCACGCTAAAGCACAGCAAGGAGAAAGAATGCCGTCTTGTATCAATATCATCTCCGGTCCAAGTTCCACCGCCGATATTGAATTGGTAAAAGTGGTTGGCGTTCATGGACCAACAACCAAAGTGTATGTAGTTATTGATGATTTATAATCGTTGATTGAATACAATAAAAATCCGACTTAGGTCGGATTTTTTTATGTTTGAACTTAAACGCAAAATAGAATTGTAACGGGAATTAAAATGGTAAAAGCTTATTATTAAGCTGTAAAGTATGACAGAAAGAGCATTCTATCTGATTGACTTTTATATTGAAATGGCAATCTAAAGGACTTTAATGAAAGTGGCGGAACGGACGGGACTCGAACCCGCGACCCCCTGCGTGACAGGCAGGTATTCTAACCAGCTGAACTACCGCTCCGGATATAGGTAAAATTGGCGGAATGGACGGGACTCGAACCCGCGACCCCCTGCGTGACAGGCAGGTATTCTAACCAGCTGAACTACCACTCCGCACAGGTGGAGCAAATGATAATCGTGAAAGGGATGTTCGTCAACTTTTTTTTATGCTTTATCAGTTATTTGCTTAATCCATAAGCATTTTGCCTAATGTACTTTTTCATCCTCATGAGTTTTTGTCCACAAACAATGGTTATTGCTTTTTTTATTGATTAATTGAATGTAATCCAAATGGGCTTTTTCTTCCTCCTCGGTCGGCATTAAACGCACTAAATCTGGCGAAAAACTGACCGCACTTTGCTCATAGATTTCAGTTTCCACTTGCGGCATTTCAGCTTCAGTGTCATCAAATAAACTGGTTTGCCCGCCGGTCATCGCCAAGTAAACATCACCTAAGATTTCCGCATCAAGTAACGCTCCGTGCAATGTACGCTTACTGTTATCAATATGCAAACGGTCGCAAAGTGCATCTAAGCTATTACGTTTACCGGGATACATTTGGCGCGCCATTTGTAGTGTATCCGTGACGGTGCAAATATCGTGGGTTTTGACATTAATATGATGTTTGGCAAATTCATAATCCATAAACCCGACATCGAAGGGCGCGTTATGAATCAGCAATTCAGCGCCTTGAATAAATTGCACAAATTCTTGTGCTACCGCGGCAAAATCCGGTTTATCTTCCAACATTTCGTCGGTGATGCCATGCACTTTAATCGCTTCAGGATCCACCGGTCGATCCGGTTTGATATACAAATGTAATTTGCGTCCGGTATAACGTCGGTTGATCATTTCCACTGCGCCAATTTCGATGATGCAATGCCCTTCGTAGTGGGCGCCGAATTGGTTCATCCCGGTAGTTTCTGTATCCAGTATGATTTGTCGTGTCGGATTTATTTCAATGCTCATGGGTTTTGCTATCTCTTTCATTTATTTTGCGGTATTATCGCCTCATTTAATTGAAATGAATAGTTAAAATCAACAGATGGTACGAAAAAAGATTGATATTTTTACCGATGGTTCTTGCTTGGGGAATCCGGGACGAGGTGGGATTGGCATTTTATTGCGCTATAAACAGCATGAAAAACAGATTTCAAAAGGATATTTTTTGACCACAAACAATCGGATGGAATTGTTGGCAGTGATCGAGGCGTTAAATACCTTAACCGAATCTTGCGAGGTGATGGTGCATAGTGATAGCCAGTATATGAAAAACGGGATTACACAGTGGATTTTTAATTGGAAGCGGAATAACTGGAAGGCAAGTAGTGGAAAAGCGGTAAAAAATCAGGATTTATGGCAACAATTGGATCAAGCCATTTTACGTCATAATATTCATTGGCAATGGGTGAAAGGGCATAGCGGACATCGCGAAAATGAAATTTGCGATCAATTAGCAAAACAAGGGGCGGAAAACCCAACTTTGCAGGATACGGGCTATCTTCCTGAATCATGATGGGCAAGTACACCCACCATGATGCAAAAGGCAATTAAGGCAATTAAGGCAATTAAGGCAATTAAGGCAATTAAGGCAATTAAGGCAATTAAGGCAATTTTGCGATCACCGCATAGCCACGCTGGTTGCCCTCTATTTGATAGTCACAGCCAGCACAAATAAACGCCGATTCGCCTTGTTTTAATTCAAGTGCGGTCTGATTTTGGCGAATTTTTAGCGAACCTTCCATCACCAATAAAATCTCGGCACTTTGCGCGTGTAAATCTAGTTGGTTTTGCGCCTGATAACGTAAGTTGCTTAAAGCAAAATCTTCAGCCGGTGTGTCATAGGTCATGATGGCGTTTTGCTCATCTGCAGCCGGAATAATTTGCGGAATAATTTCGCGGCAATCGACTACTTTGAGTAGTTCTGGAATATCCACGTGTTTCGGCGTTAATCCGCCACGAATAACATTGTCAGAACACGCCATCAATTCAATATTTTGACCGCGTAAATAGGCATGAGGAATGCCGGCATCTTGATAAATACCTTCACCTTGTTTGACCTGTACAATATTAAATAAATAAAAACAAACCAGTCCGGCATCTAATTTATCTTCGGAAATTTCCATGGTCTCCATGCAGTACAACACCCAATAATCCGGATTATCCAAAGAAAATTGGTTATTTTTATACCGCACTTTATGTTCAGCAATAATCGGCAATAACCAACTTGCTAACTGCGCTTGATCCGCTTGCATAATTTGTGCGTAAAAAGAATGCAGATCTTGCTGTTGGAGCTTTTCTGCTAGCGCGTTTAATGAGGGACGTTGTTGCAATGTAGCGATAATTTGCGCTTTGGGTTTGAACCCATGGAGCAGCCAAAAATCTGATAAGGCGATCATCATTTCTGGTTTATGATTACGATCTTTATAGGTGCGCTTTGGATCTTTTAAATCAACAAATGCTGCATTTTCGCGTGCAAATCCAATTTCAGCTTGCTGTTTGGTGGGGTGCAATTGGATAGAAAGCGGTTTTTCAACGTCAAGAATTTTGAGCAAATATGGTAGTTCATCGCCGAAACGAGCGCGGCTGGATTGACCAAGTGCGGTCGGATTTTGACTTAAAAATTGTGTTAAAGGTTGTTGGGTTCCGTTGACCTCAATCATGGATGGGGCAGAGGGATGGGCGCCAAGCCACCATTCTGCATAATGCGCCTCGGTTTTTGGCTGTCCCAAGAAGTTAGGAAGATAATCTTTTCCGCCCCAAATATAATGTTGTAAGCTACCGTTTAGTTTATAAATTCCGGTCATAGTTGTTCCTTTTATGATTTGTATCCGCCGAAAAATTGCACGACTTGTTCACGATCATGTTCGTTAGTGAGTTGCATCAGCAAGCGTTTTCCATTTTTTAAATCGACGACAAGTAAGTTTTTTTCAGCAAGGTTAATTTGATGGATTGTCGCATAGTTGAAATACCAATTACCATAAAAAAAGCCATTTTCTTTTAATACTAGCATTGGCGAACGGATAAATGCGGCATAAATGCTGAGAATAATCAGCATAGCGAGTAAAAATAGCGTAGTGGGATTGATATTAGATTGGGTTTGATAAATTAATAGTAAAATCAATCCAATAAAAATTAAGGCATCTGATTTTGCTCGTTTTTCTAACCGCACTTTTAAGTGGGTTTTGCCTTTGAGACGGTCCATGCCGATTTGATCATAAATCGCAAAAGCAAAAAACAATAAAATCCCAGCTAGGAGAAAAATGTTAATTATCATGTTGATAAGCAAAAATAAAAGGCACGAGACATTCCCGTGCCTTGCGTAAAATTAAGCCAGAATACCGGTCCAAGCACCGAAAATACCGATGACGAAGAAGCCGATAATAATCCAAAGAGCGTTCACACGATTGCGCAATAACCACATACAGGCAAAGGTGAGCAATAATGGTAACAAACCCGGCATTAAGCTGTCTAAGATGGATTGAACAGTGGTCGTTTCAACGGTTCCATCTTGTTTTTCAATCACGGAAACCACGAGTGGAACATTAATACTTGTCCATTTTTGCACCAACGCCCCCATGATAAACAGACCGAGAATGGAAGCGCCTTCAGTTAATTTTTGTAATAACCCGCCGCTCATATCTTGTACAACGTTCAACCCTTTTTTGTAACCGTAGGTGACGCCGAAATAACGAGTGGCTAAACGCACGAGATTGAACAGAATAAAGAATAAAATCGGACCGAGGATATTCCCGTTAACCGCCAAACCTGCACCTAGCGCCGCAAAAACGGGACGAGCGGTTCCCCAATAAATTGGGTCGCCCACACCCGCTAATGGCCCCATTAAACCGACTTTGATCCCGTTAATAGCGGCGTCGTCAATCGGTTTACCGTTGGCGCGTTCTTCTTCCATCGCAATGGTTACGCCCAAGACCGGCGCGGCGACGAAAGGTTGAGTATTAAAGAATTCTAAATGGCGTTTGATTGCATCTTTACGCTCTTGTGAGTTTGGATCCGGATACAAACGTTTGATGACCGGTACCATAGAATAAGCAAAACCAAGGGCTTGCATACGCTCAAAGTTCCAAGAACCTTGAAATAGATTTGAGCGGAGAACGACCGCATTTAAATCGCGTTGGGTTACTTTTTTAATTTCAGTTGTCATTTTTTTACCCTCTTAATCTAATCTATTATCAAGATCGTTGTTATTATTGCTAACCACTTGTACAACTTGTTTGCTTTGGTTGTATTTTGGGTGAAGTTGGATATAAAGAATTGCCATAATGGTACCGAGTACACCAAGTGCTACTAGGTTGAAATCGGTGAATGCCGCAATGACAAAACCAGCATAGAAAAATGGCATTAAATGTCCAGCGCGCATCATGTTAATTACCATAGCATAACCGACGACCGCAATAAATCCGCCGGCAATTTTAAGACCGGTTGTGACCACTTCAGGAATCGCGTTTAACATTGATTGCACCACATCAGTGCCCGCGGTCATCGCGACCACTAATGCTGGAATTGCGATACGCATGGCTTGTAAAATTAACGCGGAACAGTGGATCCAATCCAATTTGCGGAGATCTCCGCTTTGTACTGCTTTATCTGCAGCGTGTTGGAAACCAACGGTAATAGCACGTACGACATAGGTTAAGACTTGTCCGGCTGCCGCTAATGGAATCGCGATGGCGATACCGGTTGAAATATCTTGCCCGCCAACGATAACTAAAATAGTAGAAATAACGGAAGCTAAGGCGGCATCCGGTGCTAATGCTGCACCGATATTCATCCAGCCAAGGGCTAATAACTCAAGTGCGCCGCCGACTTTGATGCCGGTGGTAATATCGCCTAAGACCAAGCCGATTAGCGTACAAGCGATTAATGGACGGTGGGTTTGCCACTCATCAAGAATTGATCCCATGCCGCAAATACAGGCGATGAGGAACACGAGGATAATCTGTAATGTTGAAATTTCCATGCTAAATTCCTTAAATTAAATTGTTTTTCTTTAATAAATCCATCATATGCTGACGAGTATCGTTCGAGACTTTACGCACATCAAGTTCAACGCCCATAGCATCAATTGCTTTGAAGGCATCAATGTCTTTATCATCTACTGCGACTGCACTGGTGATCATTTTTTTACCATCTTTATATGCCATGCCGCCGATATTGATTGATTTCATATCAAATCCCGCTTCCAGCAGCGTTAACACATCCGTTGGATTGGTAAATAACAACATCACGCGATCATTGGCATACTCCGGATTGTTATATACACGCACCATTTTGGCGACATCTACCACGTGAGCAGTCACGCCCGGAGGGGCAACGCTTTTAAGCATGGTAGAACGCACGCTATCTTTCGCCACATCATCATTAACCACAATAATTCGGCTTACTTT